>CAIQVS010000142.1 GCA_903875345.1 uncultured Pseudomonadota bacterium | reverse complement strand
GCCGGGAACTATATTTCCTCGATGGTGGTAATGATGATCACATTATCTGGTACATCGCTCTGGGCTGAGTCACCGAATGGCATAGGGCTTGCCGCCAATCAGGTTGGCGCGCTGGAGCGCGTCATCACCGTCGATATTTCCGAGGAACGCGATGGCTCCAAGGCGTTGATGATGGCCAATCCGGAAATCATCTGGCGCGATCCCGGCGCGACCTTTACCTATAACGAAGGCTGCCTGTCGATCCCCGATCACTATGCCGACGTGACGCGCCCGAAGCGCATTCGTCTGACCTATCTTGACCAGCAGGGCAAGAAACAGGAACTGGAAGCCGAGGATTTGCTCAGCCAGTGCATCCAGCATGAGATCGATCACCTCGACGGCGTGCTGTTTATCGATTACCTGTCGAAGCTCAAGCGCAACATCATCGAACGCAAAGTCGAAAAAGCGCAACGCCTGAAGGACGAGCATTTGCTGTAAGAAGGACGGGGGCAGGGTTGAGGTAAAAGCGGTAGTATTCCCCTCCCGTAAAAACGGGAGGGGAACGCCAGCGTTTCTGTCGCGATTGAACTTTCGACATCTGTACCGGGTATCAGACATGACCAAACTTCGCCTTGCCTTTATGGGAACGCCGGAATTCGCGGCGCGGATCTTCGAAGCTGTGCGCGGCGCGGGGCATGAGATTGTCGCCGTCTACAGCCAGCCGCCGAAACCGGCGGGGCGCGGCCAGCATGTCCAGAAATCCCCGGTGCATCTTGCGGCGGAAGATGCGGGTATCGAGGTGCGCACGCCGAAAACTTTGCGTGATCCGGTCGAGCAGAAAATCTTCGCCGATCTGAAACTCGATGTCGCGGTCGTCGCGGCCTATGGGCTGATTTTGCCAGCGCCGATTTTGACCGCCCCGAAATGGGGCTGCGTTAATGTTCATGCTTCGCTGCTGCCTCGCTGGCGCGGAGCGGCACCGATCCAGCGCGCGATCCTCGCAGGCGACACGGAGTCGGGGGTTACGATCATGCAGATGGCCGAAGGGCTGGATACCGGTGACATGCTGGCGCTGGATCGACTGCCGATTACGGACGCGACGACAGCACAAACGCTGCATGACGATTTGGCAGCGATGGGCGCGAGTCTGATCGTGCGGGCGTTGGACGGGTTGGCTACAGGCGCGATCAGGCCTGTGCCGCAACCGGCGGAAGGCGCGACCTATGCCGCCAAGCTGACGCGCGAGGACGGGCTTATCGATTGGTCGAAACCTGCCGTCGAGATCGAGCGTCAGATTCGCGCCCTTGTGCCGTGGCCGGGCTGCTATTTTATGCTGGGCGATGAGCCGGTGAAGTTGTTGGCCGCCTCGGTCATAGCCGATCAATCCGGCGTGTCCGGAACTTTGCTTGACGATCGTTTTACCGTCGCTTGCGGGCAGGGAGCCTTGCGGTTGCTCAAGGTTCAGCGCGGCGGCAAAAGCGCGACGGACGGCGCGGCGTTTTTACGCGGCTCGCGGTTGCAGATTGGGCAGAAATTGTGACCCGCTGGAAAATCACGGTTGAATATGACGGCACGGGCTTTTGCGGTTGGCAGAGGCAAGCGCATGATCTCGGCGTGCAACAGGTTCTGGAAGAAGCGGTTCTCAAATTTTCCGGCGAAGAGGTAACGCTGCATGTCGCCGGACGCACCGATGCCGGAGTCCACGCTTTCGCCAATGTCGCGCATTTTGATCTGGCCAAGGAAACGACCGCCGATGTCGTGCGCGACGCGCTGAATTTTCACGTCAAGCCGCACAAGGTCGCGGTGCTGCTCGCCGAAGCCGTGCCGGAGGATTTTCACGCGCGGTTTAGCGCTTTGGAACGCAGCTATCTTTACCGCATCGCCAATCGCCGCGCGCCTCTGACCTTCGACGCCGAACGCGCGTGGCATGTGCAAAAGGAACTGAATCACGAAGCGATGCATGAGGCGGCGCAGATGCTGCTGGGGCAGCACGATTTTTCAACTTTCCGCGCCCAGAATTGTCAGGCGAAATCGCCGGTCAAAACGCTCGATCAACTGGATGTTCGCCGCGAGTGTGATGAGCTGGTTTTTTTTGTGCGCGCGCGTTCGTTTTTGTATCATCAGGTGCGCAATATGGTCGGGACTTTGGCGCTGGTCGGGGTCGTCCTGAAGCCTTCGCGGTAATACTCCGGCCAGATCACCGACCCAGAGCCTGAAGCCGGTACCGCGGGCTGATTCACCGTCTTCCAGGCAATCAGGAGATC
>CAIQVS010000141.1 GCA_903875345.1 uncultured Pseudomonadota bacterium | reverse complement strand
TCCCGTTTACGGGAGGGGTTAGGGGCGGGCACAAAATGTTGAGGCATTTTCTATCCTCACTCGCCCTCACCCAACCTCTCCCGCAAGCGGGAGAGGGGCTCCTCCGCTCTTGCTTCAACGTTAATTCTCTAAAATTAAGCTGACACAGTCCACTACGCCTTGTTTTTGGCAAGCTCAGCCAGCTGGCGTTGAAGCGCCGCAATCTTGCCTTGCACATCTTCGCCACCGGAAGATCCCGCCTGAGCTGTCGCTTGCGACGTTGCCGGAGTGGGCATAGGCGTGACGTTGGTCGCTTGGAACGAGGGAACGCTTACGCTAGGGGTGACCGGAGTTTCGCTGGCGGTTGGCTCTCCACCGACCGTCTCCGACACGCCCTCACCGCCGGATTCCACGCCGGTCGCGTTGCCAAAAGGCGCAAACATGCGCATAGCGCGTTCGAACATGGCCATATTCTGCTTGCCCATTTCTTCAAGCGTGGTGCCAAACGGAAACATGCTGCCGAACGGAGTTGCGCCGAAGGCGGTTTTGAAATAGGTGCGGAGCTGCTCCTGATTGCGGGAAAGGGACTGCATGCTGTGTTCAAGATACTTCGGCACCAGCCACTGCATGTTGTCGCCATAGAAGCCGATGAGCTGACGAAGGAAGCCGACCGGAAGCAAATTCTGACCGACCTTTCCTTCTTCCTCGACGATGATCTGGGTCAGAACCGAGCGCGTCAAATCTTCGCTGGTTTTGGCATCGTACACATTGAATTCAATGCCTTCCTTGACCATTTTGGACAAGTCTTCGAGCGTGACATAGGAACTCGTCGCCGTGTTATAGAGGCGCCGATTGGCATATTTCTTGATCGTAATGGATTGTTTGGAAGCGTCACTCATGGCCATACCTTGCGTTGAAAGGGTTGACTGCTTGGGGAGGGGTGAAGACATGTTCTGCCTATCGTTGGAAACAAACAACCTGTTGGTTAATTTGCGCCAATCCCATTCAAAAACACAAGAGAAATTATGATCTCATAGAGTAAATTTTTTTTACGCATCGTTTTCATGCCCCTTCTTTCTTTTCTGGTTTTCTGATCTAATGCCGCCATGTCGAATGATAAAATACCACCCTCTGGTTTTGTGACCCTTGCCGCTGAAACCTGTGAACTATGGCAAAAGCAACTTGCGACCTATGCCGCCGATCCCAAGGCAAAGGCGGAATTGGCGCGCTTGATGGAGCCCTCGCGCCAAGTTTTTGCCGAATGGGCAAAGATGTTGCAAGGCGGCGGAGCAAGCTTTTCTTCATCATCGCCAGCGACTCCCGCTGCCGCGCCTGATTCTGAAAGCGCTGCAACCACGGTTGAGACTCCGCCTGCGGCTGCGCCGAATGTCCACACGGCAGACGATACTGCTTTGCGTTTGGCACAACTTGCCCATCGGGTTGGGGAGCTTGAAAAACGCATCGACCAACTTGAGACTGTTTTTTTATCGATGGCCAGAGCGCTATGCAAACAAGCCTGAAGGCGCCCTGATTAGGAGGCGCTAAGAGCAAGCATAATTCTGATATTTCTCAATCCCTTCCATGCCGCAAGACCGATTTTACGCAACGATCTTGACGCTCTGCAACGCGGCTCATGTGTTGCCAGACCGTTTTATCAAGGGATTATACAGGTTAAGAACAAAGGCCGGTGTTGACAAACCCGCCTAAACTCTTGAAAAGATGCCAACGAAGCTGAACCTAATAAAATGGACGAAAAAGATGCAAGTCGATGCCAACACACTCCGCAAAGGCCATGTCGTTGATTACAACGGAAAATTATGGGCGGTGATCAAAAGCGAAATCATGATACCGGGCAAAGGCGCTGCGGTCATTCAGGTCGAGATGCGCGACGTTCGCGCCGGAATCAAAACCAATGTGCGCTTTCGCACGCAGGAAACGGTCGAACGCGTGCAGCTGCACGACCACGACATGCAGTTCCTGTTTTCGTCCGACGACGACTACACCTTTATGGATCAGACGACCTTTGAACAGCTGGTCGTGCCGAAGGACATCATCGGTGATCCGGTGGTGTTCCTGCAGGAAGGCATGATCTGCAACGTTCAGACCTATGAAGGCGTGGCGCTGTCGGTCGATCTGCCCTCGACCGTCATTCTGGAAATCACCGAAGCCGACCCGGTCGTGAAAGGCCAAACGGCTTCCTCATCCTATAAGCCCGCCAAACTTTCGAACGGCGTCAAGATTATGGTGCCGCCTTTCGTCGATGCCGGAACACGCGTGGTGGTTAACACCAGCGATGCTTCCTACATCGAACGCGCGCGCAGTTAGAACACGGTTATGGCTCAACGTTCCGCGCTTATTAATGTGATGATCAAGGCTGCCGAGAAGGCGGCCAAGAGCCTGAAGCGCGATTTTGGCGAAGTCGAGCATCTGCAAGTCTCGCGCAAGGGTCCGGCTGATTTTGTCAGCACGGCGGATTTCAACGCGCAAAAGATTCTCCGCGAGGAACTCGGCAAGGCGCGTCCCGCCTTCGGCTTTATCATGGAGGAGACCGACGGCGCTGCCGATACGTCTTCGAAGGCTGAGCGCTGGATCGTCGATCCGCTCGACGGCACGACCAATTTTCTGCATGGATTGCCGCATTGGGCGATCTCGATCGCCGCCGAACGCGACGGCGAGATGATCGCCGGAGTCATTTACGATCCGATCAAGGATGAAATGTTCTGGGCGGAAAAAGGACTCGGCGCTTATTGCAACAACAAGCGCATGCGCGTTTCGGCGCGGAGCGATCTGATCGATTGCCTGGTCGCGACCGGCATTCCTTTCGCGGGCGTCATGGACGACGACCCCCGCTTTATCGCTCGCCTGAATGCTTTGATGCCCCGAGTCGCGGGCATACGGCGTTGGGGCGCGGCGGCGCTCGATATGGCCTATGTTGCCGCCGGACGTTTTGACGGTTACTGGGAAAACAGCATCGCCCCTTATGATGTCGCGGCGGGCGTGGTCATGGTTAAGGAAGCCGGTGGCTTTGTCAGTCCGATCGAGCCGAAAAAGAGCCCTGTTTTTGACGGGGATATTGTCGCCAGCAACAGCGCTATCCATGACACCGTGTTGAAATTGATACGGTCGGCCTGACCTGCCGACAAAAACGCAACTTCTTGCCGACTAGCCTTTTGATACCACTCGACTATCATCGCCGATGTGGTTAAAACAGACGAGATCACGATTCGAAGCGAGCTTTTTCCGCTGATGCCCCTATTCCGCCGATCGAAAAAATTCTGGCTTTATGCGCCGATGCTGGCTGTCGGCGCCGTTGGCTGTGCCGCGCCTTTTGTCGCGGACAATGCCTTCGCCTCGGTTCAAACCTATACCGATCAGGTTTTGGCTCCGTCCGCTCCTGACGCCGCTGCGCCGGGACCGATAAGTCCGGGCGAGATTTCATTGCATGATGTTATCGCGGCGCATCAAGCGCAGCGGAAACCTTCGCCAACGCTTGAACCGCCCGTTGCGCTTCCTGCGGCAACGGCCGCTGCGCCTTTGCTCAAGCCGCCGACGGCAAATGCAGGGTCGGAAAGCGTGATGATGATGCAAGGCCTTAAGGCGGTCTTGCAGCAATCCGGCGCAGCCTCCATGCCGACGCTCAAACCGCCGGTCGTCCATCACGATGCATCGGCAAGTTCCGGACAGGACGTCGCGCCGACGGCACCCACACCGGATGTGGCAAGCGGCGTGCAGTATCAATCCGGTCAAGAACCGAAGAGCTTGGGCGCGGCAGCTCCAGCCGTTTCTCCTGCCGCCGCCATGCCGACGGCGGCAAATGCGGCAAGTGAAGTTGATTCGGGTGCTGAGTCGGCGACAAACGCCGCTCCTCCTGCGACGACCACCACGATCATCCCGCTTGACCAGATCGCATCTCCTCCGGCGGCTCCCGCGACAGAATCATCCTCGCCGAATGCTGCGGCGGTTTCTGTTGCCGAACCTCCCGTCGCGGTGCCTGAACCGACGCAGCAACCCGCGCCACCTGAAAGTGCTGCTCCTGCTGCCGTGGCGCAGCCTGAACCCACGTCAGACGCCGAGGTTTCCGCCGCTTCGAACTGCAAGGAACAAGTCACCAGTTGGACCAAGACCTGCCTTGAAGCGGGATATCCGGCGAATTATGTCGGTGCGATCAATGGCGAATCGCGCACAACTTGCCCTGACAGCGCGTTGCATGATGTGTGGATTTCAAATACCTGCGCGCCACCCGTCGTCGCCGCCGACAGCAGCATACCGCTCAGCGCCCCCGTGGCAACCCAGCCGACCCAGCCGCAAGCCGTGGCTCCGGCAACAGCGGAGTCTATCGTTGCTACTGGTGAAAACAATGACAGCGACGCAAGCTGCGGCCCCGCCAATGGTCTTGCGGCGGATGCTCGGCCAAGCGCCGGTTTGTGTAATGCCGGAACGACTTCCGATGTTACGGGCGAAGGTCCGTGGCGTTGGAGCTGTCAAGCCATACGGGGCAATATTACGGTCAGTTGCGCGGCTCCCGCCGCGCCGAAGCTTGTCGCGCCGCCTATGGCCGCGAGCGGATCGGGACAGGCAGCCCGTGTGGTTGAAGATGGTCAATGCGGCACGGCCAATGGCGTCAGCACCGATTATGCGCCTGAACTGAATCTCTGCCTCAAGGGCGTCGCAAGCCGTGTAAACGGCGATGGTCCTTGGACATGGGCATGTTCGGGAATGAATGGCGGGCAGGCGGTTTCCTGCAACGCGCCGCGCCGGATCGAGGGCGTCTGCGGATCAGCAGGCAGCACAGGAACCAACCAGCGTCCGGCATCGAATCTTTGCAGTGCGGGTTATGCCAGCGCGGTGACAGGCGACGGTCCATGGAGCTGGACATGCTCCGGACTTTACGGTGGTCAGGCAGCAACTTGCTCCGCGTCTCCGCGTCAGGATGCGGTATGCGGCGGCGCTTCGCTTAAAGGCCAACGCGCATTGCCGGTTGATAATCTGTGCAGCATCGGTGTCGCTTCGCACGTTACGGGTAACGGCCCGTGGTCATGGTCGTGCAACGGCTTAAACGGCGGGTCTTCGGTTTCCTGCGAAGCTCCGGCTGCCGTGAGCGGCGCGTGCGGCGCGGCAAACGGGGTCGCCGTCGCGCAAGCGCCAAGCGATGATCTTTGCCGGACAGGAAATGCGACGCGCGTAACCGGGCTTGGTCCGTGGCAGTGGAATTGTCTCGGCGCCGAAGGTGGCGATGCTGAAAGTTGCACCGCGCCGCGCGCCAGCGCTCCGGCACCTGAAGCGCCGCTGGCTATTTCGAACGCATCCGCGCCTGCTCATCCCGCTGAAACCAGTCCCGTTACGGCCATGGATATGTGCGGTGGCGCAGCCGAGCTGGCGGCGCTGGCGGCACCGCAAGCCGATCTTTGCAAGTCCGGCACGGCAAGCGAAGTGGGCGGAAACGGACCGTGGACATGGACATGCGCCGACGATTCCGGTCATAGTTCCTCGTGTTCGACTTTGTCTCCGGGAACAGATTTCAAGGTTGCGGCGGCTCCACGAGAAAAGGTTGCCGCTGTTGCCCCTTCGGCTTCAACGCCGACTTCGGCGCCTGAGGAAAGCGCGGCTTGCGGTTCTGCTGCGGGACAAGGTTTGACGGAGAAACCCTCGGATAATCTCTGTGCCTTCGGCAAGGCAAGCAAGATTAGCGGCTCAGGTCCGTGGGCATGGACATGCACCAAGGGCAAGAGCCAAATGTCATGCGAAGCCGTTATCAAACTTGACGGCACCTGTGGCGCAGCGAATGGTACGGCGCAAGCCAATGCTCCGACGACCGGGTTCTGCAATACAGGAACAGCTACGCAAATTCAGGGCTCAGGCCCGTGGTTGTGGAGTTGTGTTGGTTCAGGCGGCGGATCGAGCGCCAGCTGCTCGGCGCAAGCTCAAGCCCAGACCCGCGTCGACGGCGTTTGCGGGGCGGTGTCCAACGCGCCGACAGCAACAGCCCCCGCCAGCAATCTCTGCGACGGCGGCACGGCCAGCACGGTTTATGGAGATGGCCCGTGGACATGGACGTGTTCCGGCATGAATGGCGGCATCGCCTCATCCTGCTCGGCGCAACGCACGATCCCTCCCGCGCCACCGCCGCCCGGACCTTCGGTTGACGGGCTTTGCGGATCATCGAATGGCGTCGCGCTCGATGCGCAACCGACAGACAATCTCTGCACGACGGGAACACCGACGGCTACCAGCGGACAGGGCCCGTGGAACTGGAATTGCCTTGGGCAAAACGGCGGCATGACCGTCAGCTGCACGGCATCACTGCAGCCGCCAGCCCCCATCACGGGCATGTGCGGCGCGGCGAGCGGCGTTCCGACCTTGACGTCGCCGCGTAGCGGACTTTGCTCAGCGGGCATTACCAGCGCAGTGAGCGGGAATGGTCCGTGGACATGGAGCTGCTCTGGAACGAATGGCGGCGGAGCCGTCGGTTGTGTGGCGCCATTGGCAGGGACGACCGGGGGTGGATCGCTGCCCTCGTTGGTGACAACGCCAAGATCAGGCGGAACGCAACCGGTAGCGCCAAGTTCCGGCAAATCCGGCGGACTTGTAACGCCTCAACTGCCGACCGGCAATCTGCCCCCGCTTGAAACCGGCACGTTACCGCAACCGGTACCGTCAAAATCCTTTGATTCGCTCCCGGTGCCTTCGGCGGCCATACCCACTCCGGCAATCGATCAGAATGACCTTTCCTCTCCGACGCAGGCACCTGATTTGCCTGCGGGAACAACGCCTCTGCAACCGCCGCCCATCCGCGATACCTTGAAACCCTCGGAGGCTACGCGACCGGTCGGTTTTGACGCCCAAGGCAACTTGATACCCGGCAACCATTTTAAGCTCGACGACGATGTCTCGACAGTTTCTTTCCCGAATGGATCGGAGAATTTTGACGTTTCGGTAACGCCTACTCTTGATAAATTGGCTGCCGCCCTTGGTTCCAACACGGGTGTTCGCATCACCCTGACGGCTTATGCCGGAACAAATGCGACTATGAATCCGCGCGAGGCGCGTCGCCTGTCGTTAACGCGGGCATTGGCCATCCGCGATTACTTGACGGCCAAAGGGATTTCAAGCGCTCGCATCGATGTGCGCGCGTTGGGGGCGAATGTTCCAAGCGGCGACCCGGATCGGGTTGATATCAAGGCCAACTAGGGTTTGCCGTTATTTTGGGGAGTTCTGTCATGGGCCAACCACCGGATTCTTTTGACACCCAACAACATCGTCACAGTGAGTGCTGTCAGGGTTCCGGCGCCCCGTCACGGCGTGATTTCCTGACTTATACCGCTGTTTCCATGGGTGCTGTCGGCGCTTGCGCCGTTGCTTACCCGTTGATCGATTCAATGAACCCTGCCGCCGATACTCTGGCGTTATCGACCACCGAGGTCGATGTTTCGAAACTGCAGGAAGGTCAGTCGATGACGGTTGTGTGGCGGGGCAAACCCGTGTTTATCCGCCGCCGCACGCAACAAGAAATCGACGAAGCGCGCGCCGCCAAGGAAAGCGACCTGAAGGATCCGCAAACGGATGAAGAACGCGTTGCTCAATCCAAATTTAAGGACAAGGATCTGCCGCAATGGCTCGTCATGGTCGGCGTGTGTACGCATCTCGGGTGTATTCCGCTTGGCCAGAAACCGACGGATCCACGCGGAGAATTTGACGGTTGGTTCTGCCCTTGTCATGGTTCGCAATACGATAGTTCAGGTCGAATTCGCAAAGGTCCGGCACCAAAAAATCTCGAAATCCCCTCCTATAAATTCACGGATGCCAACCACATCCTGATCGGT
>CAIQVS010000140.1 GCA_903875345.1 uncultured Pseudomonadota bacterium | reverse complement strand
CATAGCTCGGGTTAGAGAATAAACTTTGAAGAAAGATCGGAGGAGCCCCTCTCCCGCTCGCGGGAGAGGTTGGGTGAGGGCAGGTGAGGTCACGATTTGCCCCAACATCTTGGCCCGCCCCTAACCCCTCCCGCAGAGCGGGAGGGGGATTCCACCGCTCTCATGTCAAATTGAATTCCCCTCATTCAAGACGACACAAACAACTAGCCTCTGATTGTTCTCCGCGTTCGCGCGGCTCGGCCTTGGCGAGGTTTCTCCTTGCTTGCGCAATTCAGGAGTGAGAAGTTTCATCGAATCCGAGGCCACCACCCCATGGGACGTCATACCTCCTGCACCTTGTCGACCGAGAATCTTCGGCATAACGTCGCCGCGATCCGCGCCGCGACGCCGCGCGCGAAGATTATGGCGATGGTCAAGGCCAACGCTTACGGCCACGGGTTGCGCTCGGTCGGGCAGAGGCTCGATGGGCATGTCGATGCGCTCGGCGTCGCCTCGATCGACGAGGCGGTGGCGCTGCGGCAGGCCGGAGTTAAATCTCCTATCGTGCTGATCGAGGGCGTCTTTACGCCGGAGGAACTTGCCGCTGCGGCGGCGGAGAATTTCCACGTCGTGTTCCACGCGCCGATTCAGCTGCAATGGCTGGCGGAGCATCCGCCGTCGGCGAAACTGGTCGCGTGGCTGAAAGTCGATACCGGCATGGGACGCCTCGGCTTCGCGCCGGAGGACGCGCCGCTTGCTCTGCGCGCGCTCGAAAACAGTTCCTCCGTTCAGCAACCCGTCGGCCTGATGTCGCATTTCGCCTGCGCCGACACGCCGGAGCATCCTTTGAATCTGCGGCAGATCGCCGCGTTCCGGCGTCTTGCGGAGAAACATTCGGGAGCGAAAAGCATCGCCAATTCCGCCGCGCTGCTCGCTTTTCCCGATCAGCATGACGATTGGGTGCGTCCGGGGCTAGCGCTTTACGGCGCCTCGCCGCTCGCGGGACGGACGGCGGAGTCGCTCGGCTTGAGGCCGGTGATGACGTTGCATACGCGCCTGATCGCCGTGAAAACTTTGAAGCAAGGCGAATCCGTCGGCTATGGCGCGCGCTTCGTTTGTCCCGAAGACATGCCGGTCGGCGTTATGGCCATCGGTTACGGCGACGGCTATCCGCGCACCGCGCGCGACGGAACGTCCGTTCGCGTCGGGGAGACGCTTTGCCCGCTTATCGGGCGCGTGTCGATGGACATGGCCGCCATCGATCTGCGGCTCTGCCCCGATGCCGCTGTCGGGGCGGAGGTCGTGCTCTGGGGCGAAGGTCTGCCGGTCGAGGCCGTCGCCGCGACGACGGAATGCTGCGCCTATGATCTTCTGACCGGAGTTCAGAATCGGGTTAAATTTTTCTGGTCGGACGCAAATTAGAGAAATGCGGATGACTTTAGCGCCCCCTCCCGTTTACGGGTGGGGGATTCCACCGCTCTTGCGGCAAGAGAATCTCTTCATTTCAAACGAAGCGAACCATTAGAAGTTTTTCCCTTATACCCGCACAGATCGCGGACGGGGCATGTCGGGCAAAGCGGCGCGCGCGCTTTGCAGGTATAGCGTCCGAGCAAAATCAGCCAGTGGTGCGCGTGTTGCGTCCAGCGTTGGGGGATGCATTTCACCAGTTTCCGCTCGACGTCTTCCGGCGTTTTTCCGGACGCGAGTCCGGTGCGATTCGCGACGCGGAACACATGCGTATCGACCGCGATCGTCGGCTCGCCGAAGGCGACGTTCAGGATCACGTTCGCGGTCTTGCGTCCAACCCCGGGCAGGCTTTCGAGGGCTTCGCGCGCGCGTGGAACCTCGACGTTGAATTTCTCGACCAGAATTTTCGACAGCGCGATGATGTTTTTCGCCTTGGCGTTGAAGAGGCCGATGGTCTTGATGTGCGTTTTCAGTCCGGCCTCGCCGAGGGACAGCATCGCGGCGGGCGTTTTGACTTTTTTGAACAAGGCCGCCGTCGCCTTGTTCACGCCCGAATCCGTCGCTTGCGCCGACAACACAACCGCGACGAGGAGCGTGTAGATGTTGGCGTAATGCAGCTCCGTCTTCGGCTCAGGGTTCAGCGCCGCAAGCCGCCGGAAAAATTCGTCGATGTCGGATGGAAGCATGGGGCGCTCAGAACTCAACGTTATTCGACCTGTAAAAAGGGTAAAAGATTCCGCGCGCGGAATCTATCCCTTTGAATCTGAGGAAGAATATTCTGGCACGAGTCTTGCTGATATAGCCCTCGGAGAGGGAATTCATGCACGAAATCAGCCCTGTTTTAACCGGAACGCTCGACGCGACCAATGCCGCGCCGACCTCGGTCAATTTCACCAGCGGCGGCTCGGCGTCCGACGGCGCTTCGCTCGTTCGCAAAACGACCGACGCGGGCAGCACCACGAATTTCAGCTTTAGCGACTTTGTCGATATGGTCAATCCGTTGCAGCATCTGCCGGTTGTCAGCTCAATCTACCGCGAAGCCACCGACACCAGCATCAACCCCGTCTCGCGCGTCGTCGGCGATATTCTTTATGGCGGAGCCTTCGGCGTCGCGTCCGCCGTGTTCAGCGCCGCGACCGGCGCGGGCGACAGCGTCATGGAAGCCAAAAGCGGCAAGGATGCCGTCGGCAATGTCGTCGCGGCCTTGTTCGACGACGAAACCAAGCAACCGGGAACGACCGCGCCGGAAACCCAAATTGCCGATGCGTCTCCGACCGTGACGGCGGTGCCGCTTGCTCCGGTTCCCGCCGCGACGCAATCAAGCCAAACGACTCCGGCGCTAACGCCAGCGGGGACTCCGGCGGCGAAGCCGGATATTAACCTGATTTCCAACAATCTTCCCCTCAGCCCGGCGGCTTCGATCGCGCTGGCCAAGGCCTATCCGCAAACCGGCAACAATCTGCCCTATGGCGGCGTCATGGCTCCCACGCGCGCCGCGATGACGCGGCAGGACAATATCAATGCCCTGACGCAGGGATCGGGCATTCGTATCGGGAACACGATTTACGCAGGACGTTCGCTGAATGTTGCGCATCAACTGCAAGCGGCGGCGTCACCTGCCGCTGTGACGACGAGCCCATCGGCGGCGCCTGTGTCGCCGGAAACGATGCCCGCCTTGCTGTCGTCGCCTGTAACGCCGACTTCCTACACCAGCGCCGATCCGAGTACGACCTTGCCAGCGATTCAGACGGCGTCGTCGCCGTCCGCCCAGTCGATAATCGTGCAACCGAGCGGCGGCGCTGGTTCAGGGGTTGTCGGGAGCGCTTTACCCTCCGCCCTCAGCGACGATTCGCTTATTTTGAAGGCGCTCGGCCATTATTCCGGCACCGCCAGTTTTACCGGCGTCGGCAGCAAAGGCTCGTTGCTCGATATGACGAATTGATTGGCGCGTTTATATCTTGAACGCGCGCTTCAGTTCCGGCACGAGGTCAAGACGTTCCCACGAAAAATGCCCGTCATCTTCGGGATCGCGTCCGAAATGCCCGAAAGACGAAGTCTTCTTGTAGATCGGGCGATTAAGCTGCAGATGCTCGCGGATGCCGCGAGGGCTGAGCTTGACCATCTCGCGCAGAATATCCGACAGTTTCGAGTCATCGACATGGTTGGTGTCGTGCGTCGAGACATAGAGCGCGAGCGGTTCCGAAACGCCGATGGCGTAAGCCAGCTGCAGCGTGCAGCGGTCGGCGATTCCCGCCGCGACGATGTTCTTGGCGAGGTAACGCGCCATATAGGCCGCCGAGCGGTCGACCTTGGTGGGATCCTTACCGGAAAACGCGCCGCCGCCATGCGGAGCCGCGCCGCCGTAGGTGTCGACGATGATTTTACGACCGGTCAATCCTGCGTCGCCGTCGGGTCCGCCGATGACAAAGCGTCCGGTGGGATTGACGTAGAAATGCTCCTCCTCCGGCATCCAGCCTTCGGGCAGCGCCTTCATGACAAAGGGACGCACCATCTCGCGTACGTCGGCCTGATCGATGCTTTCGTCGTGTTGCGTCGAGACGACGACGCGCGCGGCGCGCACCGGCTTGCCGTCGACATATTCCAGCGTCACCTGACTCTTGGCGTCCGGGCCAAGCAGCGGCAATTTTCCGGCGTGACGGTCTTCGGAAATCAGGCGAAGGATTTTATGCGAATAGAAAATCGGAGCGGGCATGAAGGTCGGCGTCTCTTGGCAGGCGTAACCGAACATGATGCCCTGATCGCCCGCGCCTTCGTCCTTGTTGCCGGAGGCGTCAACGCCCATTGCAATATCGTCCGACTGGGCGTGGACATGGATTTCCACATCCGCCCACTGCCAATGAAACCCCTTCTGCGCGTATCCGATCTCGCGCACGGCGTCGCGCGCCGCCTGCTCCATCTCGCGCGGCGTGATCAGTTTCGGTCCGCGAATCTCGCCCGCCAGCACGATGCGATTGGTGGTGGCCAAAGTCTCGACCGCGACGCGGCTGTGCGGGTCGTGCGACAGAAACAAATCAACGATCGCATCGGAAATCCGATCGCACACCTTGTCCGGGTGGCCTTCGCCGACGGATTCCGACGTGAAAAGATAATTGTGTTTCGTGCTAGCGGTCATGTCGTCCCCAAGAAACCAGTTTGCAGGAAACGATGACCCAAACACGGATCGGTAGCAGGGTCAAGAGCCCGCGTTCGACATGCTCTTGATCAAATCGAAGATTTTGCGCCGTTGTTTGAGGTCGGTGATCGCGTACCATGCGCGCACGAGATCCAAAGTCTCGCGCCGATGCAACAGATCGAATTCAGGCGGCATGACGACTTGGGCGCTCGGCAAGGGCGTCGGGGCCGGAGCGCCTTCAAGCGGCGCTTGCCCGGATTCGGCAAAGCCCGCCGCCACGTTTGGCGAGGGCTCGCTGAAGAAATAAGAAGGCGCAACATTCAGGACGTGGGCAATATCCTGCAACCGGCTGACGCTTATCCGGTTCTGCGCGTTCTCGTATTTCTGAATTTGCTGGAACGTTACGCCCAACGCCTCGGCAAGCTTGTCCTGACTCATGCCAAGCAAGGTGCGCAATTGGCGCAACCGCGCTCCGGCATACTGATCGGCCGGACTGGGACCTTGAGAAGGATCAAGCTTTCTCTGCGGCATTAACGGAATTTCCCTCATTGAGTTATCGCGGCCTTAAAGCGGCGACAGATATATGACTACAATGGTACTCATGCCACAATACACCCATGTCTCTCAAGATAGAAAGTGAATACCATAGTATTCTTGCAACTGAGAGTAGCGCCTTTCGTGTTTTGTAAAAACACGTTGTTTGCCAATCCGTTAGACACTTACCGTTTTCTACGGAAGAGGACAGCTACCAAGACGTAGATGGCAAAGAAAATCCAAATTACAAGCTCACCAGAATGCGTAAAAAATGTCGGAGGTAAAAATGTTGGTAAATCCGTATCGATGACACCGGAGATTCCAAGGCCAATATGTGCGCGCACGCGCCCATAGGCGTCGATGACGGCGGAGATTCCGGTATTGGCCGAACGAACGAGCGGCAATCCTTCCTCGATGGCGCGCACGCGCACCGAAGCATAATGCTGATAAGGTCCCGCTGTATGTCCGTACCAACCGTCGTTGGTGACGTTGAGGAGAAACTGAGGGCGGTTGCGGCGATCGGTGACCTCGTCTGAGAAAATCGCTTCGTAACAGATCAGGGGGCTGAAGGGAGGCAAGCCAAAGACGGAAAGGGTTTGCGGTCCTTCGCCGGGCGTGAAGTCAATGCCGAGCGCGGCTAAAGTCGAGAATTTCAGGATCCGGCGGAAGGGAATATATTCTCCAAACGGCACCAAATGAGCTTTGTCATACTGCGCCGTAATGTGCGCCGCACCGTCGAACCCTAGCAGCGAATTATAGTAATGCAGCCGCCCCGACTCGTCGGCGTCGCGACGAATGACGCCGGTCAGAAGCGTCGCGGCGGCGGGAATGCGTGACGCGAGCTCATAACGGTGATCCAAATCCTCGGCCAGATAAAAGGTCGAGGCCGTCTCCGGCCAAATGATGGCGTTGAGGGGCTTGACCGCCGGTGCCGACGATAGCTCCAACAAATGACGAAAATTCTTTTCCTGCTCGTCCTGTTTCCATTTCATGGACTGATCGATATTCGGCTGCACGACCCTGAGCCGAACGTTCGCGCCGGAATCCGTTGTGGCGAGGGAAAGAGGGGCGTGGGTCAAACGATATTCACCCCATGCCGCAACGCCGGTCAGGAGGGCGAGATTGAAGAAAACCGCCGCGCGGGCAGACCGCGAGGCTTCGCTCAACCCGGCCATGCTCGCTGCGGATATGAGCGTCACAAGCGTCAGGCCGTAAATTCCGATCACGCTTGCGCTCTGGAGCATGGGCAGAACGAGATCCCAGACATAACCTTCCAGATTCCATGGAAAGCCGGTCAGAAGATGCCCGCGCGCTTCGTCGGCCAGAAACCAGCCGAGCGCCAACAGCAACGCGCCAGACAATCCGCGCGCGCCAATCCGCCAGACGATCAGCGTGACCAGAGCGTAATAGATCGCCAGAAACGCGGGCAGTCCCGCAACCGCCAAAGGGACCGCCCACCAGAATTGCCGAATATCGACAAACATCGCCGCCGCGATCCAGTACAGGCCGACCAGAAAGTAACCGAAGGCGAAACACCAGCCGGTGATAAAGGCCGAGCGCTTGTCGGGCGCGCCCTGCAGCAGAAAGAGCAGCGCCGGAAAACAGAACCACAAAACCGGAAACAGGCCAACAGGCGGAAAGGCGAGCGCGGCGATCAATCCGAAGACGAAAGCCAACCCGACGCGGCGCCAGCCCGAAGCCTGACGCAAGGCCTCGGCGAAACGGGTCAGCTGCGCCGCCGCAAAGGAACGTCCCGCGACCGGCATTTCAGCCATTGTTGTTGGCGGCGGGCAGTCCGCGCCGCTTGGCGTCGGCGCGCATGATGTACCATTGCTGCGCGATGGAAAGCAGATTGCTCCAAGTCCAATAGATCACCAGCCCCGCCGGCATCTTCGCCAGCATGTAGCTGAAAATGATCGGCATCAGCGCGAACATGCGCGCCTGAGTCTTGTCGGCCATCGGTTGCGGCGACAATTTCTGCTGCAGCATCATCGCCAGCCCCATCAAAATCGGCCATGCGCCTATCTGCAGGCTGGTGGGCAAATCGATCGGCACTAGCCCGAACAAAGTCAGCGCCGAGGTCGGATCCGGCAAGGACATGTCCTTGATCCAGCCATAGAACGGCGCTTGCCGAAGCTCGATGCCGACATAAAGCGTTTTATAAAGGGCGAAGAAAATCGGAATCTGGATCAAGGTCGGGACGCAGCCCGACATCGGATTGACTTTTTCGCGCTTGAACAGCTCCATCATTTCCTGATTTTGGCGCACTTTGTCATCGGCGAAGCGTTCCTTGAGTCGTCCGATTTCGGGCTGGAGCTGCTTCATCCGCCCCGCCGACTGGAACGACTTCACCGACAGCGGCAGCGTGATCAACTTCAGCATCACGGTGAAAACCAGAATCGCCAAACCATAACTGCCGAGCGTATGGCCGAGATAGCTGAGCAAATGCATAAAGGGTATGGTCAGAAACCAGAACCAGCCGAAATCGATCGCGCGGTTGAACAGGGGAACGTCAAGTTTATCGCTGTAATCGTTCAAAAGCTCGAAGCGCTTGGCGCCAGCAAAAACGCGCATGACATGCTCGATGCTGCCGCCCGGGGACAGAGTCATGCCCGCGCCGCGATAATCGACCTGAAAATGGCCTTGTGCCGAATCGGTTTGTTCCGCCTGATTGTAAAGGAACGAGGCGGTGATCTTTTCATCCTTCGCCGGAAGCAGCGCGACCAGCCAGTATTTGTCGGTGATGCCAAGCCATCCGCCGACGCTGTCATAACTGAAGCGGCCTCGGTCCATCAATTTCTTGTAGGTGATTTCTTCCAAAGTTCCGCCGAGGACGCCGACCGGCCCTTCGTGCAGAACCGTCGATGTGCTCACCGACGGATTGCCGCGCCGCGCCACCGCGCCGAAGGGATACAGAACGAGCTGCGCTTTGCCTTGATTGGCCACGTGATCGGTCACGGTGAACATGTAATGCGCGTCGACGGAAATCCGCCGTTCGAAAACAAGGCCTTTGCCATTATTCCAGACCAACCGCACCGGATGCTCCGGCGATAACTGCTTGTCGTTCGTCGTCCATTCCGTGTCCGATGTTGGCATTGGCGCGTCGGACTGCTCGCTGAGCCAGCCAATCTCGGTGTAATAGGCGTTCAGCGGCGGCGCCGATCCGCTGGGCGACAACAGGGTAACCGGCGGCGACGCCGGATCGACGGTTTCGTGATAGCTGCTGAGAAGCATATCGTCGAAGCGCGCGCCCTTCAGATTAATCGTTCCCTTCAATTCCGGCGTCACGACGGGCAGCCGCGCGCTTTCCTTGATGACATCGCTGCGGTTGCGCAACGGAGTCGGCGTGGCGGCGGGACGGGGCAGCGTCTGTGCCGCCGGGCTGGAGGGCTCGGCCTGTTGCGGCTGCGCCTCTTGTTGTTGCGCCATGTGTTGCTGCTGTTCGATTGGCTTGACATAAAAATATTGAAAGCCAAGCAGCAGAGCGGCTGAAAGAACGATAAAAACAATGAAATTCGTGTTGCTGTTCATGCGTGCGCCAAGGATCAGTTCAGAAGAGGGCTATCAGGTAGCAGAAATGCCGTCGTGGTGAAAGGTGTCAGAAGAAAAGCCGCCTCCCGGATGACCGGAAAGCGGCTTTTGCTTTTCAGGAACGAAACTGCGTAAGGGTTTAGGACGCCTTGCGCGAGGCTTTGTCGGTGTCGTCGCCGAGCGCCGCGAACCGCGCCGCCGACTTGAATCCGCCGTTTTCACCCTGCGCCGCCGCGCCCACAACCTGCAATTCGCCGATGATCTGTCCGCCGACGCTGATTTCCAGCTCGCCATACTTGACCATGCCGCTGATGCGGCCTGTGGCGCGCACCGTCAGGCGGCCATGCACGACCAGCTCGCCGTCATAACGACCGGCAATGTCGGCATTTTCAATCTCGACGCTGCCACGGAACTGGCCGGATTCGGTGATCTCCAGCAATTTGCCGTCGCTCAGCTTGGCCTCGACCTTGCCTTCGACGACGAGCGTATCGCAGGACGTGATCTCGCCAGCCAGAGACAAGCCCCTGCCAACCGTAAGCTTACGCTCTTCGCCAGCCGGACCGGTCGGACGGCGTCCGCTTCCCGACATTTCGACAATCCGACGTCCGACGGCGGGCGTCGCCGTGCGAGGGGCGCTCGAGTCGGCGGCGCGGGGCGCCGTCACCGTCTCTTGCGTCGCGTGGGTGTCTTGGGTTTCGTTGCCGGCTTCATTGTCACCTTTGCGTCCAAACATCGTTACTCCTCCGAAATTTTGGCTGAAACACTCGAGTCCACGGTTAACATGACTGATCTGGAAAAAGCAAGGATAAGGTTTTGATCGTGATTTTTCCCAATCCAATGCTTGATATTTGGCGCTTGGCTTTTGGGTGGTTATGCCGGAAACTCCGGCGCGAATCTTCTTTCTGTAACCCCCTGCGAATGATCATGAACATGTCCTCATCCAGTTTTGACGTTTGCGCCATCGGCAACGCCCTCGTTGACGTGATCGCCAACGCTTCCGACGAATTTTTGCGCGACAACAAAATCGCCAAGGGCGGCATGACTCTGGTTGACGCGGAACAGGCGGCGACCCTTTACGACAGGATCGGCCCTGCGGTTGAAATGTCGGGCGGCTCCGCCGCCAATACCGTGGCTGGGATCGCCTCGCTGGGCGGAAACACGGCCTTTATGGGCAAGGTCAAGGCCGACCAGCTCGGCGCCATTTTCCGCCATGATTTGCATGCGCAAAACGTTCTTTTCGCCACGCCACCCGTTCCTGAACGGCGGCATGACGTTCATCCCACAACGGTCGATCATCGTCGGGGCGCGCCGACGGGACGATGCATCATCCTCGTCACGCCCGATGCGCAACGCAGCATGAGCACCTATCTCGGCGCGGCGGTGGAGTTCGGCGCCGACGATGTCCAGCCCGAGGTTGTGCGCGCCGCGCAGGTTACCTACCTCGAAGGTTATCTGTTCGATCCGCCAGAGGCGAAAAACGCCTTCCGCCATGCCGCGCAGATCGTGCGCGAGAGCGGGCGCAAGCTGGCTCTGACGCTCTCGGACACGTTTTGCGTCCAACGTCACCGCGACGAATTTCTCGACCTGATCCGGAGCGATGTCGACATCCTGTTCGCCAACCAGAGCGAGCTGTTGGCGCTGTATGAAACCGACGATTTGAACGCGGCAATCACGGCGGCGCGCGCGGCTTGCGAGGTGTGCGTCACCACCCGCAGCGAAAAAGGCGCGATCGTCGCGACGGCGCAGCAGCTGGTCGAAGTTCCCGCCGCGCCTGTGGCCAACGTCGTCGATACGACCGGAGCCGGGGATTTATTCGCCGCCGGTTTTCTGTTCGGATACACGCACGGCAAAGACCTTGCGGAATCGGGGCGCATCGGCGCCATCGCCGCCGCCGAGATCATCAGCCATTTCGGCCCGCGTTCGCAGGTGAAGCTCAGCGACTTGATTCGGCAAATGTGAATCGCGCGCGCCATGGCTTTTCCCGCCAAAGACAGGATTTTTCAGGTCGAAGTGACGACCCAGTGCAACCTGAAATGCGCGGCCTGCCATCGCACGCAGGAGATCGAGGCCGGGCGCTGGAACAACCGGCACATCGCGGCGGACGTTTTCCGCGCCCTTGTCGCCAACGCCCGCCCGTCCGACGCGATCATGATGGAAGGCATCGGCGAACCGACGCTTCATCCCGACTTGCCCGAGCTGATCAGCATCGCGCATGATTCCGGAAAATTCCCGACCATTATGTTCTACAGCAACGGCCTCGTGCGCGGCATGGATTACTACACCGATCTTCGGCGGCGCGGGCATAATCTGCTGGTCGTCTCGGTCGATTCGCTGAATCAGGGTGTCGCCGATCAATGCCGTTTCGGGACGGATGTCGAAAAACTTAAGGAACGCCTGCCGCAATTTTACCGGCTGTATCAGGGAAAGTTCAAGGTCTCGATCGTCCTCAGCAAGAAAAACCTGTTCGATGTTTTCGATACGCTGAAGTTTCTCAACGGGATCGGTCCGATGATCGTCCATATTCAGGGCGTGATCGCGACGCGCGCCGACCTGATTGATGGATTTTTGCCGGATGAGGAGACGCTCATCGCTTTCCTCCGGACTCTCAGCCTGATGAAAAAGCTGTATCCGAATCTTCATATCGGCTTGTCCGGCGAATTGATGACGATTGCCGCGAATTATGACGCGGCGCAACGCGCGGCTACGCCGGTTGCTGTTTCACAAGATAACGCGCTGCCCGCCGAAATTCCGCCACCTCTTCCGGCGGCGCAACCCGCCGCTTCGGCAAGGCCGCGTTGCGACAAGCCTTATCAAGATCGGTACGTCACGGTGGACGGCTATATGACACCATGTTGTGTGATTGTCGATAGCGACGAATGGGGACGGACGCAGCTCGACCAGCCGCTTGAGGCGCTGCTCGCCACCAATTCCGTCATTGTCCAGTGGTTCAAGACATACGAAAGTTCCGGCATTCGACATTGCGACACCTGCAGCCTCAATCCGTCGCCACGGGCGGCGGTATCGCCGGAACGAGGATAGTGCTTAAGCCCGCCCTACCGTGTCGGGGCGCCCAACAACCCGGCAGCGGGATAATTCCGGGGGGAAACTTTTCGTGTGCTTCTGATTTCGGGAAAGGAAATAAACCCTCCATCGCGAAACTCGTACAAACTTTTGAAAACGGCAATCGTTCCTTCGGCGGCTTGCTTCCGAATCTCTTGTCCCTGCTGAAGAAGGCTCACAATGCGAGGATCTTCCAAGCCTTGCAAATTTTGCGTTGTGTATCCGGCGGAATCCTCATCGACGACAGAAATAAGTTCTTTTTTAATTCTGTTGGCCGTCACTTCGGTTAGCCTGTGCTGTTTGTATCCGTCGCTGTAACGGATGGCGTAGGTCAACGCGCTTCCGTCGGGATTATGCCTTGTAATATCCCATTCATGTCCGCCAAAATTGCGGCGGGTAAGAACAGGCTGCCCATTTAAAAAGGTTGTTTCTGTCACGGCAGATGCTGCGCCACGGCTGATTATCAGCCTTGTGTACCATCCGGATTCCGGGATTTGTTCGCGAGAAAGATCTTTAAAATTATGCCCCAACACTTCCCGTGTCGCTTTTAGGAAATCAGTTATCCGCATTATGCATCTCCATAATGATTGGCTACAATTTTTCCCGCCGACCATCGAAGGCCTCGCCTGAGGGTATTTTTGCCATCTTTCTTCCGCGTCCCTATCGCGGTCAAGACTTTTCCGCCTGCGGCATTCAGGGGAACTTGCGGCCAGAAACAGGCTCGTCTTGCAGATTTTATCCCGGAGCAAAGTCGGGGCCGGGGGCGCGCATTACCCGCAAACTTCCAAGCTGTTCGCCATTTTGAAAAAATTTGATGGCGATGGGCGATCCCTTGTGTACCACAACACGCAACAAGGTCGCCTTGGCAAGACGCGTATACTCAGTTCTGTAGCCCCCAATTCTTGGCTGCGTTTCCACAATTTCGGAAGTATGGCGCGTTGTCGCATCTGCTGCGCGCATAAAACACACGACGTGCAAGCGCTTGCCAATTCCGCCACCCCCTCGCGCATCAGACCATGATGTCGTTTCGATCGCCACGGCGACCAACGCGGTGCTTCCAACCCTGCGCGTTCCTGCTGCGATAATTTTATCATGACAGCCGCCGTCGGCGGAATCATGAACATCACGCAACTCGATCTCTGATTCTATCGAAGGCAGAACGCTCCTTAGAAATCTAAGGAATCGCGCATTCCGTACCGCTCGATCAGTAATTCTCGCACAAAGCTCCAGCGCCCGATTGATGTTGGGCAAGTTCGCCATTATCCCTTCTCCTATAAAAACAATCCGATGAAACTTGGGCACGATAGCATGGGAACCTGTTATCTGTCCTGTGATAACAAAAAAACCAACGTTTGATTTGCTGAGCTTTTTTGAATTTTATAGTTAAAAAGACGTGCCGATTTCTTGACGCGAGCACTTTCGAATTAATCCCAGCGCTTGACGATCTGCGCCGCTTTCATGCCGGAGCGGATCGCGCCCTCGATCGTCGAGGGGAGGCCGGTCGCCGTCCATTCGCCCGCCAGCGCCAGATTAGCCCAACCGATATAGGCGTTCGGACGGCGGGCATTTTGTTCCGGCGTCGCGGCAAAGGTGGCGAACTTTTCCTTGAAAATGCGGTACGGCGGCAGCGCGTCGGGATCGAAATCATGCAGGGCGGCAATATCGCGCCAGATATAGGAAACCATGTCGCGGACGGGATAATCGCCGTAACGCTCGGCGCAGCTGACCGTCGCCGAGACGACGCCGTTGCGAACAAAAATCCATTCGGCCAAGCCGCCGACGATGCCGGTCAGACCGACCGGATCCACAAGATTATCGACGCGGAAATGGGCGTTGACGATGGAGCGAAAATCGTTCGGCACCGCGATCTCCGGCATAAGGTTTTTGATGACCCATGCCGGTAGCGCCAGAATGACCCAGTCATCCGGTCCCACCTCAACGATCGTGCCGTTGTTGAAATGCAATTCGCTTAAGGCCAAGCGCGTGCCGCGTTGCGTCTCTTTCATCGCGCCGAGCCGATGATTGTACATGATCTCGGCGTTGTGCTGTTGCAGAACGCCAAGGCAGGGATCGATAAAGGTCTCCGACAGGCCTAGTTTCGGGATCAACGGGATGCAGGCCTCGCCGCCGACGGCAAAAGTCTGCCGCATCACGTTCGCGAGCAAGGCGGCGGAGGCAATCTCCGGTTCCGTGTTCAGCACGCCAATCGTCAACGGCTCCCAGAAACGGCGGTAGAGCGCGGACGCGATGTCGACGCGCTCGATCACGCGCTCGGCGCCTCCGGCCAGCATCATGCTGGCCACTGATTTATAATCGCGCAGCGGAACGCCCGGAATGCGGCGCTTTTTGTCGGCAATCCAGTAAGGCAAGGGGCCTTTGTTTAACGACACCGTCCAACGCTCGCCGCTGCGCCGGTCCAGAAAGGGAAAGATCGGCTGGCCGGGACCGCCCATCGTCTCAAGCGCCTCGGTCAAAAACAGATAATCGTATAGCGCCGCGTTGCCGGACAGAACCAGATGGCTGCCGTTGTCGATGCGGCAATCCAGCTCGCGGTCGTGGAACGAGCGGCAACGCCCTCCGGCGAACGGCGCGGCTTCATAGAGCGTGACGGCTTCGTCGGCCAGAACAAGCTGCAGCGCCGCCGCCAGTCCGGCGATGCCCGCGCCGACGATATGAACCCGCCGCGATGCCATTTTCAGCGAACCAGTTGCCGCAACACGAGCCAGATTTTCTGCCATTTCGGCAGCGTGACGCGAACGCTGGGATCGCGCCAGTCTTCGGCGTTCAGGCGGTCAAAAATCGCGCCGTAATACGCGCGCATAATCCGTGCCGGACGCATCGCCGACGGCTTGCAGAGGTTCATCGCTTGATCGGCGGCGGCGTAATGCCCGGCGGCGCGGGCGGCCAGATCGCGGCACACGGCGGACAGTTTCGGGTCGCGGATTACGTCATCGGGATTGCGCGCCGCGATGCCGTGCTTGATCAGCAATTCCTGCGGCAGATAGAGCCGTCCCCGCTTCGCGTCCTCGGCCAGATCGCGGAGAATGTTGGTGAGCTGGAAGGCGCGTCCCAAATGATGCGCGACCTCCACCGCTGTTGGACTGTCATCGCCGAAAATGCGTACCGAGACGCGCCCGACGGCGCTGGCGACGCGGTCGCAATAAAGATCAAGCGTGGCCTCGTCGGGCGCGCAAATCGGCGCGCCCGCGTCCATCGCCATGCCGTCGATGATGTCCTGAAAATCTTTTTCAATCAGGTGAAATGCTTTCACGGCGGGACGCAGGGCGACCGCTATTTCGTCGCTGGCTTTGCCCTGAAACAGGTCGGAAATGCGTTGCCGCCAGAGGGCGAGGCCGCGCGCGCTGGCCTCTGCGGAAGGGCTGTCATCCGCAATGTCATCGACCTCGCGGCAAAACGCGTAGAGCGCGAACATCGCCTCGCGGCGCGCTTTCGGCAAAACGATCATTCCGGCGTGGAACGATGTGCGCGAGGCGGATACACGCGCTTGCACCGCCGTCAGGGCTTGCTGATAGGAAATATCGGGCATCGCGAGGCTCAACCCCATGCCCGCAACAAGCCGCCGACGACCGTAGCGGCCACGGTTACTTTGCCAAGCTTGACATTGTCCGCCAGCGGATCGCGGCGGCGCAGCAACGCGATCAGCCGCTTGGCCAGCGCGACGATGACCGAGGTTTCGCATTTGAGGCGCGTATCGGGCACCTGACGCGGCAAGGCGCGAGCGATCAGCATCATCGTATCGAGCCGATCCAGCATCGCGTCAAACGTCGCGCGCAGTTCGGGGGTCGCTTGGGGGCGCGACAGATCGCTGGCGGTCGCGCCGCGCGCGGCCATCATATCGCCCGGAATGTAAACCCGATCCAGCTCGCGATAATCGTCGGCGCAATCCTGAATGTGGTTGATGATTTGCAACGCCGAACACAGGGCGTCATTGGCAGGCCACGCGTCCGCGCCGAGGCCGTGCAACGCCAGAATATGCCGTCCGACCGGCGAAGCCGAGTAGCGGCAATAATCCATCAGATCGTTCCAGTCGCGGTAGCGCAACTGCGTCGCGTCGCGCCGGAAAGCCGACAGAAGGTCGAAGCAATGCTGCGGCGACAAGCGGGTTTCGCGCAAGCTGCGCCGCATCTCCGCCGCTTCGGGAATATCCTCGGCCTGATCGTCGCCCAACACCACGGCGAAGCGGTTCAGGCGTTCGATCTTTTGGCTCGGATCGGTCAGAGGATCGTCGCTGATGTCGTCCGCCGCGCGGGCAAAATTATAGAAGGCATGCACGTGCGCGCGCAAATCCGGACGGATGAGAAACGACCCGACCGGAAAATTCTCGGTGCCGCGATGCTTGCCGCTGGCCATTGTCGGAGATTGGGATTCAGGATTCGACATGTGCAAATGAAGCGATCCGGGGTTGAACCGCAATTCTGGCACAAAGAGCAGGAAAAACCCAAATACCAAATCGTGACGCCCGAATTTTCAGGCTTGCGCTCGGCCTTTCCATTGTCCGCCGCGTCCCGACCAAGCAAGCCGCGCCGAATCCAGCGTGGCGCCGATATAGATCACAGCAGCGGCTGGCAACGTAAGCGCCCAATACAAAGGCAGCCGGAAAAACAACACCGTCGGCACATAAAGGAGGGTCATGATCGTCCATGCCATAAGCCCATAGATTGACGGCCACAACCCTGCGAAAAGCGGCAGCGCGGGCGGCGCCAGAAACAGCACCCCCATGCCGACGACCGTTCCGGCCAGCAACAGGGGCGATTGCCGCAGTTGCGTGAACGCCGTGCGCGCGACCATTGCCCAGATGTCGTTTATTTCGGGATAGAGGCGAAGGCTTTTGACATCGCTGGCGAGGCTAAGCTCGATGCGGCCATTCGTTGCGTTCTCGCCGCCGCTTGCCTTGATTTTCCGCGCCAGCGAGCAATCGTCGATCAGGGCGGATTTGATCGCGGCAAGACCGCCGATATTGTCGAGCGCCCACCGCCGCACCAGCATGACGCCGCCCGCCGCCGCCGCGACCGAACTGTCGGGATTGTCGGCAAGACGGAACGGGTAAAGCAGCGCAAAAAAGAAAACAAAGGCGGGTATCAGAAACTGCTCCGCCACGCTCGAACAATGCAGGCACACCATCAGCGAATTGAGATCGAGCTTGCGATCGACCGATTGCCGCACAAGGCGACGGACGCTGTCGCGCGGATGTTCGATGTCGGCGTCGGTAAACAGGATATAATCGGCGTAGCTTTGCGCGACACCGGCCTGCATCGCGGCGACCTTGCCGCTCCAGCCTTTGGGAAGACCCGGCGCCGCTATAACGTCAAAGCGGTTATCCTTGCCTTTCTTTTCGGCGAGGCGTTGCGCGATGTGCGCGGTGCCGTCGACGCTGTGATCATCGACCAGAAGAACGCGCCAGCCGCCGGGATAATCCTGATCCAGAAGCGAGGCCAGACTGCGCGGCAACATCTCCGCCTCGTTGCGCGCCGGAACGATAATGTCGACGCTCGGCCATATTTCGGGATCGGGCGAAGGGTCGGCGAATTTCAACCGCCAGAACTGGCCGTGAAAAAGCATAAGATAGCTCCAGCCGAGAAGGCTTAAGACGGCGACGCTGGTGCAAATCAGTTCCATCCGTGCAGCCTAGGCAAAAACACGGGATATGGAAACGGGGGAAATCAGGCGCATAAGTTCGCCTTGCCAACAGAATTACGGCGCAACAACTTTTTGCGCGCTGTATGAATTTTGGTGGAGCCAACCGGAAAAAGATCGAACCACTTGCCCTTCGAAGAACTCGCAAGAATTTGCGCAATTATTGAAGGAAGTCAATCGATTAGCCCACCTCACCAGACTCAGCGCCATTAACGAAATTAACCATGTCTTGGCCGGTTCGATATTCCTCTTGGGAGTCGAGTTACATTAAACCCTGCCTCCGTTTGAGGTAAATTATTTTAATCATAAATGATACTCTGCCGATCAAATTAGTTTCATTCGTTTGTGATATAGTAAGTCGCACTCATGGAACATTCACCTTGTATTGAGCAAACTAATTCATGCACGCAGAGGATATGAATAAAGAATTTAGAATGAACAGCCCTGCATTAATCACATGGCAACAAAAGGCGATAAGCGCTGGGCATCTGGCGGCTGCATGCGGAACAGCTCTAGGCGCTGTAGCGTTTGTCGCTGGGTCACCCTATGTTGTTACGGCAGCAGCAGCTCTTGTGGGGCTGGATTGGTACACCCGCAGCAAACGAGATAATGATGCCTTCAAAAGATTAGAGGGCATCGTCCAAAGCGGAGCTCTGGATGTCGCATCTCAACAAAGGCTGACGGGTATAGTGGATGAATATAGCCAGCGAGCCCTATTAAAGCAGCCGGTGAGAATTGTATCGATGAGCGCATCCGACAAAGAAATGCTTCCTGAATTTCGAGAATCGCTCCTTGAGACTTATCCGAGCCGCCTCATCGTAATTGATAAGGATTTTGCAAACACACTATCTGATCCCCAATTACGCGCAGGACTAGCACATGAAATTGTGCATGTTGCAGACGACGCGGCAACCACAAAAGTTATTGCCGATAAAATTACAAAATTTGGAATCTACGTAGCCGTTGGTGGCGTGATTACTACCGCGCTTTCATTAAATATACCCGCCACCGCCATCGCAACATTATTTTTTGGAGCTATAACACTTTCAAATGTTGCCATACAAGCAAGCTTAGCGCGCCATGGAGAATATGTTGCTGATCGGGGAAGTGTTTTACTTGCACGTGATCCCGGGGCAGCGATTTCTGGCCTATCCGAATTAAAGAAATTCGCAGAAAGCAAAAAACCAACAAAAACTGATTTGGACACTCCCCTCTCGTCTAATCCTCGATTTTCTTTTTTCAATAAATTAGGTGTAGCGCTGCTACGCCCACATCTTACAGATGCAGCACGCTCCAGATTTATGTTTAAGGTAGCTAAGCAATACAATATAGACAGTTAGCGAATCTGTTGAGACATGTAGTCATCGAATTGACCAAAGACCCAAGAAGAATCGAACCGCTTTTAATCGATCGACCTGTTTCATAAAAATGGATGATGTTTAGAAAAGAAGAAAAGTTGGTGGAGCCAAGGGGGATCGAACCCCTGACCTCGACAATGCCATTGTCGCGCTCTCCCAGCTGAGCTATGGCCCCATCCGCAAGGAAGGCGCTAAATTGCTCAAAATCGTGGGGAAAGACAAGGGCTAAATGTAAAGGCTGGAGATCGGGGAATAAAAATCGAGGATTTGAATCCGGTTTTTACCGCAAATCCCCAGCCTCCAACTTCTATCCAAACAATGAGCTGTTCAAAATCCCGCCGAGGCTTTTGGCCATCAGCCGCGCGATTTTCTCGCGTTCGGCGGGTTGGCGCAGGATATGCTCGTCCTGCGGATTGGACAGGAATCCGGTCTCGATCAGCATCGACGGCACGTCCGGCGCGCGCAGCACGACGAAATTCGCGGCGCGCATTGGCCGGTCGAGCAAGCGCCAGTTCTGGCCAAGCGCTTGCACGAAATTTGACCGCGCGTGCTGCGCGGTGTTGCGGGCGTGGCGCGCCTCCAGATCGAACAGGATCGCCGCCACATCCTTGTCGGTCGTCGGCACATCGACGCCGCCCATCAGGTCGGCTTCGTTTTCATGATCGGCCAAGGCTTTGGCAAAGGTATCGGTCGCTTTTTCGGACAGGGTGTACACGGACAATCCCCGCGCCGAGCTGTTCGGCGCGCTGTCGGCGTGAACGGACAAGAACAGATCCGCCCGCGCCTCGCGGCCAATGCGCACGCGTTCCTCCAGCGGCAGGAAAATATCCTCGTTGCGCGTCAACCGCGCCGTGACCCCCGATTGCCCGCCGAGCGCATCGGCAAGCCGTTGCGCAATGTCGAGCGTCACATCTTTTTCATGCGTGCCGCTGACGCCGATCGCGCCCGGATCGCGGCCTCCGTGTCCGGGGTCGATCATGACAAGGCGGGGCGCTTTGGGCTTGCGCGCCGGAACGCCGGGCTCCACGGGCGCGACGGCATCGTCCGCCCCGTCTGCCGCCCACAGGCTGACCGGCAGGCACAGATGCAGCGCGACGGCGGAAGCCGCAAGCGTGAAGCGCAGAAACCTGCGGCGATTCAGTCGGTTATCGTGTGGCAAGGGTTCGTAATCGTGTGACATGGTTCCACTATGGTTCCGGTCTAGTCGTTTATCGACGAACTGTCACATGCCTTGTGCTGATCGCACAAAAACATTAAGAAACCGATAAGGTTTTTTACCTGTTCACCCAGTTTTTCGGGAATCCATGCCGCTTTCATCCCCCATCATCATCGCTATCGACGGCCCCTCGGCCAGCGGCAAGGGCACGATCGCGCGCAAACTCGCGGCGCATTTCGGCTTCGCTTATTTGGATACGGGTCTGCTGTACCGTGCCGTGGGGCTGGCGGTGCTGCGGGCTGGCGGCGATCCGTCCGACCCGGAACAGGCGATCAAGGCCGCCGCCGCGCTGGATGCCGAGCGGCTGTTAACCCTTTCGCACGATTCGGCCTTACGGTCGGATGAAGCCTCTGTCGCCGCCTCCAAGGTCGCGCCGGTTCCTGAGGTTCGTGCCAGCCTGTTGAATTTCCAGAAGAATTTCTGTGCCCAGCCGCCGGACGGCGCCCCGGGTGCGGTGCTGGATGGACGGGATATCGGTACCGTCATCGCTCCCGACGCTCCGGTTAAAATCTATGTCACCGCCAGCGCCGAGGTTCGTGCCGAACGGCGCTTTAAAGAGTTGCAGGAGCGTGGCGAAAATGTTACATACGCCGCCGTGTTGAAAGACATGCAGGAACGGGATGCGCGCGACGCGTCACGTTCCTTAGCTCCGGCCAAGCCCGCCACCGATGCCGTGATTTTGGATACGTCCAACCTGACGGCGGATGAGGCGTTTGCCGAAGCAGTAAAGATCGCCAACGCGGTGTTGGTAACGAAGACGGATTGAGCGCCAGAGGCCTTGCTTTTAGCCTCTACCCCTCGGTCGTTTTCGTCGGACGTAACGTGAAAGAGAAAGCAGGCTGGCGCGGTTCATAAAACCACCAGCACGAAAATCCCATGAAAGAGAAACAACCCATGCCACGCAGTGCCACCAAGCGCGCCGAAAAACCGCGCGTCCAAACCACGACTCCCGCCGCCGCCAACGCGATGCCGCCCGCCTCGGGCGAAAGCTTCGCCGCGATGATGGAGGAAAGCTTCAGCAAAGGCCGCCTCGAAGGTTCCGTTGTCAAAGGCCTCGTCCGCGCCGTTGAAAAAGAATTCGTCATCGTCGATGTCGGCTTGAAATCCGAAGGCCGTATCGCGCTGCGCGAATTCGCGCTCGCCGGTCAACCGGCGGAACTCAAAGTCGGCGATATCGTCGATGTGTTCCTTGAACGTATGGAAAACCGTGACGGCGAAGCCATGCTGTCGCGCGAAAAGGCCAAGCGCGAGGAAAGCTGGACGGTATTGCAAGAGAAGTTCGACAAGGGCGTTCATGTTACGGGCATCATCTTCGGACGCGTCAAGGGCGGCTTTACGGTCGACCTCAACGGCGCGACGGCGTTTCTGCCGGGCAGTCAGGTTGACATTCGTCCCGTCCGCGACATCACGCCGCTGATGGGCACGCCGCAACCGTTCGCGTTGCTGAAAATGGATCGCGCGCGCGGCAACATCGTCGTCTCGCGTCGCGCCGTGCTTGAGGAAAGCCGCGCCGAAGCGCGCAGCGAGCTGGTCGCCGGGCTTAAGGAAGGTCAGGTGCTGCAAGGCGTCGTCAAGAACATCACCGATTACGGCGCGTTCGTCGATCTCGGCGGCGTCGACGGTCTGTTGCACGTCACCGACATCGCGTGGAAGCGCATCAACCATCCGTCCGAAATGTTGCAGATCGGCCAGCAGGTCACCGTTCAGGTCATCCGCTTCAACGCCGAGACGCAACGTATCAGCCTCGGCATGAAGCAGCTGGAGGCCGATCCTTGGGAAGGCGTCGTCGCCAAGTACCCGGCGAGCATGCGCATGAAGGGTCGTGTCACCAACATCACCGACTACGGCGCGTTCGTCGAGCTGGAGCCGGGCATCGAAGGTTTGGTGCATGTCTCCGAAATGTCATGGACGAAGAAGAACGTTCATCCGGGCAAGATCGTTTCGTCCAGTCAGGAAGTCGAGGTTCAGGTTCTCGACGTCGATATGACCAAGCGTCGCATCAGCCTCGGCATCAAGCAGTGCGTCGAAAATCCATGGGAGAAGTTCGGTTCAAGCCACAAGCTCGGCCAGCTTCTGTCGGGCGAGATTCGCAACATCACCGAGTTCGGCCTGTTCGTCGGCTTGTCGGAAGACATCGACGGCATGGTGCATATGTCCGACATCGCGTGGGACAAGCCCGGCGAGGAAGCGATCAAGTCCTATCAGAAGGGTCAAACGGTCGAGGTCAAGATTCTCGACATCGACACCGACAAGGAACGCATCAGCCTCGGCATCAAGCAACTGACCTCCGATCCGTTTGAAAGCGTCTCGGTCAGCTTCAAGAAAGGCGACGTCGTCACCTGCACCGTCAGCGCGGTTCAGGAAGGCGGCATCGACGTCACGTTGGGCGAACAGGGGCAGGGCTTCACCGGCTTCATCAAGCGCAATGATCTGGCGCGCGACCGCTCCGAACAACGCCCCGACCGCTTCGCGGTGGGCGAGAAGGTCGACGCCAAGATCACCAACATCGACAAAGGCTCCCGCAAGGTAGCGCTGTCGATCAAGGCGCGCGAAGTCGACGAGGACAAGCAAGCCTTGGCCGAATACGGATCGTCGGATTCAGGCGCAAGCTTGGGTGACATCCTCGGCGCGGCGATCAAGAAACAGAAGAAGGAAAAGGAAGAAAGCTCGAAGGAGTAATTTCGGGTTTTTCCTGACGTTCATCAAACCGCCGGAGCGAAAGTTCCGGCGGTTTTTTGTTGAATCAAAAAGCGAGTATTGTCAGTATATTTGGTGAGCAGCGAGTGGGTTGCGTCGTCTTAAATGATGGGAATTCAATTTGACATGAAGGCGTTGGCCAGCAAGGCCGCCTGTTGCGGAGACGAGGTTTTGTAGGTGATGTTGAGAACGTTCGAGCCAAGGAGGAAGTCCGCTTTGACATGATCCAAGAGCTGGTTGGCCAGCCATTGCTGGATGTCGATCATTCCAGAATCCGAGGACTGGCTGAAGCTGGCCTGGGCCGACGGATCGGACGCCATGTTTAGACGTTTCACGACGGCGAGGGCGACCTGGTTGCTCTTCGCGAGGGCCACGAGATTGCCCTGCATGATGCCGATGCTGTTGGCGTTCGCTCCTGCGAGGCCGCTGACGGGATCGACCTGGCTCGGATCGATGCTCGCGACCGCTATCGCATCATAGCGGGCGGGGATCAGGAGCAGCAGGAGCAGAGCGCCGGCAATGGTCGAGAGGAAGGTCAGCCCGACAAGCCAGCTTCTCCGCCGCAGGACATTCAGAATCAGGGTGAGTGACATGAAAGCGACGCCTCATTTTTAGAAAATGCGTTCATTGACGACGATTGTGTCGTTAGGAAGGACGAAGTCGTCGAGCCCGGCCGAAAT
>CAIQVS010000139.1 GCA_903875345.1 uncultured Pseudomonadota bacterium | reverse complement strand
TGGTCGAGCGTTCCTTCGCGTGGCTCGACAAATGCCGCAGACTTTGGAAAAACTGCGAGCGTAAACTCAACACCAGCCTGAACATGGTCGCTCTCGCTTTCCTCGCTCTGCTCATAAAAAGATCATGAACAGGCTCTTAGCGACGCAACATTTTTGAAGGGAAACGATTATGAAATTCAGAGAATGTGAAGCGGTTTATTCACGGGAAAGAACTCTGCCGACGGCGTTGGCATTGGTGGGCAAAATTCTCGAAGGTCGTGGTTATAGGCTCGAAGCTCGCGGCTATGAGCAGACGGGCGGGACCAACGTGGCAAAAACAGTCTGTGACGAAGCCAATCGTGATCGCAAAGGTTCGGTTTCATTCGCGGGGTATGCGCTTTTCAGCAGACAAGACCCGCAGCAACCCCATCATGTTGATTATGTTTTGCTTGCTTCGATGCAGATTGGGTGCATCGGGTCAGGTGAATCGTTGGAGGCTTGTCGTATTTTCTGCGTTCCTGTTGAATCTGGTCGCAGGACAGGAACACCGATTGTTTCCATTCCATTGAAACTGTTTCTTGATCGCGTTCCTGAAATCGGCACGGAATCCGTTGAAGGCTTTATCGCCGGATTGGCGCGTAAAATTCCTCTGACGGTTGGACGGCAACCTGCCGCAACGCTTGCCTAACCCCTCCCTTACCCCGTTCCCCAGACCGTCGCGCTCCACAACTGCCCTTCGGCGGCGCGGCGGCGGGACAGGCCGCCGAGCGCTTCGCCGTTGGCGTTGTTCCAGCGCGTGAGCTGCGCCGGAACCTGTTCGTACCAGCCGCGATTGAGCAGTTTCAGCAGCGTCGAATTTTCGAAATTGCCGATGCCGACATTGTAGGTAAAACTGACCAGCGCCGAAAATTGATTGTCGTTCAGCGGCACGGCGACGAGCCTCTGCACCGCGCGTTCGGCCAGACGCAGATCGTCTTGCAACAACGCGTCGGCCTCGTCGGGCGTGATCGTCATTCCGGCGCGGACGGTGCGGGTGTGGCCGTAGCCGATCGACCAGATTTTGCCGGGGCAGAGATAGGGCGTCAGATGCAGCCCTTCGAAAGTCTTGATGAGCGCGAGACCGTCGTCGTTGATGCGGCGCGGGAAAACGGCGTCGCGCAGCGCGGCGGGATTGATGCGGAGGTCGTCCATCAGCGCCGTCCTTTCGTCATTTGCTTGTCGATGCGGTCCAGCAGCGCCGACTGGTCGTTGACCCGCTCCTCGATCCGCGCCAGCCGTTGCAGAACTTCGGTCTCCGCCGAGCGCGAGTCCGAGACGGTCTGCTCCAGATGATCGAGGCGTTGCTGCTGGAAACGGACGTCGGAATCTTTGGCCGACGCCCACCACACGACCGCGCTTCCCTGCAGCACGAGCGCAAGCGCGATCGCCGCCGGAATGCGCCGGTCGAACAAATCTTCGAAAGTCATGGAAATCTCCGAGGAGAAATTGGGGAATAGTTACGCTTTGACAACCCGCACGCGCCATGTGCCGGATGCCAGAGTCACGGCGCTTCCGGTCAGGTTGGTGAGGCGGATTTTGACGCTGTTCGCGGCGTTGACGTAGGCCGTCGCGTCGAGGCCTTGCAGATCATAAGGCGCGGCGACCATGACGAAATCGCCGAGCGCAGCGCCGGTGTCGGTGATCGCCGCCGAGAGGAGTCCGGAGCCGCTCGCAATCGCGCCCGGATTCCACGTCACCGTCGCATCCAGTTTCGGCGTCGTCAGCAACGTCCACGCCGAGCCGTTGTAATACAAAACGCGGTTGCCGTTTTTCGTCCACACCGTCCATCCGGTCTGCGGCGGTTTCAGGCTCCATCCGGCGTAGTAGCCGGTAACGTAGTTGGCGCAGCCGCTCCACGCTCCCGTCGGCGAGGGGCCGACGATGTAGCTGTCGCCGGTGTTCGGCGACGCGGGCGGGGTCGAGATCGTATAATCAATCACGCTGGCCTGCGCCATAAAATCGAGATCGTTCAGCGCCGCGTTGTGCGTGATTTCCTTCTGCGCCTGCGAGCTTGCGATATATGCGAGCGCCAGCCGTGGGGTGGTGGTCATGGGAATGCTCCGGATGGAGGTTGGGTGTAGGGATCAGGGATCGGGAAAAACGGGGAAAGTTTGAGAGATCATTTTCCGCCAGAGCGGTGGTATCCCCCTCCCGCAAGCGGGAGGGGCTAGGGGCGGGTCGGGATGTCGCGGCACATCCCGAGATTTCAGAATTGGAAAGATTTCGAAGAGCGTCAAACTCACCCGCCCACCCCTAACCCTTCCCGTAAAAAACGGGAGGGGGACAGACCGCCCGCGCCTCGATCTCGTTTCTTCAAAACAGGCCGATGCGAACAGCGGCGTCAACAATCGTTCGGAAAACCGCGAAATTAACCCTGATTTTCTTTTGTTTTGCGGGGAAATCAGAAACTGTTTTTTAGTTGCGACTTTTGGGGGTAGTGGTGGGGGCTGATTATGTGCGCGCGGTTAAGGGCGTTGGGCTGATTTTTGCGTTGGCTATTATGGAGAATCAAAAATGTCGGACACCTATCAGCCTTCGATAACGATTGTGGCGTACACGCTTCAACATGTTCCTCCGCACCTTCCTTGGCAGACGGAAGGAACGAATGTGCCGTCGCATAGGCACGTGTGCGTAAACCCTGCGAATGTTCTATGCATCCGTCCGATCACATCGTTCGAGAGAGTTGCGTCCCGTGCTGTTTGGTCTTCCAACGGGGCTATTCAGCCTGTTCCAGACTCCACGGAAACGGTCATCGAAACGGCAAGTCCGGGTGTTTCCGGCGCCAAAGAATTTCTTTATGTTGATCTTGAGGTGCGCGATCTCTCCCGGCTTGCCGCGATTGCCGAGCGCAAAGATATATCGCAGCGAACGCTGGCGCGGTTATCTCCTCTGTCGCGGCTGGTGCTGGCGGTCGCGCGGATCAATCCGGATGCCATCTCGTCTTTTTCTCCAAGAAGAAAGCCCAATGATTATAGGCGGTTAGGCTGGAATTGCGGTTGAGGCAAGTAAAAAACATCTTTTTACTTGCGTGTTTTTGATGTAAATTGGCGTCCGCAGAAGATTTAACCAGCGCAAGGATTATCGGCGATGTCTCCATCACAAAAAAGTTCCGGTCCTGATATAGTAACCATCGTTGTTAGGGGACCAAATGGAGAAACTTGGGCAAGGCCTTATGTTGACGATCACGCCGAACGCGAGGCGCGAAGAGAAATGAATGGCACATTACTGGCGGCTGGAATTGGCCTCTCCTTGGCCGCTCTATTGGCGGCTGCTGTGGTGATCACTAGACCTTCAGAAAATAATCCGCATCAGCGGGTTACTTACACGACGCAAGATGCAGATAGCCAGCAAAATTCGAATGGAAATGACCGCCGTCCAGCACATAACCCGACGGTTGAGCGCCGAAGCGTCACACCACACTAGTCCCCTGCTTCCCACGCCCATATCTTGCGCTGATCTGGTAGACGTTGACGGTGAAGCTTGCGGGGATGGATGCGCCCCAATCGGCGGTCTGCATCGCGGCTGAATAAACGACGGTTGGTGTGGGAATGCTGCTGAAGGTGCGCATCACGTATAAGCCGTTCATAATCTCGACATCGTACAGCTCGGCGGGTTCGTCGAGCGGCACATCGACATAGCTCACCCATTCGGCGTTTATCCGCGCCCGCCGTTTCCAGACCAGTGTCACATCGGTGCCCGTTCCGTTCAGGCGCGTGCCGGTAATATTCACGGGCGAGAAAGGCTGGATCGTGCCGAGGCCATAGGTGAAATTCGTGTCCAGCACCTCGCCGAGCGTCTGCCCCTTGCTAAGAGCGCGAAAATCATAGCTCGCGCCGCGATCCGTCAGCAGGGCGGGGACGAACTCCACCGCGCCGGATTGAAGTAGGACGAAATTCTCACCCGTCGCGTGCGTGCCGGTCATGCTCTCCGTGCCGCGCCGCCCGCGTAATAAACCACTCAGCGTGTACAATCCGGGACCGATCAAAGTCGCGGTCTGAAACTGCACGATCTCGCCGCCGAGCATCGCCGCATTCGCGCCGTTCATAAAATCGGTCAATGTGCAGCTCGCCAGCGCACCCGTGACGAGCTGCACATTGACCGTATTGGCGTTGTCCATGTAGCACCCCGACCCGTTGCCGAGCGTCGTCACCGCGATGCCCGCAATCGCCGCGTTGTCCAGCGCCGCGATTTGCGTGTAATTCACGCCGTCGGCGGAGCGCATCAGGCTGGCGTAAGTCCAACCGGCGTTGCCCGTCGCGGCGGCGTAGACTCCCGGCTGATCGTCGGTCGATTGCAGCAAGGGCAAATCCATCAGATAGAGCTGGCTCGGCACGGGGGCATTCGTGGTGACGGCGTCGATCGCGCCATTGTCCGTTAGCGCCGCGCTGGAATAAACCGCGCTCGTCACCGGAAATCCGTCGTGCGTCAGAAGGCTTCCGGCCTGATTGACATTCGTGAGGCGCAGCAGCGTGCCGTTGCCGAGGTCGATGACATCGCCCGGATCGAGCGCCAGCCACGCGCGCGAAACCGCGATGCGCGTCAGCTCGCGTTCTGCCCACATCGTGTAGAGCCGAGTCTCCGCGATCTGCTTCGCCGTTGCCGCGTCGGTGACGACGGGCAGGTTGATTTGCTGCACCGATTGGGCGGCGCTGGCGACGCGGCGCGCGCGCTGGCAGTTGATTTCGAAATTCCGCGACGGGTCGATGTAATCGACATCCATCTCAAGCGGCAGATCAAGCTCCTGCGTGCGCGTGATCTGCAACGCGGGCGGTTGGGTTTTGCGTTCGGCGGCGGAGCGCCATTCGCCGGAGGGCACGCTCGCGTCAGCGGTGGCGTGACGCAAAACCGCTTTCAGTTGCGCGTTGGATTCGATCAGGTCGAACGGTTGGTAAATCTGCAAGGGCTCGATTGCGGCGCGACCGCTCATCGGATCGGAGAGAATAAATCCCCGCACGCTTGCGCCCGTCAAAGCGCTCACGTCGTAATCGCCGCTGGCGTAGCCGCAGCGCGTCAGAATGTCGCCGAGGATGGTATCCAGCCCGCAGCCGTTCTCGGCGCGTTGAATGATGCCGGTCTGATAGGCGTCATAGGCGTAACCGGCGACGCTGACCAGCAGCAAGCGCGTGGCATCCAGCGGCAAAGCGCAGAACGCCAGCGACAGGGCTGTGACGTTGCCGACGACGACGCTGTTGACCGTCAGGCTGAAACTGCCGGAACTCAGCATGATTTCCGACAGGCGGTAGAGGTTCTCACTGGGAATCCGTTGCGCGATCACCAGACGGTCGCCGAAGAACAGCGGCAGTTGTTGCGTGCTGAGGCCGATGCTCGGCGTGAAATCCTGCCACGGTCGCGTGATCGTCGCCGAGGTCGCTCCGGGCTCGAACGAGATCAGGTGAAAATCGATGACGGTGCCGAAGCACAGAGTCCATTCGTTCGCGCCGGTTTGCAGCAGATTGGCGTTCGGACCGCTGCCGGTTCCGGTGCTGAGGCCGCTCGCGACGACATAGGGCGTTCCCACGACGAGCGCGTTGTTTTGCCATGCCAGCGCGCAGGCGTAGATCGTCGTGAAGTAACTCGACGCCGGCGGCGTGTCGGTCATGTAGTTGATAAGCCCGCCGGAGGTTGGCGTGTATTGCGCGTAGAAAAGCGGCAGCCGCGTCGCCGCCGATCCCGCGCCCCACACGCCGGTGAATCCAAGATCGACGATGTTCAATCCGGCGCGGGCGAAGACATGCACGCCACGGACTCCGCCGCCGACCGCATCGACGACGAAATGCTGCGCGTCGATCCAGCCGATCGGTTTGCCCAGCGCCGCCACCGAAGCGATGCTTGTCGCATACACGTTTCCGAAGACGCGGTTGACGCTGTCATAGAAGACGAACATCTGCGTCGGCGCCGTTGCGCTTTGCACCAGCATGGCGATGAAACGCCCGTCGGGTGCCATCGCCCAGCTGCTGTCGGTCGGAGTCGCGGAGGTGGCGAAGCTGGCGCTTTGCGTCACGGCAAGTTGCACGGGCGCGTCGCCGCTGACATCGAATTCGCCGACCGTGAATTGGCAATTCGCGCCGGGATTTATGAAGCCGCCGATCAGGACAGTGCTGATTGTTGTGCCGGAGCCGCCAGTGGAAATCGGTATCATGCCGCCATTCGCCACGGCTTGCGCGTTGATGTCGATGCCTGCGTCGATGCCGCCGAGCCATGTCGGATTCGTCGTCGTAAGCGCGGGTGTAATCTCGAACGTCAGGTTGGGCAGACGGTTGCCGAAATTCGCCAGTTGCAGATTGTCGAAGACGATATAGGCGAGGCCGCGATAGGCCGGAACGTTGCCTGCGCCGAGGATCGATTGCATCAGCGGGTCGGGCGTCTGCGTCGTCGTGCCGGTGTAGATCGTCGCGCCGTCGATGAGGCCGGAAGTCCAGACTCCGTTTTGGTAAATGATTGTGCTGTCGGCCCAGATCGTCGCAACGCCGCCGATGGGTCCGAGCGCGATGCCGACCGCGCAATGCACGCTGTAGGTATACGTCGTTGCCGTTACACCGCCGCCGAAGCCTCCGCCCTTGCCGCCGTTGACGCTGCTGGTGTGCGTCGCCTGCATCAGATTGGTCGACCAGATGACATTGCCCGCGACCCGCGCGTTGCCGTAGATGATCGGGATGCCCGCGCCGTAGCGCGAATCCTGCACGCTGAGATTATCGAGCCTCGGTCCGGTGACATGCGCGCCGAGGCCGAGCTGCCCGTCCAGCGAACCGCCCAACCCGCGACCGAGCGCACCCAAAAACGCTCCACCCAAACCCGGAACAAGGGCGTTGCCGACTGCGGCTCCGACCGAGTGCAGGATGATGGAGGCCATGTGCGGAGGACAGACGACAGAGGACGGAAATCAGAAAACGGGAGACAGAGGATAGACGGCGAAAGACAGAAGTTAGCCGTGAACGCGCCCAACCCTCGGCGTCATGCCAACGCAAGCGGGAATGACTAGTTTTTTAACCGGCAATCAAAAAAAGGAACTCATAGATCGGGTTAACTATCTACCAAGGCCACGAACGCAAATTGCCGCGTCTGGTTTGCGTGTCGGTAATTGAAGATGACCGTCAGGTCCAGTCGTTAGCGGAGGTTCTGCCCTACATGCGGCGGCATTCTCATTGCTGAGGTGGTATGGTGCTTTTATTCCGCCATTTGCTGGAGGCGCAGCGGTTGCGGCAGGAGCAGAGGCAGCCGTCATCCTATCTCTAAAATTCGTCCAATCGTTGGGAGCTTGAGTGCCTTCCCTATAATCTTGCGCCGTAATGATAAGATTCCCATCGTGGGTTGGCCACATTGTGGGCATATTGTCCCCTATAAGGCTATTGAGCTTCTGGTAAGCTGCGGTGTCGGCGATGCTCCCGCCAGCAAGGACACGGGTTCCTAAAAGCTCCTGACGCATCCGCTGCAGTCTCTCCCTTAATTCAGGCGACTCGATTGTAACTAAAACTGCCGGGGATGATGCGGGAGGGGCGCCTATTTTTTGCGCAAGCTCATGCGTTTGTGCGGTGGCTGCTTTTGGGTCAAGAACCGTGACGCCTGACGCCAGACCTCCAAATCCCGCCCGTATCCCCGCAATTGCTGCTTCGGTTCCGGCAGCGTACTCTCCGCCAATCCCTCTTAAATTTCCTGTTAGCGATGCCATAATTGACTCCATCCATCAGCCGGATTTTCCCCATGCCACTATAAGCTGAGCAGGGTATAATTTTTGTTAATAAATTCTTTGTATTTGATGAAAACGTTCAAATCTCATGCCTAAAGGATGCTTTGACCTCAGGAAAATGGGGTGCGGGAAAGTAATCGCGCGGTTTGTATGAAGAACTTTTGGCAAAGCTAATTGAGATTATGGATCCGCGCTTCAGGGCTTCGGCGGCGCAAGAGTATAAAAAACCTGATAATGAGAGACACGTCCCCCCGGCTCTCATATTATTTTCATCTGCGGTTTCCATAAGATTTGCGTAGAATTCAAACGCTTGCATGCCTATCGGGGACGTGGTGTTACACTGTCTGCGGTGACAATCCTGCGTTAGAACCGTTCGCGGCGTTTCTTCCGGCGTTCTAACCTGTATGCGCGCAGCATGCCCATAGTTCAGCGCGAGATGAGCCGCCGTCGCATAAATCGCCGCCAATCTTGGTCCCAAAGTTCCTTTGGGCTGATAGTAAAGTGAAACGGGATTCGGAAGAGACGCAGACGGCAGCCTTTGCAGCATGACCACGCACGAATGATCGGACAGCGATATTAACCCTGTGGGGGGTCCAAGCGTAGGTCTGCGTCCGGGTTTGCATCCTTTAACGCCAAGCTTATCCATCTGTGTCGCAGAAAGTGCAAACATACACTCGAAGCTGAACGACGGATCAACCCCGGCGGCTTCGACAACTTCACGGTAGGCAAAAGGTTTAAAAAAATCGGTCACAATAATATCCGGAGTTGGAAAAGAATTTACCCCGCATGTTTACATGAATCATGATCCTTTGTCATGGCCTGTGTTGCCTATTTACTTTCGTTCTGCGTTAACCATATGCGTAAAGGCGTGAAAGCAATCGCGCTGAGGTACTGTTTGACTTGCCGGAATCCGCAGACTAAACCGGAAATCGGAACCAGATCTATCATTACAGGTCGCATGTTCGAGGGAGATATTGAAATGGCAAGTTCTTCAATGCCTGAGAATAAATATGCTGCGTTGCAAGCGATGGTGGAAAAAGCGCAAAAACCGAAGGCGCCATTTGTGGTTACTCAGGTTATTGTGGCCGGTATTCCCCCCGAAATGAGAGCATATTCCGAAACCGCAAATACATCGTATAATCTTGGACAAACAGTTTACCCTGCACCCGAGTTGATCGACGCAACGACAGTTGCTGGAATATCTCCGATAGATGCGAAAGATCACCGCCTGCGGAGACATAGAGAACTCGCAAGGACGACAATTTTTTTCAACAACGGCGCGGAGCCCATGCATATCAAGGAAGTGGCTGGAGTGGCGGATGAGCTACGGCGGGAGGCTCTGAACAAGTTTCATGCAGAGACCGCTGCCCATCCAGCGGTTGCGGGGACTGAGGCTGGTTTGCAACAGGCTGCGGCTGCTCTGGATTTCTACTAAGCCGATACACGCCCACTAACCGTCGCCGCCAGTAATCGCCGATCAAAGTCTCGACCACTTTACCTGCCGGAGCGAAGGCGTGGATCATCGTGTCGGAACCGGTCGCCAGCGCGACGTGCTGCGGCTGGCAGTCATAGCGGAACAGCAGAATGTCTCCGGCCTCGATCGTCGCGACAGGTTTCGCGCCGTGAGCCTCCAGCGCCGCGACCAGACTTTTCCCGTCCGGTCGGCGTCCGTAATCGGTGCGATCTCGCACATCCATTCCGGTGGCTCGTAGCGCGACGACGATCACGCCGATGCAATCCAACCCCACGCCCGGCGCTCGCCCCTGATGATGAAACGGAGTCCCCGCGCACGCGCGCGCGGCGGCGATCATGATAGCGGGGTTGGGCATGGGAGGGATCGGAAGTGAGAGTGCAGGATGAAATATAAACGGTTGTCATCCCCGACCCCTGCCTGCGCTGGGGCAGGCTTGATCGGGGATCCAGCGCCGCGCGTCTGCGCGGCATGAGACTCATGTGCTCGCTATCGCTCGCGCTGGATACCCGGCCTTCGCCGGTATGACACCGAGAGAGGGACACGCAAAAACTCTACGTCGGATATTGCAAAATATTCCCGACTCCCGGCACATAGGGGAAGCCGCCGAAATTGACGCCGTTCGAGAATTTGCCCGTGCAGGTGCTGAAACGTTTGTCGCAGCCCGCGTAAACGGAATAGGTATCTCCTACCTGTAGGACGTTCGGCATCGGCAACCACAGCGTGAAAGTCTGGCTGGGATTGTCCCAGTTCTTGACCTCCATCGACAACCCGTTGTTCGCGCCGCCGGTCCACGTCAATTTGCCGTAATTGAATTGCCCCGTCGCGGCGGTCTGCGCCGTATCGACGAAATTCGCGTTGTCGGTCACGGAGGTCACGCTGCCCGTCGCCGTCAGAGTGGCGATATTCACCGCGCAATTCGTGTCGCCGAGATCATGACGGCATTCGGGCGTATAGGTCGCGCCGATGGGACGTTGCAACAGATCGTGGAGTCCGCGCAGCTCGGCGACGTAATGCGAGCCCGCATGCATGACCTGTCCGATCCAGCCGCGCCGCAGCTGCATCGTGCCTTGCGTTAGATCGCTCCAGTTGCACGCATACACGTCGATCCGCGCGCCGTCATACAGTCCGGCTTTGATGTCGGTCTCGGCGATGTCCGCGCTATCGAGAATCCCCGTCACCTCCATATGATCGGTGGCGAGGCCGGAGGAACTCAGCAACGCGCTCGGCGTGAACGCTCCGTCGGCCAGATACGTCACGCCGCCGACGGTCAGATTTTGGTCGTGCGTCGTGAAACCTTTGATCGTCCCGTCCGCGCGCGTGAGCTTCACCAAATAGGCAAGCGTCGTCGCCTCCTGCGCAAGATGGGCAAGGAGGGCGGAGGAGGCGGGTTTCATAAGGGAGTGTGGGGTTGAGGGTTAGCAGGCGGGGGTCAGGGGCTGGGCATTAACCTCAATGTCATTCCGGAAAAATCGCTTTTTTGCTTTTGCAAAAATGCGATTTTATCCGGAATCCAGTTTGCGGCTTCGCAAGCCCATTTCCAACGGATAGCGTAACTGGATTCCGGATCAATTTTCTTTCGCCCCGTCTCCGCTGCGCTTCGCCGGGTCGAAAAGAGAATCGTCCGGAATGACGTTCGAACTACACCCTCACTTCGACAATCGGAATCTCGGACTTGTACATCGCCGAATTTTCGGCGGAGAGCGCGAGTTGGTCGGTGTCGAAGCGCGCCGGAACGTCGAACTGAAATCCGGCGGTGATGCTTTGTCCGGCGGCGGGAGCGGTCGCAAAGGTCACGAGGCCGGTCGTCGTATCGACGCTCCAGCCCGTCGTTTGTTGGATGCCGTTGACTCCTATCACGACCGTCCCCGCGACGGGTTTGGCGATGACGCGTTGATGCGTGACGCCGCCGCTGACGTAGTTCTTCACCAGTTGAAAAATCATCGTCGCGCCGTCGCCCGTCGCGATCGTCTGGTCGGAGAAAGTGGGCGCTGAAATTCCGTCCGAGGCCGTGGTGAAATCGCTCCAGTCGCGCAGACGGAATCCGCGCGCGCGTCCGGCGCGGGCGTGGAAGAAATTCAGCAACGCTCCGGCATCCGAGGCCGAGCGTACCCCCGTCCGCGCGTCGAACACGCGCCGCGCCTGACTCCAGTTCTGGTTGCGCCGTTCATAGCCGCTGTCGATGACGACGATCTCGGTCGAGAAGGACGGTCCGCCGCTTGAGCCATACCCGACCCGCAGCGGCAATTCGATTTCGTCGAAAGTCGCGGTCATCAGGAAATCCTCTGTCCCAGTTGCAGCGCGGCGAGGAGACCGGAACCTGCCGAGGCGGCGCTGTCGTAAAAACTGCCGCTGCCGATGTCCCGTACAATCGTGTTCGTCAGGCTGCCGAAGCTTGCCTGCGCGGCGCGGTCGAGCAGCGATAATTTCGTGCGCGAGCCCTTGATCGTGCGGCTGCCGCCCTTCGGCACAGGAGCTTTCAGCATGCGGTGCAGTCCGGCGAGATTATCTTCGGCCTCGCGCAACGCCTTGCGCAGTTGCGTCAATTCCTGTTCG
>CAIQVS010000138.1 GCA_903875345.1 uncultured Pseudomonadota bacterium | reverse complement strand
TAACGGTGCCAATCCGTTGGCTCAGATGGCGGCTTTTGGGCATGCCAACATTCAGGCCGCGAGCGAACTTTTTGATCAGATGGTCCAACTTACATTAGCGGGCAGCACCGCCAAAGCAGGCGGCGAAACGGCCATGGGCCAGAAAGCGCCGGGACAAATGTTTCCTGAGGCGGGTGCGGTTATCGTGAGTGCTCTTGGCACGTTCGCCTCGGCGGCGGGAACGATGCTTGGCACCGCCAGCGTCATGTTTTTCACCTCCGGATTCATGCTGGCTTATTATTTGCCCATGATTCCATTTTTCTACTTCCTCTTTAATACGTTGACATGGGTTCTGTCTCTCTTTGAGGCGATTATAGCGATACCTCTGGTCGCGTTGGCGCATCTCAATCCGGATGGCGAAGGGTTGCCGGGCAGCGCCAAGGTCGCCTACTACTTTGTCTTCAATATATTCCTGCGCCCGATCTTGATGATATTCGGCCTGATCGCCGGTTATCTGCTCTTTTACGTCGCCGTCAGTTACATGAACATCTTTTATCTTCAGGCGGTTGCCGCCGGTGGCGGATTGTCGCATGGGCACATGGCGCTTGCGCACATGGTTTACTCGATCTTGTACGTCCTGATGCTTTATATCTGCGCCAACAACTGCTTCAAGCTCATCAACTTCCTGCCCGAAAACGCGCTGCGCTGGATGGGTCAGCAGGGGCTGCAATATGGCGGTATTACCGGAGATCCGGGACAGATCGAAGGCAAGTTGGCGATGGCCAGCGGCTATGTCGATCAGCAGATCGTCGGCGGTGCCGGCCAGATGGCGCAGACCTTTGGCCAAGCGGCTGGCAGCACCGGCGCAAACATTGCCGGACTTGGCGGCGCAATTGGAGCTACCGCGATTTCATTGGCAGCCGGAGGTGACGCCGGAGTTGGCGCCCCAATGATATCGGCGGCGCAACAGCTTATGGGCGGAGGGCTTGGCGGCTTCGGTCATGGCGGTGCGCTGCCAAGCCCGTCAGATTTGGATGGGCGTGCCCACGCCATGGGGACTGCGTTGGCAAGTGGAGATCCTGGTGCCATCATTCCGGCGTTAACGGGGGGCGGCGGTGCGTCTGCGGCTCCGTCGTCACACCCTCAGGGTAGTTCGCATCCTCCTGCGGGCGGTGGCGGTGGTCATCCGGCTGCTGGGGTAGCGCATCATCATCCGCCCGCCATCGCCCCAGATTCATCTGATGTCGGCTAAGAGGTTCACAAGCCTCAAATACGCCAACAACCTTACCCCTGCCGCTTGACCATCATCATTTTGGTTTTGGCGATGGCCTTGGCCGGGTTCAGGCCTTTGGGGCAGGTGTTGGTGCAATTCATGATCGTGTGACACCGATACAGACGGAACGGGTCTTCGAGGTTGTCAAGACGTTCGCCCGTGGCTTCGTCGCGGCTGTCGGCCAGCCAGCGATAAGCCTGCAACAAAACGGCAGGACCTAAATACCGGTCGCTGTTCCACCAATAGCTAGGGCAGCTCGTCGAGCAGCAGAAGCAGAGAATACACTCGTAGAGTCCGTCAAGCTTGGCGCGTTCCCCGGGCGATTGCAGCCGCTCGCGGTCGGGCGGAGGCGGGGAGTCGGTTTTCAGCCACGGCTCGATGGAGGCGTACTGGGCATAGACCGCGTTGAGATCGGGTACGAGATCTTTCACCACATCCATATGCGGCAACGGATAAATCTTCACGTCGCCCTTGATCTCGTCGATGGGCTTGGTGCAAGCGAGCGTGTTGACGCCGTCGATATTCATCGCGCAGGAACCGCAAATGCCTTCGCGGCAGGAACGGCGGAACGTCAGCGTGCTGTCGATGTTATTTTTAATATGAATGACCGCATCAAGGATCATAGGGCCGCAAGCGTCCAGATCGATCACATACGTATCAACCCGTGGATTGGCTTCGTCGTCCGGCGACCAGCGATAAACCTTGAAGGTCTTGGTGCGCTTCGCTCCCGCCGGGGCAGGATAAGTCTTTCCCTCGGTAATTCTGGAATTTTTGGGTAGGGCAAATTCGACCATAGCGATGTTCCTTATGTGGAGCTTAAGGATTTACATCGACCCGGTAATTCCCGCAAGTGCGTACAATCACACCCGATTGACCAAGGCTTATGCCACGCGCGGAACGGACGCCGCGACCGCTGTCCCTCTTCTATGGCACAGATATCTCCGTAGAGCTTCTAACCGCGCTCTTCTTTCTGCTGTGGAAAAATCAACAACCACTAAATTGCCGTCGTCGCAGGGCACAGTGGAGACGGCTTGTGATAACCCGGCATCTGGATGTCCAGCGTCAGCGCAATTGATGACCGCGCCCTGCTGCACCTGCTTTGTTAGTCTGGCGCGTACAGCCGGATTCTTGATGTTATTCAAAAAGAAGGTAAGTCTGGCACCAAGGCGGGAGGCAAGATCATTGTCGTTCGCTGCACCCGCTGTCCAGCGTTGCGTCAACTTCCACCAATCCACAAAATTGGCGGCCCATGCGCCGGGGTTGATATCCGAGGTTCCTTCCACACAGAGCCGTGTTGCGTCGCCACTGAACTGTTTCCGATCCGCTCCCCCCATGGTAATCAGCGCAAATTGTGCGCTCAGGTTGCGAATCATGAGACGACCGCCTGCTATTTTTGCTTTAAGTTCATTGATATAGGTTGTGACATTGCTCAGAACGGACGGGCGGTTCTCATCGCGCAGTAACTCCATCAACCCCACATGCTCGCGGACGAAGGCCGTGGCTTTTTCATGCGAACATCCCGCTGCCGTAAGCACTTTCAATGCATGCGTTTTATTGGACGGTTCGGAGAGTAACTGCGCGCGCACATTATGCCGTTCGCTTTCCGGTACGAAGGCGAGGGTTCCAGCGAGCGCCGGATCGCTTAAAACCTTTTCAAGATGGGCGCGAGCATAAATTACCATCAGGGTTTCATGAATCTCGAAGGGCATACGGCTACGGAAATACTCCCGCGCCTTGGAAACATCCGGATCCGGGCTGCTGGCGATAGCGTCCACATGACGCCAAAGCTCATTAATCCATGCCGCCTCGGTTTTCTTGCCTGTCGCAGGATCTCTGCCGGTCAATTGGGTAAAATCGACGCCCCTGTCCCGCAACTCCTGATAATGGCCGGAAGTGACCATGGAAACCAAAACAACATTGGCAAGAGTGTAAAGTCTTATTGCGCCGGGCGTCACGGAGCTGGCGTTGCCGTTCTGATGCGCTAGCCAGCGGTTGACATGGGGAAACATATCCGCCACGGCGCGAATGGCTTCGCTTTCGCTTATACCGGCAGTTTCCTGCAGAATTTTGGCGGCGGGAAGAACGGCCTTGTTAAAAGCGTCAACCTTGGCGCCAGAAGGCAAGCGGGCGTGAAGCAACTGCTCCCTTTTCCATATTTTGTTATCGGCCTTCATCGTGTAGGCGTAAAAACTTTCTAAATCTTGGACGATTCCTTCCATTTCACCAAGAATGGCAAGCTGCCGTTCTGACGGAGACAACCCGGCTCCCTTTTCGGCGTTTTGCGTCATTACCTCGCGCATATCTCCAAAAGCTGATTTTCCGGGCATCACATCGACGACGAAAGCGGAAGTTGCCGCCAATCCTTTTGTCCTTACTGCGTCGTTCACGGTTTCTGATGCCGCTACGTTGGCGCTTTCGGCGAAGTTTGTATTATGCGTGTGCAGCCCCGTTTCTAAAACGCGTCCCGTCCGCGCACGGTATTCTCCGGCAATCTGCATCAGGATTCTAGCCATCGCGGAGGCCGACCCTTCCTCAATGCGATCTGTGTCCGCGTTCGCGTAGCCCGTCATGTCTTTGAAGGTCAAGCGTTCGAGAATTTCCGGATCGATCTTTTCGGCGATCCGGGTAATCTTGCGTCCGGCATTCAGATAATAATCTTCGTCAAAGGCTTCGTCGGCGGTGTAGCAAATCGCGGCTTCGCACGCGACATTGTATCCCTCCCTCCGCATCGCGCTGAGAATGCGCATTGTCGTGGCGTATTCTTCAGGAACATTTTGCGCTTCGAATAATTTAAAGACGACGCGACGACCGGATCTCGCTCCGGCGGAATCGGCCAAGCTTCTCAAGACGACCGAGAGATCATCCGGATGCAAGGCTTCAAGCCCGACGCCATAAGGCCCACGTACCAGAATGCGCGCTTCCACATTTTTGTCTAGTTTTGAATCCAGCGATCGCAAAGACTGAAGGGGATCGCGTCCGCAGATAACATCGTTCTGCGGCTGCGCGCCGCCGGGAGCCTCAACGCTTGTGATCCGCACAGGACCTGCCGCATTGAATTCATTGACGAGTTTGTACAACCTCACCAGCAGGGGGTGATCGAGCGGTATGCGATTGTTGGTGAGGGATTGTCCCCAGTCGCGGACGGTAAGGCAATATCCGATGGTTTGAGATTTCGCGCTTGACTGTTTTGCTGCCGGTACAAATTCTGTTCCTGCGTTCATATCCATTGTTCGCCCCCTTATAAGAATCAAACATATCGTTTCGTCATAAAGCACAAAACTAATGGACGCTAAAGCAATAAAACATCTTTTTCCACATGAATTTCGAAACAATGAAATATGGAGGGAAGATGGCGGCTAAAGTGTTAACGTTAGGCTCTACCGTTCAGCCGCACTTGAAATCTTGAATTAAGGCTACGGTTCAACATCCTTGGTCATGATGATCATATCGCGAAGGTCGTCTTTCATCGGTTTGGAGTTTCTTTTGACGCCAATTTTCCTGAAACCCCATTTCGTATAAGCGCTCCTCGCCCAGCTTGCCGATGCCATAACATCAAGCCAGACGTAAGAAAGTTTTTTGGCTCGCGCTCGTTCCAGCGCGGCGTCAAGCAAGCGCTTACCCAGCCCCATGCGTTGAGCCGCGCCAAGGAAGTAGATGCGCGGTAACTCAGCTCCGTTCGGGCGGAATTCAATAGGATCAAGCGACCCGTCTATCATCGATAAAAAACCAACCAGCGCAGAGTTATGCTCAGCAACCCATACATGGGTTTCAGATTGTGCAAGCAATGCTTCAAACGCGTGTTGGCTAAATGATTCCAGATGGCTGGCAAAAACATCTGGCCGATCCCACAAATAGGAATATGTTCCTGCGTAAGCCGCCGGCCCCAATACCCCAAGCGCTTTTGCATCTTCTGCCGTCGCTGGACGGATGGAAATAGAGGCGTTCATTGAAACCACCAACGTATTTACCCGTCTGTTCTCTGTCCAAGGGGTGTTCTGACCCGTAAGTCGCCAAATATTACGTTTTGTAAAAAAGCAGGTAATTGTTGAAGGTGTTCCAGCCCCTATGCGTTTGGGGAATAACCCAAACGCAACGGCCCCGTGATAGGGCAAGAAACCATATCTCGTCTCACGCTCACGAAACGGCTGACCAAAACCACCACTAACTCTTTGATATTAGTGGTGGGTGCGACAGGGATTGAACCTGTGACCCCTACCATGTCAAGGTAGTGCTCTCCCGCTGAGCTACGCACCCATGAGCGTTAATTAAGAGCAATCAACGTCTCAGGAAGAAGGCGATGTAGCATTCTCCGATCAAGGACGCAATAATTATGAATAAATCCTTTGCCACGCCCGTTGGCGGCCTTTCGCCAGCATGTATTGATTATGATTATCCGGATAATCTTAAAGGGTGGCGGGGCATGGCGCTTGTCGGCGAAGCCCCCGGCGCTGAGGAAGTCGAATTAGGGCGGCCTTTCGTTGGTCGGAGCGGACAACTCCTCGATACGTTGCTCGCGAAAGTCGGAATTGATCGTCGTGCCTGTTTGGTTGCCAATGTGTTCCGCTATCGCCCCCCCGATAACAAGGTTGATCATTTCTTTGTTTCGCGCCGCAAGGCGCAAGCCAATTCGATACAGCTTGCTGATAAATATGGAAAATTTGGCAGCATCTGGTGCCGCGCCGAATTTGCCGGGGAGTTGGAATATCTGCGATCTACCCTTCAAAAATTGAACCCTGCCGTTATCGTTAGTCTGGGTCGAACTCCGCTTTGGGCGCTTACTGGGCAAGACGGCTTGTTGAGCAAGGTCGGGGTTCCGGTGGAGTCCACGCTTGTGCCGGATGTTCCGGTCATTCCTACCTACCATCCCAGCTTTATTTTACGAGGAAACTGGCGGCTTCAGGATGACTGGGCGAGGCATTTCGTTTTCGCGAAACAGCATGTCGTCTAGCGCAGGCTCGCCTTGGCGCGAAAACGCCAATTTCCATTGCTTCTGAAGCATTTAGCTTAAACCCCATGCATCAAAATCTTAACGCATAATTAATTCGAGTTTGAGAGGCTTAAACCAGCAGAATTCTGTCTAGCCTCAGGATCGCGGCGAGGTTGTGTTCTGAAGACGTTTCGCCATGTCTTTAGGGCGCTAGCGGCGATGAAAGGGATTTGAGTGCAGGGGCGAAGTAAACATTCTCGTCAGCGCGCCGGGTTTGGCGTCGCGCCGATCTTGTACATGCTTGCTCTTGTGGGCGTGGGCGCGGGTGTGCTTTTTAGCGGCTACAGCCAAATTTTGCGAAGCAATCAGCGCGTCACCAATGACCTTGCCGCGAAAAACGATTTGCAGTCGATGGCAACGACGTTAGCGGCCACATCTGTCCTTAGTCCAAACACACAATATCTCTGTCCTCCCGGTAATCCGGGCGCTAATTGCAGCGGCGTCGCCAACCTTAATGAGGTTGTGGGGCCTATTTCAGGGCAGGTGCAGTTACCCGCTGCGTCCGGTGGCGGATCGCTCCTGACGTTTGCTGCAGGAAGCGGTTATACGCCGACCGAGGTTGGAATTTTCAAGGCCGGACTCGGCATGAAACAGCTCGATCCATATGGGCACTATTTCGTCTATTGCCGGTGGGAGAATCCTACCAACGCAATGATTAACAACGACCCGACAAATCCCGCTTTTATGATCATTTCAGCGGGGCCGGACGGCACGTTGCAGACCAAATGTACAGATACGGTTTCCAAGGGCGATGACCTGATGATCCGTTGGTCGGTGTCTGCGGCTGTCGATCGCGCTGCTGTATGGCAGGCTACGGTCAACTCGAATGGCGACACAACACAGGTTCAATTTGGTCAGCCCGGCCAGAAATTGACCGTGGATGCATACGGCAATATCAACACACAAGGCAATCTTCAGGTAACCGGATCGACGACTCTCAACAGCACGCTATACGCCACGACAGGACTTTACGCGGGCACGACGACCTCGCCGACATTTTCCGTTGATACGGCGGGCGATGTTGCCGCCAATGGCGGACTGAATGTCACCGGGAATTCCATACTTTCATCCAATCTGAATGTGCTTGGCTCAAGTACATTGGCCGGTGTTTTGGCGCAATCGGCGACGTTGAATAGCTTGTCCGTGACGACATCGGCTGCTGTTGGAACGACCCTCGGCGTTACGGGGATGGCAAACGTTGGCGGAGGATTGAATATTGGCCCGTCCGGTTCACCAACATTGACCATTGATGCGTCCGGCAATCTCACGACGACCAATGGAGCAATCACAAGCGGATCGCTTGTTGTTTCAGGTTCCAGCACCCTTGGCGCTGTTAGCGCCGGAAGCCTGAACGCCAGCACATTGATCGTTGCAAACGCATCGCAGCTGAAGGGGGGAGTTAGTATCGGTTCGAACGGAGCCCTGAATATCAGTCCCTTGGGATATATCACCGCAAAAAGTGGCACGATTATTACGACGAGCAGCTTATCGGCGGGACCGACTTCTCTCAGTTCGCTCATGGTCAGTGGGGGACCGTTGACGATTGACTCATCCGGTAATGTGGCCGGGGGAGGTGACGCGACGTTTTCAAGCGGCACGGTAACGGCGGCGCAATTTATTGGGCCGTTGACCGGTAACGTGACTGGCACCGCATCCAATATTACTGGAACTGTGGCTTTGGCAAACGGCGGCACGGATTATCAGGCAAGCAGTACGCTCGATTTGCTGACGCATCTTGGCGGAACGAACGCGTCGAATCTTACATCGGGTACCCTTCAGGCAAGCCTTTTTGCCGCAGGCTCCATACCGGGTACATCCATAGAAAACAATACGATTACCTTAGGTCAGCTTAACTCGACCATTTCCGCAGGTACCTACGCCGGGTTCATGGTTGGCGCGGATGGTCGCATATACGGCTATTCGTCAAATGGAACGATCAGTGACGGCGGTGGCGATTCAATATCGGTGGGGACATCGGGTGTTGTCATCCAATATAACGGCGCGACGATCGATACGTTCAACAGCTTGGGATGGCTTGGCATCGGAACGGCGACGCCACGGGCTGCGCTTGATGTCGGAGCTGAAACTGGCGCCGTCATGCTGCCGATTGGTTCGGATGGACAGCGACCAGGGATGCCTTACAACGGCATGATGCGGTACAGCACCACAAGCAACAGGCTTGAAGCCTATACCAACAGCACATGGACGTCGCTCGTTGTCAGTAACAGTTCAGGAGGTGGCGTCGGTTCAGGCGTTTTTATCGGCACCACGCCTATGGCCACCAATCCGTCCATCATCGACGATGTGACGACAGGTTTTTACTCCGCAGGCAGCGCTCAAATAGACGCCAGCGCCGGAGGGACGCAAGTGATGTCGCTGTCGACGGCGGGTATGAACATCGTCTCCGGAAACGTAGGCATCGGAACGACGGCGGAAGGCGCGAACGCGCGACTGGCGGTCAACGGCGGCGTCGCGGTTGGACTCTATGGCGGTAACGCGACCCCGGCTCCGAGCAATGGCTTGATCGTAAGCGGAGCGGTGGGAATCGGAACG
>CAIQVS010000137.1 GCA_903875345.1 uncultured Pseudomonadota bacterium | reverse complement strand
CGAGCGTAAACTCAACACCAGCCTGAACATGGTCGCTCTCGCTTTCCTCGCTCTGCTCATAAAAAGATCATGAACAGGCTCTAAGATTCGTAACGGCAGCAGCGGTTGCGCTTTCTGCAGCCGGTTGTGCGACCAAGGACGTCCAAACGCCATCGGGAAGCTTTGAAGGCGCATGCTTTCTTGCAACTTGCGTAGGAAAACTTACGACGAACGGTCCCAACGGGCAAACCACGACAAGTGGAGTCATGCTCGATCCGACATTACCACAAGAGCCCCCGAGTTATTACGTAGCTCCTGCTTACCCTGTTGGGGGATGGTGGGGATGGGGATGTTGTTATGGTTATGGTGGTTTGCGTCGTCATGGTCGTCATTGATAATATACCTCAACGACATAGCGTTAATCTCTGCCTGTGAAAAATATCGCCGGTTAATCCGATATTAACCACCGCGTCCTAGAAAATCCAAGCTGTCAATATTTTGACAGCCTGTTTTTTTCTTTCCGAAAGGACGCGTTATCATGGCCGACAGCACCGCTCCCGCACGTACCGTAACCCTGACTGACGACGCGACCGGCAAGAGCTGGAAACTGCCGCTGATCTCCGGTTCGACCGGACCGGATGTTATCGATATTCGCAAACTATACGGCACAACCGGCCTGTTCACTTTTGATCCGGGGTTTACCTCGACAGCGGCGTGCGAGTCCAGGATCACCTTTATCGACGGTGACAAAGGCATCCTGCTGCATCGCGGCTATCCGATCGAGCAGCTGGCCGAGAAAAGCGATTTTCTCGAAGTCGCCTATCTGCTGCAATACGGCGAGCTGCCCAACACAAGCCAGAAAGCCGATTGGGTGCATCACATCACCTATCACACAATGGTGCATGAGCAGTTGATCCGCTTCTACAGCGGCTTCCGGCGCGACGCGCATCCGATGGCGGTCATGTGCGGCGTGGTCGGCGGGTTGGCGGCGTTCTATCATGACTCGCTCGACATCCACGACGAATATCAACGGCTGGTGTCGTGCCACCGCCTGATCGCCAAGCTGCCGACGCTCGCGGCGATGACTTACAAATACGCGATGGGACAACCCTTTGTGTATCCGCAGAACAGCCTGTCTTACGCCGAGAATTTTCTCTACATGATGTTCTCGGTTCCCGCCGAGCCGTACAAGATCAATCCGGTGCTGGCGAGAGCAATGGATAAAATCTTTATCCTTCACGCCGACCACGAGCAGAACGCCTCGACCTCGACGGTACGGCTGGCAAGTTCCTCCGGCGCCAATCCGTTCGCTTGCATGGCGGCGGGCATCACGTCCCTGTGGGGGCCTGCGCATGGTGGCGCGAACGAAGCCGTACTGAAAATGCTGATGAAGATCGGCAGCAAGGACAAGGTGCCGGAGATTATCCGCCGCGCCAAAGACCCGAACGACGATTTCCGCCTCATGGGTTTCGGGCATCGCGTTTACAAGAATTACGATCCGCGCGCCAAGATCATGCGCGAAACCTGTCATGAAGTCCTTAGGGAGCTTGGAATCACGAACGATCCCCTGCTTGAAACCGCGATGGAAATGGAACGCATCGCGCTGCAGGACGATTATTTCATCCAGAAAAAACTTTACCCGAATGTCGATTTCTATTCGGGCATCATTCTGCGAGCGATGGGCTTCCCGATGAGCATGTTTACCGTCCTGTTCGCGCTCGCGCGTACAGCGGGATGGGTGGCGCATTGGCAAGAGCAATTACGTGAGGATGAACAGAAAATTGGCCGCCCGCGCCAGCTTTACACCGGCGCAACGCACCGGGATTTCGTCGAGTTGGCGAAACGGGGGTAGTTTTCCGCAATAACGCCCAACCCTCGGCGTTGTGCCGGATCAAGTCGGGGTAGACAACCGTTCTTGAGGACAGCTATCTCTCTAAAAATTCCAATTGCGCTCGGCGGTAAAAAACGGAATGATAACTAAATCAATTCCTTAACCCGTGATGCTGAACTATGCCTGAACCCGATACCTCGATGATGAGCCGCCTAACTGCGTTGTGCAAACGGCGTGGATTTGTTTTCCAAGCCTCCGAGATTTACGGCGGCCTCAACGGTTTCTGGGATTTCGGACCGCTCGGCACGCAGTTGAAAAACAATCTGCGCGACGCATGGTGGCGCGACATGGTCGAATGCCCCCCCCTCGGACCGGACGGCAAGCCCTTGTCGATCGTCGGCCTCGACAGCTCGATCATCCAGCATCCCAAAACGTGGGAAGCCTCAGGTCACGTCGCCGGATTTGCCGATTTGATGGTCGATTGCCGCGAGACGAAGCAGCGGTATCGTGCGGATCATATCATCGTAGTAAAAGTTCTCTTCAAAAAGAAAGACAACGCGACAACGTATACCATGCAGCTGAGTGCATTGGATGGAGATGAAGCTAGTGAAGTCATCACCAGAAAAGCCAAAAAGCTCATCCAAAAATCTGGTGGCGGAGAACTGTTGCCAATCAATATAGGCGAAGGAAGACCTTTTACAGAAATCCAAGACAGTGAAACACTGGCTCTCGTCATTGGCCCCGATGCGGAGAATCCCGGCACGCTCACCGAACCCCGCGCCTTCAATCTGATGTTCCCTACATACCACGGGGTTTTTCAGAATGAGGAGTCCAAGGTTTGGCTCCGTCCCGAAACGGCGCAGGGAATTTTTCTGGATTACAAGAATGTCCTCGACACCTCGCGCGTCAAGCCGCCTTTCGGCGTGGCGCAAGTCGGCAAGTCGTTCCGCAACGAAGTCACGCCGCGCAATTTCATCTTCCGTACCCGCGAGTTCGAGCAGATGGAGATGGAATTCTTCTGCGCGCCCGAAGACGGCATGATGTGGTACGAATTCTGGGTTAACGAGCGTCTCCGCTGGTGGGAAGCGCAAGGCGTGAAGAAGGAAAATCTCTACCGCCACGACATTCCCGACGGCGAGCGCGCGTTTTATTCGGCGGCGACAGCCGATATCGAATACAAATATCCCTTTACCGCGCCGAATTTCGGCGAGCTGGAAGGCGTCGCGTACCGCACCGATTACGACCTCAAGCAGCACCAGACGCACAGCAAGGTCAATCTGGAATACATCGATCAGGAAAACGGCAACCGCCGCTATCTGCCGCACGTCATAGAACCGGCGAGCGGCCTGACGCGCGGCTTGCTGGTGCTGCTCTGCGAAGGGTATCAGTACGACGAAAGCCGCGCCTCGCCGGAATGGCTCAAGATCAAACCGAGCCTAGCTCCGATCAAGCTCGGCATCTTCCCGCTCGTCAACAAGGACGGCATGCCGGAAGTCGCCGAGAAAATCTATCTCGACCTGCGCAAGCACTTCACTTGCCAGTACGACGCCAAGCAATCCATCGGCAAACGCTACGCCCGCATGGACGAGGCCGGAACGCCTTTCTGCGCAACGATCGACGGTGAGTCCCTGAAAGATAACGCCGTGACAGTTCGCGACCGCGACACCGCGCAGCAGGAACGCGTCAGCATTGATAGGCTGAGAGAGTATGTGGAGAAGAAGCTGGCGGGGTAGATCCCTCGCCTCAACTAAAGCGATAGGGAGCATCTGACGCGATAGCTGCAGATAACCCTTCCCGTAAACGGGAGGGGGACAGCCGGTTCAAACCTCAGCATCGTTTCCTGTAATTCAATCCGCAAAAACCACGAGCAATCAATCCTTCGCCCGCTTGGCAATCCGTTCGATCTCTTTTTGCACGAGGCGTTCGACAGTCGCGGGGAGATTTTGATCCAGCCATTGCTTGAGCAAAGGACGCATCAGCTCGATCACCATATCTTCAAGTGTCCGTCCGCCGTTGCCGAGATAGCTGGCCGAATGCGGCTCGGACGCCAGACGTTCGATCTCGATCGTATTCGCCAACGACGACAGAGCCGATGCCGCGACATCAACCTTTTCCTCAGCAACCAAAGTCGGAGAGGGTGGTGGAGGAGGAGGAGGTGGTGGTGGTGGAGGTGGCTCCTCAACCTTTACAGGTTCAGGCGGCGGAGGTGGGGGAGGAGGAGGCGGTGGCGGAGGAGGTGGCTCTTCCTTGACATCCTGAACGGTGCCATCAGCCTGAACTTCTTGTGTCAATTCAATGACTTCTTCGGCAGCCGCAGGTTCATCGTCGGAAATGATCCGGCGAATTGATGCGAGGATTTCCTCCATCGTTGGCTCGGCAGCCTGATTTGGTTCCTGTACTTCAGCCATGTCGAATCGGAAAGAGGGAGGAAAAGATGGTTAACTTTACCTTCTTTTCCATAGGTTGCAAGCTGTAAGCGGGGATTGTTGTCGGAAAGCTCAATTATAGTTCTCGCGACTCAAAAAGTCGTCATCAAGTGTACGATTCAAAAAACAAAGGACGGCTCAGATTCGAATCCCGGCACGGGCTGCACATTCGCGTCAAACAACGAACGACTGCACATGCTGCCGTGAATTTTTTCGAAAAGCCGTGCCTCGCCGGTATGGGCAAATCCGGCAGTACCTGCATGCCGAACGACAGTCACCAGCCGCCCCCCCTCTTTCAACTGCTCAAACAGCTTGCCGGGCACAGCGTCTACGCTGCCATTGATCAGAATCACGTCATAGGGCGCTTTGCCGACCCATCCTTCGGTCATTGAGGCATTGAAAACCCGCGCATTTTGAATCTCCAACGCAGCCAGATTGCGGACAGCGACTTCCTGCAAAACGGCATCGGATTCAACCGCGACAATATCCTGCGCCAAAGCCGCAAGAACCGCTGTCGAATACCCCGTTGCCGGAGCTATATCGAGAACGCAATCATCGGACTTGATCCGTGCAGCCTGAATCAACCGCGCCAAAACCATCGGCTCTGGCAAATAACGCCCCTGCCCAACCTGCAAATCCTCATCGATATAGGCGACCCCGTTCATCATGGTTGGCACGAACAACTCACGCGGCAAGCTTTCCATCACCGTCAATACGCGTTCGTCATGTACCTTATTCGGACGCAACTGGTTCACGACCATATTGGCGCGCGCAATAGCATTATCGGGAAGTTTTTTCTGAGACGCGGTAACCATATGTCCTCAATGATCCGGTTATGGATTCTGTATAGAGCCCGTTTCAGGCGGAGGCAATGATCGGATTTCTTGGCTTAAGACGCTTTACTCCGCGCGCGGGGATGCGTGGCATTATACACCTTAAGCAACTGCCGCTCGTCAATTTTGGTGTAAAGCTGCGTGGTCGATAGAGAGCTGTGCCCAAGCAATTCCTGAAGGCTACGCAAATCCGCGCCGGACGCGAGCAAATGCGTCGCGAAACTATGCCTCAGAGCATGCGGGGTAACGCTATCCGGCAAATTCATCTGACGGCGCAAGGCGCGTAACTGTCGCTCGGCCACGGCTGGATTGAGGCGCTCGCCACGCGCGCCGATAAACACCGGACGGTCGGATTTTGCCGCGAAGGGACAAGCCTTAAGATAACGGTCGATAATAGTGCGTACGGCGGGCAGCAACGGCACGCTTCGTTGCTTGTTGCCCTTGCCGGTTACCGTGATCCTGTCTTGCGCCGCGAGATCGCCGTGATTAAGTCCCAATGCCTCTCCGAGCCGCAACCCCGCGCCGTAAAGCAGCGTGAATAACGCCTCGTCGCGCAAGCCGATCCAATCCTCGCGGGAATTATTCTTGGCGGAGTCGATGATCTCCCGCGCATCTTCTTGAGATACAGGGCGCGGCAAGCGACGCGCCATTTTCGGCATTTTTAACAGATCAATCGCATTATTGCGCATCTGGCCGGAGCGATCCAGCCAGCGAAAAAAATTCCTCACACCCGCGACCGCACGCGCGCGCGATGCCGCTTGCAAATTCTCGGCAGCATTGTGCGCCAACCAGCTACGAAAATCGCCAAGCGTCACTTCGGACAACAACGACAGAGTGACCTGACACCCATAATGCCGATTTAAAAATCGGAACAGATTATTAAGATCAAATTGATACGCTTCGACCGTGTTGGCAGAAGCGCGTTTCTCAAGCCTCAGCCAATCATTCCAGCGCGTGACGGCATCGAACACATCGGCGGCAAGTGGAAGATCGGCAATCTCATCCGCCATACTCAACACTCCCTTTGCAACCTGAAATCTGAAATCATTTGATTACCTTTAGGAAAGCTTGAGGATTGAAGAAGTGATGCCAATGGGCGTGCATGATTTCACAGCTTAGATAAAAAGCTTCTGGATGACATTAACTTTTAAAAAGTTTGAGAGTGATGAACGCCCAAAATTTTCTGCATTGATTTAAACAAAAGGCCAAATTAGAGTGCCATTCACATAAACTATACTCATTCATTTCAGGAGTCGTGTCATGCTTACAACAAATCTTGAACTAACCGTGCATCGCACATTACAACTGGCCAGCGATCGGCGACAAGAACGTGCGGGACTTTCACATCTCCTCTATGCGTTGACGGAAGATCCCGATGCCGTTGCGGTTTTGAAGGGGTGTGCCGTCGATATTGAAAAGTTGCGGACGGACATTACCCGGTTCTTTGACAGGGAATTGGCGAAATTCGCTACTGAACTAAAAGGCGCCCCGAACCCAACGTCTGCTCTCCAACGTGTGATTCAGCGAGCCGCAGTTCATGTTCAAGATGCAGGATTAGTTGAAATAACCGGAGCCAACGTATTGGTTGCCTTGCTTTCCGAATCTGCGGGAACTGCAGTCTCTTTCTTGAATAACCAAGGCATGACACTTCAGGATGCCGTTAATTTCATTGATCATGGCATCCGCAAACCACCAAGACCGCCTGCTTTTGCCACAGGTCAGAGGGCAGCGCACGGCGCAGAGGGTCCAATAAGTGGCGTTGCCTAACCGCCTCCCCTACCGCCCCACATTCAATCGCCTGTAATTCAAGGCTTCGGCGATGTGGACGCGCTGGACGGCGTCGACTCCGGCGAGGTCGGCGAGAGTACGCGCAACGCGCAGGACGCGATGATAGCCCCGTGCCGAGAGTTTCAGTTGTTCGGCGGCTTGCGTCAATAACGCCCGTCCGGACTGATCCGGCGCGGCAACATTTTCGAGAAGCTCGCCGTCGACTTCGGCATTCGTGCGCGGAACGGAATTTTTCGGCAGGGCGTTCTCGTTCGCCAACGCGCGGTAACGCTCCGTCTGAATTGCCCGTGCTTTGGCGATACGCGCCGCGACGGTCGCGGAATTCTCCGCCGATGGAGGCAGACTGAGATCGGATGCGCTGACCGCCGGAACTTCGACATGGCAATCAATGCGATCAAACAAGGGACCGGAAATTTTCGCCTGATAATCGAGCGCGCATTTCGGCGCTCGACCACAGGTGCGCGACGGATCGTCGAGATACCCGCAGCGGCATGGATTCATCGCCGCGATCAACTGCACCCGCGCGGGATAGGTCACATGATGATTGGCGCGCGCGACGACGGCTCGGCCAGTCTCCAGCGGTTGCCGCAAAGCCTCCAAAGTCGGTCTTTGAAATTCCGGCAATTCATCGAGGAACAAGACTCCGTTATGCGCCAAAGAAATCTCTCCGGGCTTGGCGCGCATGCCACCACCGACCAGCGCGGGCAATGATGCTGAATGATGGGGATCGCGGAACGGACGGCGACGCAGCAATCTGCCCTCGTCCAGCAATCCAGCCAGCGAATGGATCATCGAAATTTCCAGCGCCTCGTCCGGCGCGAGATTGGGCAGCAATCCCGGCAACCGCGCCGCGAGCATCTCTTGCCCGAACCCGGCGGTCCGATCATCAGCAGATTATGCCCACCCGCCGCGACGACTTCGAGTGCGCGTTTCGCCGTCTCCTGCCCCTTGATGTCTCGCAAATCCGGCACGGCCATGTCGTCGTCGTTCTGCAATCGTGCTTCTGGACGAGCCAGCACTTGCGTTCCCTTGAAATGATTAATAAGAGACAGCAGCGACGGCGCAGCGAGAACTTCCAATTCGCCCGCCCACACCGCCTCGCCGCCATTCCGCGCCGGACAAATCAGGCCGCGATTATTGGCGCTGGCGGTCACGGCGGCGGGCAACACCCCCGCGACGGAGGTTATGGCTCCGTCCAATGCCAGCTCGCCAAGTGCCGTGTAGTTCCGGATTTCCTCCGGCGGCAGAACGCCCATAGCGGCCAGCAATGCAAGCGCTATCGGCAGATCGAAATGCGAGCCTTCCTTCAGCACATCGGCAGGCGCGAGATTGACGGTGATGCGCTTGGCGGGCAGCGCCAGCCCTAGGGCAAACAACGCGGCGCGAACACGCTCACGGCTTTCAGCCACGGCCTTGTCCGGCAACCCAACGAGATTAAAACAAACAACGCCCGCCGACATCTGAACCTGCGCGTCGATGTCCAGCACATTCGTGCCTTCAAAAGCGACCGTAGCGACGCGTGCGACCATGGAATGTCATTGCAGGAAAGGAGAAAACGAAACGTCAAGTCATTGCTAGCATTGCAATGCTAAAGCGCCAAGCCATAAACCGGATAAGCTCATCAGCCACCGTCTTCAGAAAAATCACCTTCAAACCGCACGCTATCCGACCAGCGGCGCTCAAGATGGCGAAGCACCTTCCATGCCGACTCCATGTCGTGCGCATCGACGCTGTTCTTCAAAAGGGTATCGGCCATCTGGACATTAAGCTTCGCAAGGGCGTCAAGGATAACCTGCCCCTTGGCTGAAACCTTGATCAAAGCTGAGCGGCGATCATGCACCGCCGTCTGGCGTTCGACATAGCCGCCATCGACGAGGTTCTTGAGATTATAGGAAGCATTCGACCCAAGGTAATAGCCGCGCTCTATTAAATCACGGACGGTCATTTCCTCATCGCCGATGTTGGCAAGCATCATCGCCTGAACCGGGCTGATGTCGTTGATGCCATTGCGGGTCAGCTCGCTCCGGACAACGTCCAGAAACCGGCGATGCATGCGCTCAATCAAGCGAGGCAGATCCATTGCGATATGTTCAGGTGAGGTATTCGAAGTCGGTACGTTCATTATCTGGCCACAAGTTTGTGTTAAATTCACCGCAGTTCATAAATTAAAGCGACACCAAAGCAGGCGCAAGCTGAAGAAGTGCGCCAAATCCCGCCAACTATGACTTGGGATTTAGCTTAACCTGATTTAGCTAGTGACGCAAATCACAAGTTTTCGGATTACATGTTTCGGTAATTTTTAAAAACTGTCCACGACTTACGACGATCTAACAGGAACAAGATTTGTGCAGACCCTATAACGGCAATGCTGCCGAAAAATATGCCCTCGACAACATAAAGCATATTTCGTACATGTTCGCAGCACACGGCCATTTTTGAGGAGTTTATTATGCCGCAAATAGAATTAACCATCAACGCTACTTCCAAAGACGGAATTGCTTTTCGATATAGCCCCGAATTTAATGAGGAAAAAACCGGCAAGCTGTTCGATCTTCTCCGAAAAATTGGCGACGCGGAATCCAAAGAAGATCGCATCAAGCTTGCCCGAAGAATAATTGAACTGATTGACAACGGACAAGCGGACAAAAACGCCGTATCAGAAGACGGCACGCCGTTCCTTTTCCTCGCCGCGCATGTCGGAACGCCCGGAATTGTTAAGAAATTGCTTGCGCATTCTGACATTGCTTCGTCAGTTCGTATAGGTAATCCGCAGGCGGACGGAACAAGAGATGGCGTTTTGGAATATCTTGCACGACGGCAGCCATTGAAAGACGTCGGAGACGCGACAGAACCTGTTACCCTCGGACATAATGGCGCATCGGACAGACTGAAAATATACCGATTGTTACTTCAAGATCCGAGAGTTAGTGTTCGGGGCAATCTTGTAGACCTTTTTCCGGGGGCGGCAAAAAAGACCGCCCGATTCAAAAAGGCGATCTCCGCATGGATCAGAAACAGGCAAGCCATAATCGCGCTTGGTGACAAGGAAACAATCTTAGCTGCCCTTCAGTCCGCTATTACCGAAGTAACCGACGCATACCCTAAATGTGATGCAACCGCTCTTACAGCACAGGTACAACAACGACTAGGGGGAAATGATACGCTCGTTCGTAAAATGACGGGGCGTCTTCCAACAGCGAAAGGCATACGCCTGAAAAGATTAGATCCTGTTGGTCTGCAAGCGGCCACTGCGAACAATAATGAAAAAGTTGATTCTCAAAGGGCGGTCGCTTGGGCAATTTGGAAGAAAGTACGATTCGAAACTACGGATCGAACTGATTTAACAAAAAATGAAAAACGAGACTCTCGTCGCATTGGCCAAGCCACAATCTTGCAACAACTTCCCCATATTAATTAGTTGCAGCGCAATCGAGATCGCCTCAACATATACAAATCACAATGAAATCGTGGTTTTGAATCAAGAAGATACTGTTGACGCGCATAAAAAATTGCTATCGGTTCAACATTAGATATGGACTCCGAGATTTAGTTTCGCTACAAAACCGGCACGACGCAAGCGTGGGAGGTTGTTCCTTGAAACACATCCCTTGGGAGGCCGCACCACGCAAATGCATCTTTTGGGTGAGTATTACCGAAGTTGCATCATCAAGGGTACAGTAATCCCTTCGTCAAAGTTGAGCTTTGTTCCGGATGCGCCGAATGCGCAGATGGTTCGTTATGTTTTTGATTTAGGAGAGCCTCATGGCAAAAGAAATAGTCGGTCTTATCAAGCTGCATGTCCCCGCCGGAGCGGCCAACCCGTCGCCGCCTATCGGTCCGGCGCTCGGTCAACGCGGCCTGAACATTATGGACTTCTGCAAACAATTCAATGCCAAGACTCAGGGACTGGAAAAAGGCACGCCGATCCCCGTTGTCATCACGGCGTTTTCGGATCGCAGCTTTACCTTTATTACCAAGATGCCGCCCAACAGCTTTTTCATTAAGAAAGCCGCGAAGATCGAAAAGGGAGCGAAGCTCACGGGCACCGAGCATTCCGGCAAGATCACGATGGAGCAGGTGCGCGAAATCGCCAAGCAGAAGATGCAGGATTTGAACGCGAACGATCTCGACGCGGCTTGCAGCATGATTATCGGTTCCGCCCGTTCGATGGGCGTTCAGGTTGTGGAGTAAAAAATGGCATTGCATGGCAAAAAATTTCGCAAAGTCCTGACGAACGTCGACCGCGCCAAGATCTACAAGCTGGACGAGGCTCTGCGCCTCGTGCGCCAGAACACGGCGCAGACGCAGCGTAAATTCGATGAGACGATCGAGATCGCGCTCAACCTCGGCATCGACACCAAGCAATCGGATCAATCCGTACGCGGTATGGTGCAGTTGCCGCACGGCACGGGCAAGAGCATCCGCGTCGCCGTCTTCGCCAAGGGCGACAACGCCGATAAGGCGAAGCAGGCCGGAGCCGACATCGTCGGCGCCGAAGACCTCGCCGAAAAGATCACTGGCGGATTCTCGGATTTCGATCGCGTCATCGCGACCCCCGACATGATGGGTGTCGTCGGTAAGCTCGGCAAAGTCCTCGGACCGCGCGGCCTGATGCCGAACCCCAAGCTCGGCACCGTCACGCCGAACGTTGTCGAAGCGGTCAAGTCAGCCAAGGCTGGCTCGATCGAATTCCGCGCCGAAAAAGCGGGAATCGTTCAGGCCGGAATCGGCAAAGCGAGCTTCACCGAACAAGCGATCCTTGAGAACGCCCGCGCCTTCATCAGCGCGATCACCAAGGCGCGCCCGAACGGCATCAAAGGCACCTACATTAACCGCGTCACCGTATCCTCAACAATGGGACCGGGCGTCAAGGTCGACCTGACGAGTTTGAGCGGGGAAGCGTAATTCGATCCAAGCCTTTGCGTGTAAAAGGACGGATTGTGGCATTGCCGATAGGGCGCTGCGGTAGGCTTTGTTAAAACTGCTTCGGTGTTTGACGAAGGAGGCTTACGCCTCATCCAGCCCAATATCCAGTATCGGAGCGCTGTGGGTGATCCATCCGGCGGAGATGATGTCGACGCCGCTGGCGGCGATTTCATTCGCGGTATCCACGGTCACGCGCCCCGAAGCCTCGGTCGGAAAACGTCCCTTCACGAGCGCGACCGCTTTCTTCAACGTTGCCGGAGACATGTTATCCAGAAGCACGGCGTCGATTGGCAACTCGACCGCCTCCTCCAGTTGTTCAAGCGTATCGACTTCCAGTTCGACCTTGACCAAATGCCCGACATTCTCCCGCGCGCGCATGACCGCCTGACGCACGCCGCCCGCGACGGCGATATGGTTGTCCTTAATCAACACCGCGTCGTCCAGCCCAAAGCGGTGATTGCTGCCTCCACCAGCTCTGACTGCGTATTTCTCAAGAATTCGCAGTCCCGGAGTCGTCTTGCGCGTGCAACAAATGCGCGTTTTATAAGGCTTTACCGCCTGAACGAGGTTATGCGTCGCTGTAGCAATGCCGCTGAGGTGCGAAAGGAAATTCAGCGCCACGCGCTCAGCAGTGATGATCGCGCGCGCGGGGCCGCTGACGGCGGCAATCACATCGCCCGGCTTGACCTTCGACCCGTCCGGCTTTTTGACATCGATGCGCGTCGACGGATCTGTAAGGCGAAATGCTATGCGCACAAGATCTAGACCCGCGATGACTCCCTCCTGCCGCGCCACCAAAGCGCCTTTCCATTTGCTTTCCACCGGAATGATCGCGTCGGTGGTCACATCGCCCGCGCGGCCCAAATCTTCCTGCAACGCGTTTCGCACAAGCGGCTCAATGACGACATCGGAGAGCGGGGTAAAATGCATGGGTCAGGCTCCTGCGGTTGCGACGACGGTTTGAGATTTAACCATTAAACCTGAATAATTTATGACCTGATCCAAAGTCATCACCTGCCGCCGCGTTCCTTGCGATGATGTTTGCGGATAATCGGTGCGGGCGTGAGCGCCCCGGCTTTCCTCACGTTGCAAGGCGAAAACCGCGATCATCAATCCGACGAGAGCCATATCCGACTGTTCCGCCAAAGGCGCAAGCAGCCTGATCGCCACCTCAATACCAATTTGATCGCGTAACACGCCGAGATGTTCGGACATGATCGCGCGCACTTCATTGGCGGACAGAGCCGAGCGGATTCCCCCCCTCTCGCGGGGAAAGGAATCAATCCGCGCTAACATCGTACAGCCTTTAATATCTTCAGCAACGCGTTGCCCAAAACTTGCAGCCTCCAGCAGCGAGTTGCTCGCCAACCTGTTCGCGCCGTGAAGCCCTGTGCAGGCGACTTCGCCGCAAGCCCACAAGCCGTTTACCGACGTGCGTCCCCGCGCATCCGTCACCACGCCGCCCATGTGATAATGCGCGGCGGGATGCACGGGAATCGGCTGTATGGCCGGATCGATCCCCGCCGATTTGCACAGCGCATCAATAGACGGAAAGCGTTTGGCAAAACGCGCCCCGAGCGCTTGCCGCGCATCAAGAAACACGCGATGTTTTTTGGACAGATGCGCCCATATAGCACGGGTCACGATGTCGCGGGGCTGCAACTCGTCCGTAAAACGTTCGCCAGTTTCGTCGATAAGAATTGCGCCTTCGCCGCGTACCGCCTCGCTTGCCAAAGGCATCGGATCGCGCCTGACATCCATCGCGGTCGGATGAAACTGCATGAACTCAAGATCGCCAAGCTCCGCCCCTGCCCTCGCCGCCAAAGCCAATCCGCGCCCCCACGAATCCAGCGGATTGGTCGTGTGTTGCCACAGCGCCCCTGCCCCTCCAGTCGCCAGCACAACTTGACGCGCGGCAAAGGTTTTCTGTTGCCCGTGGATATTTACTGCAACTCCGGCGACACCAAGATCGTCGGTTAGAATATCCGTCGCCGTCGCGTTTTCTATAATCTCAATCGAAGGCGTCGCGCGTGCTGCGGCGATCAGAGCCTTGATAATCTCGCACCCTGTGCCATCGCCTGCGGCATGGACGATGCGATGACGGCTGTGCGCCGCCTCCAATCCGAGCAATAATTTTCCTGCAGAATCGCGGTCGAACGGCACGCCTTGTTCTGTCAGTCGAGCGATCACTTCCGCGCCGTCTCGCGTGACCGCCTGAACCGTTGCGGCGTCGCAAAGCCCTGCTCCGGCCTTCATCGTGTCGTCAGCGTGCAGCTCGACGGCATCATCTGTTCCAACGGCTGCCGCTACTCCGCCCTGCGCCAGAACGCTCGAACATTCTTCTCCGAGCTTGCGCGGCGACAACAAGATCACCGGCTGTGGCGCGAGCGACAGAGCCGTCGTCAAGCCCGCCAAACCCGCGCCGATGATGATGGGTTTCATTACCTCACCGCGATCATGCGTTCGACCGCCATTCTTGCGCGTTCGGTGATGTCGGCGGGTACCGTGACTTCATAAGTCATGGTTTCCAGAGCGTGCCGGATATTCTTCAGCGTGATGCGCTTCATGTGCGGGCAAAGCTGGCAGGGGCGAATGAATTCCGTTTCCGGATTCTGCGCCGCGACATTATCGCTCATCGAACATTCGGTCAGCAAAACAACCCGCGCCGGTTTACGCGTTTCAACCCAGCCGATCATCTGCGCGGTCGAGCCCGAAAAATCGGCGGCCAAAGCGACCTCCGGCGGGCATTCGGGATGCGCCAGCACAATAACGCCTGGGTTCTGTTTCCGGAACAACGCGATGTCGTCAACGGTGAAACGCTCATGCACTTCGCAATGGCCTTTCCACGCGATGATTTTGACTTTCGTTTCACGGGCGATGTTCTGCGCCAGATATTCGTCGGGCAGCATGATGACTTCGGGCGCGCCGAGCGATTCAACGATCTTCTTCGCGTTACCAGAGGTGCAGCAAATATCCGACTCCGCCTTCACTTCAGCCGAGGTGTTGACGTAAGTGACGACCGGAACGCCCGGATAACGTTGGCGCATTAGGCGCACATCCTCGGCGGTAATCGAGTCCGCCAGCGAGCATCCGGCCTTCGTGTCCGGAATCAAAACCGTGCTGGTGGGATTAAGCAGCTTCGCCGTCTCGGCCATAAAATGCACGCCCGCCAACACAATCACATCCGCGTCGGCCTTTGCCGCTTCGCGCGCCAGCGCCAGCGAGTCGCCGCGAATATCGGCCACGCCGTGAAAAATTTCCGGAGTTTGGTAATTATGCGCGAGGATGATCGCGTTGCGCTGTTCCTTGAGCCGCAGGATGGCGTCGATGTCGTCGGCAAACGTCGCCCATTCCATCGGTGGAATGACGGTTTTCACGCGCTCATAGAGCGCGGCGATGCGTCGCAGGGACTCGGCGGTCTGGTTCTGCAGAATACCCATTTATGCTCTCCATGAGCATTAGTGAGGCCTAAAAAAGCAAGGCCAAAGCCTTGCCAATCAATTTATGTTCGTTGCGAGCATAATACGGGACACGCCAAAAGTCTACCGTTAAAAAAAGACTGTTGCTTTTCAGGACGTTAAAAAAATTGCGTCAATTATTATTCGCGCCCTGACGAATCCAAGTGCGGATAGTATCGCGGTCGCAAGACGACAATTTCTTTTTGTTGTGCGGCATCCGCAGCGCGGGGTCCGCACGCCAATCTATCAGCCACATAAGATTGCTCATATCCGGATCGCCGGGAATAATCATCGGGCCGTTCTTTGTGCCCTTCATCAGTCCGACATAACTCGTAAGATCTAGTCCGCTTTTATTATAACCCTCGCCGCCCGTTTGATGACAGGCTACGCAGCGTTCCCTCAAAATCGGCATGACGTCTTCCGAAAAACTGACTTGTTCCACGGCGGCGCAAGCTGGCTTGGAAGACATCGCCGTGGCTGCGCCGATTACCAGCGCAACTGCAAAAAAACCGGCACCAATGAAAGCCAAGCTTCGTTTCATACTAGGGTACTCCGCAGCTAGAATCCCGAACCAATGCGCTTTGCGTTAACATATCATCTTCCGCCCCTCTTTGACGTAAATCAAAAGCTAACTGCCCCTGCGCAGAAAAGCAACTAACCCATTGATTCTTGGTGTTGCATTGCAACAGAACGCCAAGAAAAATCAATGAGTTATGTATTGTCTGAGAAAACTAAAACGCCCGTGGCAGTTTAGTTCCCGCAGCCGCCCGCTCCTGCAACACCTCACGGCGGAAAGCGAACAGTTTGGCAGGGCGTCCGGCAACGGCGCGAGTCATCGCGCCGGTTTCCTCAACCAGCCCCTGCGACTCCACAAGGCGACGAAAATTCTGTTTATGCAGCGGCAATCCCGCCAAAGCTTCCACGCCTTCCTGCAATTGCAACAAGGTAAAACTGTCCGGCATCAATTCGAACACAACGGGACGGTATTTGATCTTGGCACGCAGCCTCGCCATTGCGGTGGCGACGATACGACGGTGATCGTGCGCCATAACCACGCCCAGTTCCACGCCGTTCCGCGTTTTCGCAAAAGGCGACTCGGCGACCAGCCCGGACTCCCACAACAGCTCATAACGTTGCAGAACAAGTTCATCGTTCCATCTGCGCTCCTCAGTCGAAAACGCCACGGCGACACGCGAGGCGCGCGCGCGTTTCGTCGCGGCATCCGACGCGCCGGTTGCCCATTTGTCGAGAGCGGGTAGAATCTGTTTGGCGATCAGGGCGGGACACCCCTGCCGATGATCCTCCCAAGGAAAATGCCAATACCACGACGACCATACGGCTTTCTGCTGCTCCGACGCCGAGCGCACCAGCGCCAAATAGCCGATTGAGACTACGCGCTCATCATCCTTACGGCGATCCTTGTCTGCGAAGGTGTAGAGCTGTTCGACGTAGCCGAGTGGCAGCCCAGCCCACGAACGCAGCCCCTGCTCCAACGTCCTGTGTTCCGTTTCAAACGGACCTGATGGCAAAGCTGAACCCGACTCGACGAGGATTTGCGGGTCGTTAGCGTTGAGCGTAACGATAACGGCGTTCAGCTCAATTTTGATCTTATGTTTGGACATAAACCGTCATAACAGAAACATCTATCCCGGGTTGGCTCCGGAAGCTTGTGAAGAGCCTCCCGATTTGCCGCTTTTATTGACCTGATCGACGACATAACCGACGCCGGTACCGACCGCGCCGCCGATGGCCGTACCGCAGGGAATGCAGCCGCCGGTAATGGCGGTGCCAACGATGCCGACAACCGCGCCGGTCGCGCCGCCGGAAACCATGCGCTGCTGCGTGTCATCCATACCCGCGCACGCGGTAAGTCCGGCTAAAGAGAGGACGATCACCACGCGCCCTATTGACGAAGCTTTGATCATACTCCCCCTCCATCTGAGTTAAGCGTTGCAAACATTTGTTTATGCTTTCTCGTTTTCTTACAAAGATTGGTTAAAAAAGTATTGATTCGCGTGTGAAGGCTCAAAACCACACGCTAAAAATCCCTTCATTGAAAAATCTACCAGCGGCGGTTTTTGTGCTAACGTTGACGTAAATCAAGGGTCGGGCAAAGCGCCCTCTTCCCTCCTTTTTAACCTCAACACGGGAGTCTGCACATGTACAAGCTCTATTATTCACCGGGTTCCTGTTCGATGGCTATTCACATCGCTCTGAACGAATGCAACCAACCCGTCACGCTCGAAAAGGTCGATTTGATGGCGGGGCAAGGCCAAACGCCGGAATACAAGAAGATTAATCCGCGCGGGCAGGTTCCGGTTCTGGTCGATGGTGAGCAGGTCATCCGCGAAGGCGCGGCAATTCTGATTCATATTCTCGAAAAACATCAGTGCCCTCTCCTGCCGAAGAGCGAGCCCGAACGCACCACCGCGCTTGAGTGGCTGATGTTCTGCAACGCCACTTTGCATCCGGCCTATTCGCGCTGTTTTTTCCTGAAACGCGTAGCGCCGGAAGGCGAGGCGCGGGAGAAGCTGCTTGATGCCGCCACGCAAAAGCTTAACGAGTTGTGGAACGAAGTTGAGCAACGCCTGTCGCAGCAGCCCTATCTTTGCGGCAAGAACATCACGATGGCCGACATCCTGATGACGGTGATCGCCAACTGGTCGGGCATGTTGCCCCGTCCTGTCACTGTGGGACCGAACACTAAAAAGCTGTTCCAAAACGTGATCGAGCGTCCGGCTTATAAGAAAGCACTGGATACCGAACAAGTCGAATACAAGGCGGCGGCGTAATAAGGTCCGATACGAAAACGTCATTCCGGCGAAGGCCGGAATGACGTTGGGCTTGCCTGTCATACCCCCGCAAATTCCCTGACTGCGTTCCACAGCAGCGCAAGATCCTTCGGTCGGCTGAGGCGGTGGTCGCCATCCTTGATCAGAGTCACCCGCGCGTCACTCCCTGAAACACGTTCCAGAATCCGCAGCGCGTATCGCCACGGCACCTCCTCATCGTTTAACCCCTGCAACAAATGCAGCGGGCAATCGAGCTTGATTTCCGCCCCCAGCAACAAATGTTGTCGCGCTTCCTCGATTAATCGGCGCGTCATCACGAAGGGCTGATCCGGCGGCGAGGTTTCATCGGGAATAAATCCGTCACGCTCCAGTTGCGCCTTCTGTTCCTCCGTCAGATTTTTCCAAACCAACTCCTCGGTGAAATCCGGCGCGGCAGCGATTCCGATCATCGCCTTGATCCGTTCAGGCCGCGCCCGCGCCAGCAGCAACGCGAGCCAACCGCCCATTGATGATCCGATCAAAATTTGCTTGCCTTGCGTCAGCTGATCAAACGCCGCGCAAGCGTCCTCCAGCCAGTCGCCAAGAACGCACGAGTTGAAATCGCCACTGGAGCACCCGTGCCCACGATAATCAAAACGCAAAAAAGATAAATCTTCGTCGGCACAACGTTCGGCCAAAAAACTCGCTTTGGTTCCAGACATATCCGAGGCATAGCCGCCGAGAAAGACAATTCCCGGTCCGTTCGGGTCGCCAATCAATCGTTGATAAGCGAGGCGCCGATCCGGTAAGCTGAGAAAATCAGGTTTCATGTCCAGAGACTTTCAAAATGTCCGTTGCGCCACATCCATCTTTAATCAAACAACAGATCGCGCATAAACCGCAGTCTAGCAAAAGCCGTGCTCACCGCACGACGATTTTACATCTGGCGTCGGATGTCGAACCCGATAGTCCCGGCCGCGATGCCGTGACGCTGGCGATGTTGACGCAGCGCGCAGGTTGGCGTGCAATCATCGGCTCGTCGGGGGGGCATCTCGTCAACGAAGCCGAACGCGCTGCAGTTCGTCACATTCGCATTCCGCTCAACAAGGACAACCTGCTCAGCCGCTGGCGCAGCGCCATTTCTATCCGAGCCTTGGCACACCGCGAACGTCCAATTCTCGTTCATGCGCACGGCCTTACCGCAACGCGCTACGCTCTGAGGTTAAGCCGCGAATTGCGCCTGCCTTTTATTGCTGACATCACGCAGCCGATCGAAGCTTCCGCTTTCGAGCATCGCCTGTTTGAACAAATCAAGCACGGCACGGGATTGGTGCGCGTGCCATCGGAATTTATGGCGTACTATCTTCAGGATCATTTTAAACTGGAGACTGAGCAGATCTACCACGTCCCGCCCGGCGTTGACCTGCACACGCATAGCGCGCGCTTTATCAGCGCCGAGAGGCTGCAAAACTTGAGTCAGCGTTGGCGTCTGCCGGAGCAAGCCTCCATTTTGCTCGTGCCGATGCCGTTAATGACGGGACTTGGTCATCAGGTTTTTCTGGACGCGCTGGAGAAAATCAAAAGTGAGAACGTTTTTGCCGTTCTCGCCGGACGCGACGGGACATCACCGCAATACCGCGCCAGCATCGAGTCCAAAATCAGCCAGCAAGGACTGACTGGCAAAGTCATCATGCCGGATTATTGTCACGATCTTCCCGCAGCGTGCTGGCTGTCGAGCGCTGTGGTCGCGCCAAATATCGCGCCGCGCGGACAGAACACCGAACTGCTCGCGGCGCAGGCGATTGGCCGTCCCGTTATCGTCACCGATACCGGTGCAAACCGCGAAATGGTGTTGAGCGGGGAAACCGCGTGGATTGTCCCGCCCAATAATTCCGAAGCGCTGGCCGACGCGATGCGGCAAGCGGTGCGGCTTGGCACGCAGGAACGGCTGAACCTTGCCGACTACGCACATAACTTTATCGCCGAAAATTTCCAGCAAAATCTTTATTTTGACGGCACGATGCAGATGTATGAAACCCTGCTGCACCCCTCGGCGCGGGTGGCGCAAGCGGCGTAGCTTATACTTAATGCCTAGATTTGGCATTTTAGGTCATGCGGGTGTAGAGTCACTAATGCTTGCATACGAACCGGGAGGCTATGGCGAAAAATGAGATTTTCGAGAACTGGCGTGCAATGTATTTTGTCGAGGCACATGTACGCGGGAAGCTCGGAAGAACGCATTGCGCGCCCCGGCATTACAAACTTTGCAAACAAGCCTGTTGGTCTTTACGCTGCGTTGTGTCTATATTAGAAACCTTCCAAACTAAAAAGGAGCGCACCATGTCCAAGAAATCATCAGGCCGCACCTCAGCAGCCAACGTCGCCGAGCATCTGATTGATGTTCTCAGCGATACATATCTTCTCGCGATCAAAACGCATGGTTATCACTGGAACGTCACGGGACCATTGTTTCCGCAGCTTCATGCTTTGTTTGGAGAGCAGTACGAGGCTTTGTTCGAGGCCGCCGACGAACTTGCCGAACGTATCCGCGCCCTCGACTTCCCTGCCCCCGGCAGCGCCGAAGCTTTCCACGACAACACCGTCGTCAAGGAAGCCTCCGGCGAACCGCTGACGGCAACGGCAATGGTCAAGGATTTACTGAAAACGCATGAAGCCGTGCGCGACCGGATCGAGGAAGCCCGCAACGCCGCCGACGAAGCCGAAGACCGCGCCACCGAGGATATGCTGATCGGGCGTCTCGAAGCGCATGATAAAATCATCTGGATGTTGAAAGTGCAGGTAGGATGAAATGGATCAACACGTTGGGGTAGAGCAACCCAGTCCCCACCAAAACGCATGGACAGGAAAACCTGCGGAAAACGGAATGGTTGGGAAGCGAACTTTTTGGTTAGGTGGCTGGCGATTGTATACTGAGGAACCGCAGGTGTCTTATTCCAGTGATGTTTGCCGTGCAAATTCACAAGAACCTTTGCGCAGTAATAACAGCCAGAGTTGTGCCACTGCGGCACTTCAACAATCCCCGTAATTTTAGGTTTCCCCCGACGCATCCCATGAACTCCCTCGGCATCAACAAATCTCCTTCGGAGACGCGCGTCGTCGTTGCGATGTCGGGGGGCGTCGACAGCTCCGTTACCGCCGCGCTGCTGGCTGAGCAAGGCTACGATGTCGTCGGCGTTACGCTTTACCTGTACGATCACGGCTTGGCCGTCGAGCGCAAGGGCGCGTGCTGCGCCGGACAGGATATTTACGATGCGCGCCGCGTATCCGAAGTAGTCGGCTTTCCGCATTACGTCTTCGATTACGAAAACCTTTTCTCGCAAAGCGTCATCGAAGATTTCGCCGATGGCTATCTGCGCGGCGAGACTCCAATCCCCTGCGTGCGCTGCAATCAAAAGGTCAAATTCCGCGATATGATGGCGACGGCGCGCGACCTCGGCGCGGACGCTTTGGCGACGGGGCATTACGCTCGCCGTGTCGTCAATGGCCACGGCGTCGAGATGCTCCGCGCCTCGGACGACAGCAAGGATCAAAGCTATTTCCTTTTCGCCACGACGCGCGAGCAACTGGAATATCTGCGCTTTCCGCTCGGCGGCATGAGCAAAACCGAAACCCGCGCGCTCGCCGAGCGTTTTAATCTGCCCGTCGCCGCGAAACCGGACAGTCAGGACATATGCTTTGTTCCGGACGGCGATTACGCCAGCATCGTCAGCAAGCTGCGCCCCGGCGCGATTGATCCGGGCGACATCGTCGATACCTATGGCCGCGTCCTCGGACAGCATGAAGGCATCATCCACTACACGGTCGGGCAAAGGCGCGGTATCAATCTCGGCGCCCGCAACGGTGAGAAAAACGAGCCGCTTTATGTCCTCCGCATCGATGCCGATAAACGCCATGTCGTCGTCGGCATTAGGGATGCTTTGGCGCAAACAGAGGTGCTGCTGAAGGACTTGAATTGGCTTGGAGAAGAGGTACCCGAAGACGGCATAGAGATCACAGTCAAGTTGCGCTCGGCGCAACCGCCCCTGCCCGCAACTTTTTACCGCGACGGCGACACAGGCCGCATTATCCTTAATGAACCCGCTTTTGGCGTCGCGCCCGGTCAGGCCGGAGTGATCTATCAAAACGACCGTTTGCTCGGCGGTGGCTGGATTACAGGCGGGGAATCAAGCTAAGAATATTGCAGGGAGATTATTATGGTAGAATTCAAAGTTCGTTTAGCGGACATCAATGATGTTGACCGGGTTGCCTTGCTCTTCGATCTCTATCGACAGTTTTACGGGCAGACCGCAAATTTCCGTGCGGTTCGCCATTTTCTATACGAACGCATAAACGCCAATCAATCAACCGTTCTGCTGGCGGAAACGCTTAAAAAAGATACCATCGGCTTCGCGCAACTGTTTTCAGGATTTTCATCCATTCAGATGGCGCCGGTATGCATGCTAAACGATTTGTATGTGCTGGAAGCCTTTCGGAAATCAGGCGTCGCTTCGCTACTTATCAAAGCCGCGCACAAACACGCCGCAGCAGCAGGCGCGGTTTCGATGACCATCCAAACTCGGATCGGAAATAAGCCCGCGCAGTGGGGTGGCCCCCGTGAGTTGGACAGAAACTGGGCAAACTTAAGAGAGAGTCCCGCCGGTTAAGTTTCGCTGGTTAAGCGGCCAGCCGCTCGATGT
>CAIQVS010000136.1 GCA_903875345.1 uncultured Pseudomonadota bacterium | reverse complement strand
TGGTCGAGCGTTCCTTCGCGTGGCTCGACAAATGCCGCAGACTTTGGAAAAACTGCGAGCGTAAACTCAACACCAGCCTGAACATGGTCGCTCTCGCTTTCCTCGCTCTGCTCATAAAAAGATCATGAACAGGCTCTTAGGCTTAATAAACCACGACCCGCATAGTGTCCGAGCCCACCATGCAATAACCAAGTGTCGAAGAAGGCGTTTCGCTAAGAAACTTTTCAATCTGATTGCAACTGGTCATTGTCTCGGTAGCGTTTGGTTCCCGCCATTGCTGACTCATAGACAGAAACGCAATCATCGGGCGCGGTGCGCGGCGCAGATCGTCAGCAATGTTGCTGCCATATTCGCATGTGTTCTGAATGCCGGGATCTTCTGCAATGTAGGGTGTCGCAGGCTGGAGGTCAAGCCGCGCCAGATAAAGTATCATCGGGCTGACAATGAAATGAGCGTATGATGTGTGCCCGACAAAAATTGAATGAGTGCCATTGGGAATCAGCTTTGCACAATCGCCCGTTGATGATTCAAGATTTTTCTGAAAGCGGCCGTTCTGGAATGGAGACAGTTCGTTCTGTTCCATATTGTAAATTAAGGAATATAGATATACGAGTTGGTCCGAGAGCGGGACAAACAGCACCACTAACATTGTCAGTAAAGCGAGCCGAACTTTGAGATTATTCCAAATGATGCAGGCAATAATAAGCGTTCCGGCTATCATGCTGGCCAAAGGTATGAAATGCGCGGCATCCGATCGGCCGAAAGCATAAGGCAGCATTGCCACTGGAGCGGCTAGGAGCAGTAAGCACTCGCCGAGCTTGGCAAAAGACGAAGATGAATGAGCCTTGGCATTTGCAACCATATAGAGACTTGCGCCAGCCATGACGATGATTGCCATAATGCCTGTTTGCCAAAGGCCATCGGCTTCCAGAATATCGAATGAAGGTAAAGGCAGGGTTCGGTAGGGCATGACCTGCAGGGGCAGGCGAAATATGTACCACAAGGTTTCCGACCAACAGTTGGAGCTGATCGCGTAGATCGCTATCAAAGCTAAGGCTATAGTTGCGCCAGCAAAAATTGCCGCTGAGGATTCGCCCATTCGTCGCGCCAGTTGAAGGGCTTTGGATTTATCTTGCGGCTGGAAAAATCCTCGCCAAGCTGCAATAAAAACGAGTCCTGTAGCGGCGAAGTCGAGGCATGCGACGGCGAATGCCCGATCCCAACGCACCATCGTTATGCAGAGGCTACACAGAGAAAGAGAAACCAGCCGGATAGTCGAACGTGTTTCCGAAAAAATATACTGGATCGAAAGCAGAACCAGAGTAAGTAGCAAGAGAGCGGTAAAAGGCTCCGATCCATGATTGCGAAACAGAACTACAATAGGCTGCGTGGCAACAAGCGTTATAAGACCGCTGCCGATGAGGCGCGTGGTGACGCCAACTTTGAAACGCGTCATCAGAAACGCATTGACACCAAGCAAGAAGCAAGCGATCAGCCAGACGATTCTGATAAACACGCCGCCGTCGGTGATATGCAGCAGGTTTCCGAAAAAGAGCGCAATGCCGGGTGGGTACACAATGCCATAGTCCCTGTATGGCGTTAGTCCCTGAGCTGCGTAAAGCGCCTGCAAGAGAAAATTCGATCCGTCATTGGTGTTGATCGGAAAAATTCCGGATGACGCAAAGAGGCACAGAATTGCAGCAACGACGTAACAACATATGCAGACAAAAAGCGCCACAAAGCGCTTGAGCCGATCTCGTCCTATTGCCATTTGTTCCCCATCTGAATAACGCGTCACCGCAAGTTTTCTGTTGAATCTTGCGAGGGCTTACTTTCCCTTCGCTTGATAGGTTCCCATCAAAACCGTTTCGGCCAGTATATGCCCGCGCATGGCGGTTTCGACATCGGTCTTGGTTGGCGTGCCCGCGAGATCAAGCGTTGTATCAAGGGCATAAAGCTTGTGGAAATAACGATGCCGTCCGACAGGGGGCATCGGCCCGCCATAGCCCGTGCGTTTCCAGTCGTTCAACCCCTCGCCGGTTCCTGTAGGCAACACCTCCACGCCCTCAGGAAATCCTGTCACGGACGGGGGAATATTATAAAGCACCCAATGCACCCAAACCATCTTTGGCGCTGCGGGATCGGGAGCGTCCGGATCATCGACAATCAAAACAAGGCTTCTTGCCTCCGCTGGAACGCCCTCCCACGAAAGTTGCGGCGATATGTCTGCCCCTTCGCCTGTATATTGGATGGGAATTTCTCCCCCATTGGCAAACGCGGTTGATTCTATTTTCATGGACATGGCCTGATCCCTCTGACTTGCCTGAGCATAAGAAAAAGATCCGTCAGCCAACAGAATGAACAAAACAAGAAAGCCTGTCAAAGCTGTGATGTGCCTCACGGACGATCTCCTATTCGTGAACTTTTACTCTGTGTCCATGCTGCCGCCTGTCGTGCATACGACTTCGAGCCAATCGCGATTATCCGGTATTGCAGCATAATGTATCCTCAAGCGTAGCGCTTTGGCGATGCGCGCTATCGGAAAACTTTGGCGCAAACGATGCCATGTTGAAATAATCTACTCCTCACCGTTTACCAAAAATCAACTTTTTGCGTGATAAAAAGCGGTCTCCATTGTCGGCCATTCGTTTGTGGCTTGAGCAAGATTATGGCAATCTCTCGCATCACGGAAACCCTGCCGATGCCTTTTTTCAAAAAAACGCTGACAATGACCGTCGATGCGCGAATTCTGGCTTTTATCTCCGTTATTGGGGCGTTGTCGCCTGCGCTTTGCGCCGCCAGCCAAGGTGGTGGGCCGCGCGAGGCATGCGCGCAAGACGTTCAGTCTTTCTGTTCCAATGATCAATCCGATCCGTCGCGGGCGCAGGCATGCCTTGAGGAACATTACAAGGAAATTTCGGATGGCTGTTACACCGCGCTGAAGAGCGCTGCGGCAACAGAAGATCAGCCTCCATCCGAAAATGATCAAGGCGCCGCTCCGTCAGGGAATGATTATCCACCGCGAAGCGATCAGCAAGGCGTGATGCAACGACCGCCGCAGCAGGGCGGAGGACCGCGCGAGGCTTGCCGCAACGACGCTCAGAATTTCTGCCATGATGTTCAACCGGGCGGCGGGCGAATCATCCAATGTCTGAAAGACCACTTCAAGGAAATTTCGGATTCTTGTTATCAGGCTCTGCAGAATATGCCCGCAGGCGGAGGCATGCATTCAGGCAATGGCGGAGGCCGACCGCAATAAAAACTACGTTGCTTATGCTTAATGTAAATTAAGCATCAATCAACAAAAGAACGCCTTTTTCCCGGAGTAGATTTGTTTCCGGCAGCAGATCGCGAGCATGAACAACACCCAACCAAGGAGATCGATGATGTTCAATAAAAAACTTTTGTCGGCGTCCATTATCAGCCTGTTGATTGCCGACCCGGCTTTCGCGCAGGTGACTACGCCGCCCGATCCGACGACTCCGACGACTGTCCCGACCGCGCCGACGACACCGCCCAGCTATGGCGACCAAGGCGGGCGAGGGGGACCTCTGGCGCAGGACATTCATCAGGATCGCCAGAATTTGCAAGAAAGCCATCAGCAGATTCAGCAGGACCGTTCGCAAATACAAAGCGACCATGCGCAGAACGTGCAGGATCGTGAACAGATCCGAAGTGATCGTTCGCAAATACAAAGCGACCGCGCGCAGATTCAGAGCGACCGTTCGCAAATCCGACAGGACCGCCGAATTGAACGGCAAGACAAAGCCAGCGGTAATACCGTCGGAGCGCAGCAGGAACAGCAACAGATCAATCAGGATCGGCAGCAAATCCATCAGGATCGTTCCCAGATTGGCAAGGACAGGGGACAAATCCATCAGGATCGTTCGCAGATCCATCAGAACAGGCAGCAGATGGGGCATGATGCAAGGCAGATTCATCATGACCGCCGTCAGGATCGTCAAGACCACAGGGACATCCGCAAGGATAAGCAGGAACGCCATGAAAATCAGAAAAATCGTCCACATGGGGCAGTGGGAGCGGTACATTAACATCTGTTAGAAATCAAAGCCGTCACGATTAACCCGCCATCCGTGTGATGGCGGGTTTTTCGTTGAGAAAACGCTTCAAACTCCACCCCTTGCCCCCCGCCGGGGAATCCGGCAAATTGGCAGCGTTACAAATCCTGCGTGACTGGCGTGAATGTGGAGACGACCACAGGGAAGCGCAGGAATAATACGCCGCTCGCCTGGGCATTTTTGATGAACATCTAAACCCGGAGCCTTCTCATGACCAATTTTACATATTCCGCCACCGCGCTCGACCAGCTCAAGAAATCTGATTCTGAGATTTTCACCGCCCTGATGCACGAGGAAACGCGCCAGAGCGACGGCATCGAACTGATCCCGTCCGAGAATTACTGCTTCCCCGAAGTGTACGCGCTGCTTGGTTCGGTGTTTAACAACAAATATTCCGAAGGCTATCCCGGACGCCGCTATTACGGCGGTCAGGAAAACACCGACATCATCGAAACGCTGGGACGCGACCGCGCCAAGGCTTTGTTTCGAGCGGAATACGCCAACGTGCAGCCGCTGGGCGGCTCCGCCATGAATCAGGCGGTCTATTTCGGCTTGCTGCAACCGGGCGATACGATTCTCGCGATGGATCTGTCGCATGGCGGCCATCTGACGCACGGCGCGCCTGTGTCGCACATGAGCAAGGTGTTCAACTTCATCCGCTATAAGACCGAGCTTCCCTCCGGCAAGATCGATCTCGACAAAGTCCGCGCACTGGCCTTGCAGCATAAACCGAAGATGATTATCTGCGGCTTCTCGTCTTACCCGCGTGAACTTGACTATGCCGGTTTTAAGAAAATCGCTGACGAGGTCGGAGCCCTGACTTTCGCCGATGTCAGCCATATCGGTGGTTTGATCGCGGGCGGGGCGCTCGCCAATCCGATGGATGTCGGCTTTGATGTGATGTCGACCACGACGCACAAATCGCTGCGCGGACCTCGCGGCGGCCTGATCGTCGCCAAGAAGCAATTCGGCGCGGCAATCGACAAGTCGGTGTTCCCCGGCTTGCAGGGCGGGCCGCACATGCATCAGGTCGCGGCGACGGCCATAACGTTGAAACTGGCCAGCGAACCTGCGTTTAAAACCTACGCCAAGAACGTGATCGCCAATGCCAAGACGCTTGCGACATCGTTGACGGAGGGTGGGGCGCAATTGGTTACAGGCGGCACCGACAACCACATGATGGTCGTCAACACCGTCGTGTCGTTTAACTTGACGGGCAACGTCGCCGAAGTCGCTTTGGATGCCGCTGGAATTACGCTCAATAAGCAGGTCATTCCCGACGATCCCCTGCCGCCGATGAAGCCGAGCGGCATTCGTTTGGGAACGCCCGCAGCCACTGCGCGCGGTATGGGTGAAACGGAGATGAAGCAGCTCGCGGGATTGATGATTCGCGCGTTGAAGGCTTCGGACGACGCTGCAACGCTTGCCAAGCTGCGTGACGAAACCCGCGCCATTTGCAATCGCTTCCCGGTGCCGGGCGTCCTTCGGGATAAGGAAGAAAAAAGTGCGGCGGCTTGAGTTGGCCGTTACAGCCCGCCGAGCGCCTTGAGTTTCTCAAGGCGTTCGGCGTAGCGGTCGCCAAGAAATTCGGTGGTCAGGAAAGCCTCGAGGCAATCCTCGGCCACGCCCGCGCCGATGATGTCCGCGCCGAGCACCAGAACGTTCGCATCGTTATGCTGGCGCGTCAGTCGTGCCGTCGTCACGTCGGCGCAGAGCGCGGCGCGCACGTCGCGGTAACGGTTGGCGGTCATCGCCATAGCTTGCCCCGTTCCGCAAATCAGCACACCCCGGTTGGCTTTTCCGTCGCGGATGTCCCCGGCGAGTTGACTGGCAAAATCGGACGCGTCGCAACGCTCGGCGCTATGTGTGCCGATGTCACGGGGCTGATACCCATGCGCCGTCATCCACGCAGTGAGCTGCGCTTTCAGATTCAACCCACGATGGTCGGAGGCAATCAGGATACTCTGGTTCATGGCTCTATTTCCTGCATTATGGCGATCAAAATGAGAGGTATCAGAATAATTGTCCAGCCAAAAACAAGAAGAAAATTCATCATCGTTAAACGCCTATGCTTTGTCTTAAATTTTTATAAAGCTTTATCGATATGATAATGCGCATAGATACGGCAGATTTGTGTGTCATTAAACGATGACGGAAATGTAGAACTTTATCAAAACTAAACTTTGCGTAACTTTTGTAAGCTAGAATACGAGGTCATGGCTACAGAACCCGACGATATTATTAATTATTGGGTCTATGAAATAGGCCCCGATCGGTGGTTTTCGGAAGACCGAACCATTGACGCGATGATGCGCGAGCGATTCTCGTTTCGTTACGAACAGGCGGTCAATGACAAACTAGAAGTATGGAAACAAACGCCCGAAGGCCTGATGGCGCTCTTGCTTCTGCTGGATATTTTCCCGCATCGTATGTTCCGTGGTACAGCCAAAGCGTTTGAAACTAATGAAAAAGCCATTGAACTTGCGCGCGAAGGCATCATTCGGCATTTCGATGATCGCATCGACCGCCGATTCAAATTATTCTTCTACTTGCCTTTCTTGAATTCGGAAAATCTCGGCGACCAACGGCTCGCGCTTTATTACATCCGTGAACGCGCCAAGGAAAACGCGTGGCTCTCGCTTGCCGAGGAACATTTCGACACCGTCCAACGCTTTGGCCGCTTCCCACAGCGCAACCCCATCCTTGGTCGCCAGCCGACGCCGGAGGAAATCGAGTTTTTGCAGAAAGCCCTTCCTCGGGGCGCGGCCTGAATCGTTACGCCGCGTTTTTCCCGAACCGCCCCATGACCCCGCGCACGGTTTCCTGTATGTCTGCGGGAAGGACGACGACTTTGGCGTTCGGCGAATCCGCCATTTGCGTTATTGCCTTGATGTATTTCTCGCCGAGCAGGTAGAGCAATGGAGTCTCGGCACCCGTCGCAGCGGCCATGACTTTTTGAATCGCCTGCGCCGAACCCTCGGCCAGAGTCACCTGAGCCTCGGCGTCGCGCTTGGCGGATTCCAGCCGCGCCTCGGCTTGCAAGATCGCCGCCTGTTTTTCGCCTTCGGCCTTGGTCACGGCGGCTTTGCGTTCGCGCTCGGCGGCGGCCTGAAGCTCCATCGCCTTTTGCATCGACGGCGACGGTTTGATGTCCTGAATCTCGACCGATTTCGCGGTTAGTCCCCAGTCGAGCACTTCCTCGGCGATGCTTTCGCGTAAGCGCGCCTTGATCTTGTCGCGTGACGATAGCGCCTGATCCAGCTCCATCTCACCGATGATCGAGCGCAACGTCGTCATAATCAGGTTGCGGATCGCATCGCCGAAATCGACGATGCCGTACACGGCCTTGACCGGATTGGTGATTTTGATGAAGGCGATGGCGTTGACGACCAGCACCGCATTGTCCTTGGTGATGACCTCCTGCTGCGGCACGTCGAGCATGACATCCTTGGTCGTGACGCGCCGTGCGACGCGGTCGATATAGGGAATCATGATGTTGAGGCCGGGTGGAAACGTGCTGTCGTATTTGCCGAGGCGTTCGATGATCCATTCCTCGCCCTGCGGCACGATGCGAATGCTGCGCAAAATGGTAACGATGACGAAAAAGGCGAGAACGAGAACAAAAACAAGACTGCCATTCATGATTTAATTCTCCGCAGATTTAATTTTGACGAGGGTGCCTTCGATGCTGACGACTTTCACGCGGCTTCCGGCCTTGATCGGTTGATCGGCGATGCAATCCCACACATCCGAACCGACGACGGGGATTTGGAACCGTACTTTGCCTTTTTGGAACGCATCGACATCATTGACCAGAATGCCGACCTCGCCGACAACCCCGGCGGAAGAACGACCCGAAAGCGTTTTGGTGCGATAGGGTTTCAGAACCCGGAACCACAGCGCGACCAACGCGACCGACACCGCGCACCAGACCAGTAATTGCGGAATCATCGGCATATTGGGTGCGACGGCCAGCAGCAGCGCCACCGCAAGCGCTCCCAGCCCGAACCAAACCAGCACGAGAGTCGGTATGGCAAGCTCGGAGACGACGAGGACAACGCCCAAGATTGCCCAATGGTACCATTCAAAAATCATGGAAAGCTTTCCAGAACCGGTTGGGTGGAAAGTAGCGGCATTGTTTTAAGAATTTGTGAATGTAATAGTGTCCAAAGATGATTCGTCCCTTGACCATTATCGGCCTCGACCCTGGCCTGCGGCATACCGGATGGGGACTCATCCGGCAGGAGGGCAACCGTCTGTCCTATGTGGCGGCAGGGCGTATCAATCCTGAGCCTGATTTGCCGATGGCCGCGAGGCTTTATGAATTGGCGCGGGGGCTAACGGCGATCGTCGAGCAGCACCGCCCCGACGAAGCGGCGATCGAGGAGACTTTCGTCAACAAAAATCCTCTCTCGGCGTTGAAGTTGGGGCAGGCGCGGGGCGCGGCGATGCTAGCCTTGGCACAAACCGGGCTGACGGTCAGCGAATACCCCGCTAATCGCGTCAAGCAGTCCGTCACCGGCTACGGCCATGCCGACAAGAACCAGATTCAGGCGATGATGGGGATACTTTTGCCCGGCTCCGGCAAGCTCGCCGCTGATGCCGCCGACGCTCTTGCCGTCGCTGTTACGCACGCGCATCATAGGGGACTGTTGCAATCATCAAAGGCTGCGGGATAACACTTCTATGATCGCCAAACTCAGCGGCACGCTCGAACGGTTTATGGGATCGCAGGCGATTGTCGACGTGAACGGCGTCGGTTATCGTGTCGCCTGCTCGGCGCGGACGTTGCGGCAAATCGGTCCGGCGGGCGCGGCGGTGTCGCTGCTGATCGAAACGCAGGTGCGCGAGGATGCGATCAATCTGTTTGGTTTCGCCACGGCTGAAGAACAAGACTGGTTCAATCTGCTCACCACCGTGCAGGGGGTGGGAGCGAAAGTGGCGCTGTCGATTCTCGGCTCGATGTCGCCGGAGCAGCTCGTCACGATCATCGCCTCGCAGGACAAAGCCGCGATGGCGCAAGCCGATGGCGTTGGGCCGAAACTGGCCTTGCGGCTCATCACCGAATTGAAGGACAAGGTTCCGGCTTTCGTCGCAGGGCATGTTTCATCGGGTTCGGACATGGGCGCCGCCGCCGATATTTCCGCGTCCGGAGGCATCGCCCGCGATGCGCTGTCGGCGCTGGTCAATCTTGGCTATCGCCGCGCTGAGGCTTTCTCCGCTGTCACCGCCGTCACTCGCCGCAATCCTGAAGCTAAGTTGAACGACATCATTCGCCTGAGCCTCGCCGAACTGAGCCGCAAGGAGAGTGCGGCATGAGCTTATTGTATTTCGGGAATTCCGCTTGCCAAATAGAACGGTGGAGTTCCCTCCCCCTCGCGGGGAGGGTTAGGGAGGGGGGAGACAAACTAAGTGAGTACATTGCCAATTCGTATATCAAGCTCCAAACCTCGCTCCCCCACCCCTATCCCCTCCCGCGAGGGGAGGGGAATCCCACCGCGCTTTTCGATAAAGGGGGCACACAATGAACCCATCCCTTACTCCCCAACGCCTCGTCGAGCGTGAAGCCCTGCCGCAGGAAGCACCCGATGTCGCGTTGCGGCCGCAGCATTTGTCGGATTTTATCGGACAGGAGGCGCTGCGTTCCAACCTGACCGTGTTTATTCAGGCGGCGAAGCAGCGCCAGCAACCGCTCGATCATGTGCTGCTGTTCGGACCGCCGGGGCTCGGCAAAACCACGCTGGCTCAAATCGTCGCGCGCGAGCTTGGCGTCGGCTTTCGCGCGACATCCGGTCCGGTCATTGCGCGCGCGGGCGATCTCGCCGCGCTGCTGACCAATCTGCAAGCGCATGACGTTTTGTTCATTGACGAGATTCATCGCCTGTCTCCGGCGGTCGAGGAAATTCTTTATCCGGCGATGGAGGATTTCCAGCTCGATCTCATTATCGGCGAGGGGCCTGCGGCGCGCTCGGTGCGCATCGACCTGCCTCCCTTTACGTTAATCGGCGCGACGACGCGCAGCGGTCTGATTACGCGTCCCTTGCGCGAGCGTTTCGGCATTCCGCTACGTCTGCAATTCTATACGCCGGAAGAACTGCAACAGATCATTTCCCGCGCCGCTGCCAAGCTTGCCATGCCGCTTACCGACGATGGCGCGGCGGAAATTGCCCGTCGCGCGCGTGGAACGCCGCGCGTCGCCGGTCGGTTGTTACGCCGCGTGCGCGACTTTGCCTCCGTCGCCGGTCATGCCGCGATCGATGCGAAGGCCGCCGATGAAGCTCTGTCGCGGCTTGAGGTTGACCGCATGGGTTTCGATGCGATGGATCGGCGTTATCTTTCGATTATCGCCGAGAATTATGGCGGCGGTCCGGTCGGTGTCGAGACGCTTGGCGCGGCGCTCTCCGAGCAACGCGACGTGCTGGAGGAAGTCATCGAGCCTTACCTAATCCAGCAAGGCCTCTTGCAGCGCACTCCACGCGGACGCATGCTGACGGATGGCGGGTATCGTTATTTGGATTTGCCAGCCCCTGTCGGCAAGCAGATCAATTTTATCGGCGCTATAGCGCCATTGGACGCAGGCGACGATGCCGATGTCTAGCCCGATGAAAAGTCACACGATTTCCATCCGCGTCTATTACGAAGACACCGACGCGGGCGGGATCGTTTATCACGCCAGTTACCTGAAATTCGCCGAGCGCGGGCGCACCGAATCATTGCGCGTTGAGGGTTTTGATCATCAGAGAATCCTGCGTGATTTCAATATCATCCTGATCGTGAAGCATATCGAGATCGATTATCGCGCGCCGTCGCGGCTCGATGATTTGCTCGAAGTTCGGACGAGTGTCTCGGCTCTCGGCAACGCCTCGCTGACGATGGAGCAGACGATTGCGAGAGAGAACAAGGAGTTAGCCGCGCTGAAGGTCGTCATCGTCGCGGTTGAGCCCGAAGGAAGGCCGGTGCGCATCCCGCCTCAATTACGCCAGATTTTTGCCGCTTCATTGCCGGATCAAGGGCAGCATTAAAAATAAAATTAGTGGTTGTGATCGACTGCCCTCTGCCTTTAAAAAGGGTCGACACGATACAAGCGTCAAAGACGCAAAACACGTACGCGAGGAGTTCAACGTTCCATGGATCCCCAAAGCAGCATAAGTGCCGTCCAGCTGGCCGGATCGGTCGCCTCGAATGACATGTCGCTGACCGGCTTGTTCATGCATGCCGACATCATCGGCAAAACGGTGATTATCGGCCTTTTGGCGATATCGATTCTGACTTGGGCGATTATTTTCGACAAATTGATCAAGCTGTTGCGCTTGAAAGACAAGGCGAGCTATTTCGAAGACAAATTCTGGTCCGCCGGTTCGCTCGATGCGCTGTATGACAAGATCAAACGCCCCGCCGATCCGATGCAGGCGGTTTTTGTTGCCGGCATGAAGGAATGGCGCACGGCGCATGACAAAGGCTCATTTTCGCACGCCGCAACCCGCGCTGCGGTTCAGGCGCGCGTCGATCGCGTGCTTCAGGTCACGATTGGCCGCGAAATGGCGATGATCGAAACGTGGATGACCTTTCTGGCCTCCGTCGGCTCCGTGGCGCCCTTTATCGGCCTGTTCGGCACGGTCTGGGGCATCATGCACAGCTTTATCGGCATCGCGCAGGCGCAGAACACCAGCCTCGCTGTTGTGGCGCCCGGCATTGCCGAAGCGTTGCTGGCGACCGCTGTCGGCCTCGTCGCCGCGATTCCGGCTACAACCGCGTTCAACAAATTCTCAACCGAAATCGGGCGTTACGGCGCGCGTCTCGACAACTTTGCCAATGATTTTGTCGCTACTTTGTCGCGCAATCTCGAAGAAATGCGCGATGAACCCGGCGGACGGATAGCCGAACGCACGGATGGAGAGGTTTTATGGCGGCGCAAATAAGGCCTATGTCCGGCGGCGGCTACGGGCGTCGCCGCTATTATCGTCCGGTTTCCGACATCAATGTCACGCCTTTTGTCGATGTGATGCTGGTGTTGCTGGTGGTGTTTATGGTGACCGCGCCGCTGATGACCGTCGCCGTGCCGATAGACCTGCCCAAGACGCAGGCGCGCAGCCTCACGCAGAACAAGGAGCCTCTGGTTGTCAGCATCGACTCCAACGGCAAAATCTATCTGCAGGAAAAACAGATGGAACTCGCTGATCTGACGGCAAAACTGAAGGCCATTACCGGAACCAATGCGGACGCGCGGATTTTTGTGCGCGGCGACAAGGCGGTTTCCTATGGCAACATCATGGAAGTCATGGGCATGATCAGCGCCGCCGGATTTAACAAGGTTGCGCTGGTTGCCGATCTGCCCAAACCCGATGCGCCTCATCCCTAATCATGACCGTGGCCGCGATACCGAAAGCAACGATGAGCGACGAAGGCTTGAAAAACAGCCTGATCGTTTCCGGCCTTCTGCATCTCATCGCACTGTTGTTCATGTATTTCGGCTTGCCACATCTGATGCCGCCGCTGCCGCCACAACCGCATCCGCCGGTGCCTCTTTCGATCGTCGCGATCGCCGACATCACCAACACGCGCGTCGAGCAGCCACAGGAGCAAAAACAACCCGAACCGCCGCCGCCCAAACCGGAACCCAAGCCTGAACAGAAAATGCAACAGCCGGAGTCCCAACCGACGCCGAAGCCTGAGCCAAAACAAGAACAGGTGCAGGTTCAGCCTTTGCCTAAACCGGAAGCCGAAGCGCTGAAGGTCGCGGCCAAACCAAAACCTAAGCCGCCGGACAACACACAGCAAGCGAGCGCGTTCAGTTCGTTGCTGACTAATCTGGCCAAAAAGCAGCACACGGTTACGCCGCAGGCAACGACGCCGAGCGAAACCAAATCCGAAACCAAATCGTCATCGACGGCGAATCAGGTCGCTTCGCTCTCCGACCGCCTGACGATCAGCGAGGAAGACGCGCTGCGCCGCCAAATCGAACAATGCTGGAATCCGCCGATCGGCGCGCGCGACGCTAAAAACCTCGTTGTCGAAATTACTATTGACGTCAATCCCGATCGCACCGTGAGCAATGCCGAGATCGTTGACAAGGGACGCTATGCGAGCGATTCTTTCTTCCGGGCTGCAGCTGACGCCGCCAAACGCGCTGTGCTCAACCCGCAATGCAGCCCCCTGATGCTTCCGCCCGATAAATATGATCAGTGGAAACGTATTGATTTCACCTTTGACCCAAGGGACGCGCTATGAACGGACTACAGAAGACGGACGATAGGCAACGGACGGCACACAGCAAGTGTCGGAAAATTCTCTTCGTCTTTTGTCTTTTGATTTCAATCTTCTGTCTTTTGTCTCCCGCCAATGCCGACGTGCATGTTGACATCACGCATCCCAATCCCGAACCGATTCCAATTGCGATTCCATCCTTCTACGGGGCGTCGGGCAACGAGGCGCAATATGGCCGCGACATCGCGCAAGTCGTCAACAACGACCTCGTGCGTTCCGGGTTGTTCGCTGCCGTCGATCCCAAATCCTTCGTTCAGGATGCGGACTCGCTTCAGGTCGCGCCGCGCTTTGCCGATTGGCGAATCCTGAATGCGCAGGCGCTCGTCGTCGGCAAGGTCGAAGCGCAAAGCGATGGCCGCCTGAAGGTCGAGTTTCGCCTCTGGGATGTCTTTTCCGAACAGCAGATGACCGGTCTTGCCTACTTCACGATCCCCAGCAATTGGCGTCGCGTCGCGCATATCGTTGCTGACGCGATCTACAAACGAATCACCGGCGAAGACGGCTATTTCGACACGCGCATCGTCTATGTGGCGGAAACCGGCTCACCGATCAACCGCATGAAACGCCTCGCGATCATGGATCAGGACGGCGAAAACAACCGCGTTTTGTCGGATGGTCGAGCGATGGTGTTGACGCCACGCTTTTCGCCAACGATGCAGCAGATCACCTACATGGCCTATTATAACAACAGGCCGCGCGTTTATCTGTTCAACATCGATACCGGACGGCAGGAAGTCTTGGGCGATTTTCCCAACATGACTTTTGCTCCTAGATTCTCGCCCGATGGCAATCGCGTCGTCTTCAGCATGTCGGAGAACGGCGAATCCGGAATCTATACGATGGATTTGCGCACGCACCGAGTCCAGAAACTGACCGAGAGTACCTCGATTAACACTGCGCCCTGCTTCTCGCCGGACGGCCAGTACATCACCTTCGAATCGGATCGCGGCGGCTCGCAGCAGATTTACGTCATGCGCTCCAACGGCAGTGACGTGCAGCGCATCAGCTTCGGCCAAGGCAGTTATGGTACACCCGTTTGGTCGCCGCGCGGTGATTTGATTGCATTTACAAAGCCGTCGACCTATGGCGATTTCTATGTCGGTGTTATGCGCCCGGACGGATCAGGCGAACGTGAGCTGGCCGAGGCGCACCATGTCGAGGGGCCGACTTGGGCGCCCAATGGACGTGTTCTGATGTTCTTCAAGGATTTGCCCTCCGGCGAAGGCGGGCGCGATCGAACCACGCGCCTCTACAGCGTCGACTTGACGGGCTATAACGAGCGGGAAGTTCCAACTCCGACGGATGCCTCGGACCCGGCGTGGTCTCCGCTTTTGCCCTGATCGATGCTGTTGCAATGCAGCATTTTGGCCTGTTTTGAGGTTTTTTCTGTCCGTTGCAAGAGTGCAACTATGGGGCTTTCAATTCTCAGCCCCTTGCAGAAATTGAATAATTTTCATGAATTCGACCTTGATAAACTGGCCGAGTGAGACTATTTTCGCGTCAGATTTGGTTTCTGTCATGCCAGTCTTAAGCTTTCCTTAAAACTTCGGCAAACAATTCCGGCATGGCGGAAGGCATTTCAAAGGTGTGATTCGGGCGTTTTTTCTATGGAAACGGGTTTTTCATAGGGAGCGTCGCGGGTGGCGCTGATCTGACAACATTGATCTTGGCCGGGGTACGGCGTTCCGTCCACATCCGCCAGAGGTTTTAAGAAGGGGGAAAACATGTTCAAGAAAGTTATGTGCCTGATGGCGGCTTTGGTTCTCGTTTCAGCTTGCGATTCGACAGGCAGCGGCGCTGGCGACAGCATGGCAAACGGCGGCAAGACGGGTCCTGTGACCCCGGGTACCGGGCCGGATCTGATCACCAACGTTGGCGACCGCGTATTCTTCGACTTCAACAAGTCGGATCTGAAGCCGGAAGCCCGCGCAACGCTTGACCGTCAAGCGGCTTGGTTGAAGAAGTACGGTGCAGTCAATGTGACGATTGAAGGCCATTGCGACGAACGCGGCACGCGTGAGTACAATTTGGCGCTTGGCGAACGTCGCGCGACAGCGGTCAAGAACTACCTTGTTGCCGACGGCATCAGCGCCGCCCGCGTCAAGACCATCAGCTACGGCAAGGAACGCCCGGCTGTTCTCGGCAGCAACGAAGCTGCTTGGGCACAGAATCGCCGTGGTGTGACGGTTGTTGTCCAATAATTTGGGCTGACTGAAGTTGATTAAAGCCGCAACCGCAAGGTTGCGGCTTTTTTCTTTGGGATATTTCCGAACTGGCTCTTCCTTTTGCTTTGTTTTTGGGGATAATTGCCGCATCGTTCCTTGGTTCGGCTCAGGTGATGTCATGCGATTCTTATCCAGATCAATTCTTGTGGCCGGAATGCTGGCCTCGGCTTCGTTCGCCACCGCTATGGCGCAACAACCCGAAACGGGTCCGAATTATGAGACACGCCTGTCGAGCATGGAGGAACAGATACGAGGCGTGAACGGCCAGGTCGAGCAACTGGGGTATGCCATCCGTCGTCTCGACCAAACAATTCAGCATCTGCAGGCCGATTATGATGCGCGCCTGACCAAACTGGAGACCCAAACGACCGCCTTGCAGGCCACAGCCGATGCTGCGGCGGCAGCTTCAGCGGCGAATGGAACGCTCGGCGCAATGAAAACAACGCCTGATGGACGCACCACGGCGATCAACAATCCGCAAAGCACGCCTCTGCCGCAACAGCCGGTTGCCGTCGAGTCCCCTGCCGATGAAAGCGCTTCCGCGCAAGATCAATATGACAACGCCTTTGGCCTGCTGCGGCAAGCCAATTACAGCGAAGCGGAAAAAGCCTTTCGCCTCTTTATCGAGAAAAATCCGAAAGACAAGCTCGTCGACAATGCGAAATACTGGCTGGCCGAAACGCTCTATGTGCGTGGCCAGTTTGCCGATTCCGCGCTCGCTTTTGCCGATGCGTTCCAGCAAAATCCGCAAGGCAGCAAAGCTCCCGACAGCTTGCTGAAGTTGGCCATGTCTCTTGCGGCGACCAACAAGAACGTCGATGCTTGCACGGCGTTGGGTGAATTGAAGACCAAATATGCCAATGCCTCGGCGACCGTCCGCGCTCGGGCGAACGAGGAGTTTGCAAAATTGAAATGTGCTGCCAATTAACTCCAGAACCTGTTTGCGCTCGCGTGCTGCCGTACCGAAGGGTGACGCGAGTAATCCTGTCGGGGTCTGTATGAGCTACGGTTGGTTATGGCAAAAAGCAGCGGATGGGCATGAAGAAGTATAAGGTTAAGGGAGCCCATTCGTAACATACGCTCGCACCAACCGTTGAAATGCGATAAGCATAAACTCCATGATCACAATGGATTCTCACTTCGATCCCGCATCGACTCGTCGCAAAGTGGTTTTGTTGACGGGCATGTCGGGTGCCGGGCTTTCAACCGCGCTGAAAGCCTTTGAGGATTTGGGCTATGAGGCCGTGGATAATCTGCGACTCGGTCTTATTCCCGCGCTGGTTGCCGACAGCGCCATCAGCGGACAACCGCTCGCCGTGGCAATCGACACGCGCAACGTCAATTTTTCGGTCGATGATTTGATCCGCGTCGCCGAACAGCTCAGGCAAGACCCCAATCTTGCTTTGAAGCTGGTTTTCCTTGAATGCGCGGATGACGCCTTGCAAAGCCGATTTACCGAAACACGGCGTCGTCATCCTCTTGCCTCTGATCGTCCCGTCACCGACGGCATTCGCCGTGAGCGCGAATTGCTGTGGCGACTGCGCGATCATGCCGATCACGTCATCGACACATCCTTGCTGTCTATCCATGACTTGCGGCGGCTTGTCGTCGGGCATTACCGCATCGATTCGTCTTCGGGGCTGACGATTTTTATAACGTCCTTCTCCTATCGCCACGGCATCCCGCGCGAGGCCGATCTGGTCTTTGATGCGCGGTTTCTGGCCAATCCACACTGGGAAATAAAGCTCCGTCACCTCAGCGGACTGGATCAGGCGATTGCCGATTTCATTGGCCATGATCCCGATTATGAAGCGTTCATGCGGCATATGACGGAGCTTCTTGCGCCGCTCTTGCCGCGCTATCAACAAGAAGGCAAAAGCTATTTGACCATTGCCGTCGGCTGCACGGGCGGTAGGCATCGTTCGGTGTTCGTCGCCGAGCAGTTGGTGACGCAGCTGGCGGTGCGTGGCTATGTTGTCGGTGTCGTGCATCGCGACCTTGATCGCGTCGACAACAAGGCTTAAGTCAGACAGGGGTTTTGGATATTTTGCGGAGGGCGTAATGATCGGCATGGTTCTTGTGACGCATGGCAATATCGGCGTCGAACTTCTAAACGCCCTGAATGGGATTGTTGGGCATCAGACGCATGCGACCGCGATCAGCATCGGCGCTGACGACGATATGGAGGCTTGCCGTACGGCGATCTTTACGGCGATCAAGGATGTCGGCGACGGCGCAGGCGTCGTTCTTCTGACCGATATGTATGGGGGAACGCCGAGCAATCTGGCGATTGCCGCCATGCCGCGTTCGCATGCTGTGGTGTTGGCGGGAGTCAATCTGCCGATGCTGGTCAAGCTGGCTTCCGTGCGCGCGACGATGCCGCTCTTGGACGCCGTGCGCGAAGCCGAGGCGGCGGGGCGCCGCTATATTCAGCTTGTTTCCGAAACCTTGGCGCCGACGTCGGTGGAGTGAGACATGTTCACGGATTGGCGATGATGAATGATGCAGCGGAAATCAAAGGCGGAGAATTTTGCAGCATTGCCGTCATCGCCAATCAGCGCGGACTGCACGCCCGCGCCGCTGCGCGGTTCGCTAAACTGGCCGAAGGATTCGACGCCGTTCTTTTCGTGATGAAGGATGATATGCGCGTCTCAGCATTGTCGATCATGGGGTTGATGATGCTGGCGGCGACGCAAGGGTCTCAGATCATGATTTGTGCCTCGGGTCCTGAAGCCGCGTCCGCGATCGACGCGTTGGCTGATTTCGTCAAGAGGAAATTCGATGAAGAGTGAAGCGGAATACAGCAGCCACGGTATCGCCGTTTCACCGGGAATTGCCATCGGTCCAGCCTATATTATCGGCCAGCATGGTGTGCCCGTGCCGGAGTATGATATTCCGGCCAGCCAGATCGACAGGGAATTAAAGCGGCTACACACAGCAATTGCCAAAACGCAGAAACAGCTTGGGCAATTAAAGCAGAAAGCCGCGACTCTTCCCGCCGGGGCGGAAGATGTCGCCTTACTGCTGGAAGCTCATCAGGGCATGCTTTCCAGCTCGCGCTTGGTACACGGCGTTGAGGAGCTGATTCGCGTCAACCGGTTGAATGCCGAGGCGGCCATTCAGCGCCAGATCGCAACGATCAAGGCCAGCTTCGCGGCGATGGGTGATCCCTATCTTGCCGCACGCGCCGACGATGTCAGCGAGGTGGGAACGCGCCTGATCCGGCATCTGCTGCAACAACATTACAATCCCTTTGACGCTGTATCTGACGGCAGCATCATCGTTGCGGAGGAAATCACGCCCGCCGATATGGCGCTGATGGACCCCAAAAATGTCGCAGGGTTCATCACTGTTCTCGGCGGCGCGGAAGGGCATGCGGCGATCATGGCGCGCGCGCTGGGCTTGCCATCGGTTTCGGGGTTGCCGGACATCATGCAGCAGGCGCAAGTCGGCGACATGATCATAATAGATGGACGCAAAGGCGACGTGATCTTGCGTCCTTCGGCGGAGACCCTGCATTATTACCGGCAGGAGTTGACGAAGAAACAACGCGAAGACAAGAAGCTCTGGGCTTTGCGCGAAACGCCTGCTATCACCGCTGACGGCACGCCTATCACGCTTTGCGCCAATATTGAGCTGGCGCGTGATCTTGACGCCGCGATTGAGGCGGGCGCGACCGGCATCGGCCTTTTGCGCACTGAGTTCATGTTTATGAATCGTCCCGATTTGCCGTCGGAAGAGGAACAGTACGACCTTTTGCGCAAGCTGGTCCACAGACTGGATGGCCGTCCGTTGACTGTTCGTACGCTGGATGTCGGGGGCGAGAAACTGGCGACTGCGCTCGGTCAGGTGATTGGCGAAAGCGCGAATCCGGCTTTGGGGCTTCGTGCTATTCGTCTTGGCTTGAAAGAACCCAAATTACTGGAAACGCAATTATCGGCCATACTGCGTGCCAGTACGCACGGGCCTGTACGCATTTTAATCCCGATGGTCTCGTCAGTGGCGCAAATGAAGCAGGTGCGCGAACATCTGGTTCAGGTTGAGCGCCGTCTGCATCGTCGCGGCATTAAATTTTCCGGATTACCCCCTGTCGGCGCCATGATTGAAATTCCGGCGGCGGCATTGGCGGCAGATGCACTTGCTCGCGTGTGCGACTTTTTTGCCATTGGTAGCAATGACTTGACGCAATATACGCTGGCGATTGATCGCGGCGACGAGCGGGTTGCCGAGCTTTATGATCCTTTCCATCCAGCCGTTTTACGCTTGATCCAGTTTACGGCGGCGGCAGCGTGGCGCGCCAATATTCCCGTTAGTCTGTGCGGAGAAATTGCCGGGGACCGCTTCGCGACCGCGCTTTTGCTTGGTCTCGGTCTTCGTGAGTTATCTATGGCGGCGTTGCGGATTCCTGCCGTGAAGCAAGAAATCCGTGACTTGGCGATGCCGCAGGCCGTCGCCTTTGCCGAAGCCGTTCTTGGGCAAAGCGACGAGGCCACGATCAGGGGCTTGCTGCACCGTGGCGTTGGCACAAGCGATGAACTCGCTAAAGAAAAGCGGAAGAAGGACAAATGACTTTTATTTTCCAATCTGTTAATAGGGAATCGGGTTCGATCCTCTTCAGGTTCTAATCACTTTTTAACGATCATTCATTAAGTAGGGCAGACAAGGCGTAAAAGGTCTTGCGTCTCCGAGCGATTGGGCGCGAGTTTGACAATGCATCCTGATGGAGTTGTCCGTGGCGGGCGAAAAAAAAGACGAAGCAAAAGATAAAGAAAAAACCGGTGGCGCATCCGCCGAAGGGGAGGCTGCGACCGAGGGACAAGAGACAGCCGCGCCCAAATCGAACAAGAAAATGGTGATTATTATTGCAGTCGTGCTGGCCGTCCTTGTTTTGGGGGGCGCTACGGGTGCGTTTATGCTGCTGCATAAAGCTGGAGATGAGGACAAATCGAAAACGCAAACGTCATCATCTGAAAATGGCGGCGGGGACAAAAAACAAGCTGTTTATTATTCTCTTGGCGATCTGCTGGTCAATCTCAGCGGCGAAGGGAAACATCCTAATTTTCTCAAGGTCAAGATCAGCCTAGAGCTGGCCGATGAAAAAGATCTGCCGCTTATGGATGCCATTAAGCCGCGCATCATTGACAATTTTCAGGTCTACTTGCGTGAACTGAGGATCGAGGATTTGCGCGGTTCAGCCGGCATGTATCGTTTGCGCGAGGAATTGCTGATGCGCGTCACCGAAGCGGCGCAGCCCGTTCGTGTGCGCGATGTTTTGTTTCAGGAAATGCTGGTGCAATGAGAAAGCCAAGGCAACGTCATGGATGATACAGCCCCCCAGCAATCGTCGGGAGAACTGAGCGAGGAAGAAAAGCTCGCCGCCGAATGGGGCGCCGCGACGGAAGGTGGCGGCGAGAGCGAAGCGGCAGCGCGCGTCCTGTCGCAAAATGAGATTGACAGCTTGCTAGGCTTTGACGCCGGAGGTGGCGCCGGCGGGCAGGAAAACTCCGGCATTATGGCGCTGATCAACAGCGCGCTTGTCAATTACGAACGCCTCCCGATGCTGGAGGTCGTGTTCGACCGTCTGGTGCGCATGATGTCGACTTCGCTGCGCAACTTCACTTCGGACAACGTTGAGGTCAGCCTCGATCAGATCACCTCGGTGCGTTTCGGCGATTATCTGAATTCGATACCATTGCCCGCGATGCTGACGGTTTTCAAGGCCGAGGAATGGGACAATTCCGGGCTGATGACGATCGACAGCGCGATGATTTATTCCATCGTCGATGTGCTGCTGGGTGGGCGGCGCGGTACCGCCGCGATGCGCATCGAAGGTCGTCCCTATACTACGATTGAGCGCAATCTGGTCGAACGCCTTGTACGTGTTGTGCTGGCCGATATGTCGGCAGCCTTCGATCCCCTGTCGCCGGTAACGTTTCGCTTCGACCGGCTGGAGACCAATCCGCGTTTTGCCACCATCGCGCGTCCGGCGAATGCCGCCGTGCTGGCCAAGTTGCGTATCGACATGGAAGATCGTGGCGGACGCATCGAAATTCTAATTCCCTATGCTACGCTTGAACCGATCCGCGAATTGCTGCTGCAAATGTTTATGGGCGAAAAATTCGGTCGCGACTCGATTTGGGAAACCCATTTGGGGAACGAGCTTTTGATGACCGACATGAAAATGCAGGCTGTTCTTGACGAAGTCTCCCTCCCGCTAATCGAGGTTATGAACTGGCAGCCCGGTTCGCGTCTGATGCTGAATGTCAAGGCCGATGATCTCATCGCGCTGCGGGCCGGAGAGGTGACCTTGTTCCAAGGACGCATGGGCTCCCTGAATGGCCATATCGCCGTTAAGGTCGAAGAGGTCACATTGCGCGATAAAAAGGATATGTAAGACCGATGGGTGAATGGATCCGCCTTGCTCTCGATGTTTTGCTGATCGCCATGGTCGGCGCCGGATTTGTGCAGGCGTCGCGTTTGATCAGGCATTTGACCGGATTGCAGCAAGGACGGGTCGAAATGGAGCGTTTCGTGCGTGAGTTTAGCGCAACGGTTGTGCGCGCCGAAATTGGGATTAAAAACCTTAAGCAGGCTGCGCGCGAAAGCGGCGATGATTTGGAAAAGTTGGTGGAAAAAGCGCTGCTGGTGCGTGATGAGTTGGGTTTCCTTGTGGATAGCGCCGATCAGGTCGCCGAGCGCCTCAGTCAGTCGGCGGCAGCAGCCATACGTCCCGATGTTAAGCCTGAAGCCAAGCCTACGGCAACAAAATCCCCTGCCGCCGAAGCGCCACAGATGTCAACCGTCAGGCAACCCGATAATCGTGAGCTGCCTGTTCCTTCGTCCCGTGCCGAGAAGGAACTTTTGCAGGCACTGCAGAAATTGAGCTGAATCCGAGATGCTTCGCCGCTTGTCCAACCCACGTTACCTCCTGCCGCTTATGATGCTCATCGGGGTGGTGATTTTGAGCATGCGGGTCGATGATATTTGGGAATTGGTCTCTTCTGGTGCTTTGATCGCGCCCGTAGCGCACGCCGAGTCATCCGCGCCTACCTCGGCATCACCTGCCGCTCCGGCCCCTAAGGATAACGCAAAACAGGCTGATAAAGCCTCAGATAGCTCAAACAATCCGAATGGCGCGTCTGGCTCCGATGGTTCGGGACCGCTTGTCCCGCCTACCGACGAAGATACGTCGCCGGCCGAGATGGAGGTTTTAAAACAGCTTTCGGCGCGCCATGACGAACTGGAAAAACGCGCTAAAGCGCTCGATACACGCGAAGAACTGATCAAGATTGCCGAGCAACGCGTCGATCAAAAGATCAAGGAGCTGCAGACTCTGCGCTCGCAGCTTCAGTCCATGATCAATCAGGTCAGCGAGTCGCAGGCGACGCAGCTGGACAATTTGGTCAAGGTTTATGAAACCATGAAACCGGAAGACGCTGCCAAAATTCTTGAAACTCTCGACATGCCGGTTTTGCTGAATGTCATTCAGCGCATGAAACCCAAAAGCACAGCCCCCATTATGGCCAAAATGACCCCGGAAAAAGCCAAGGACATTACGATGGCTTTGACCAAGCAGGATCAACTGCCACAGGTCAAGTGATGCCGCGACAGACGAGCTTCCAATATCTTTGATGGAAATCGCTTTAATAATTCTTAAGCTTCTTGGTAACGCTTTTTTCAGTATGTGTCGTTACTCTGGTGAGTGATCGTTTGAGTCCAAGGTTTCTTTCCGCCACCTTTTCCGCCCATTTTAAGGAGTACGCCTATGGCTGTCGATATGAACATGAACATCCTGATTGTGGACGATTACAAAACCATGCTGCGTATTATTGAAAACCTGCTGAAACAGTTGGGGTTCAAAAACGTGCTTCAGGCAACGGACGGCAGCGGCGCTCTCAAGGTTTTGCATGAAGTGCCGGTGGGTCTTGTCATTTCGGACTGGAACATGCAGCCCATGACCGGGTTGCAGCTTTTGAAAGAAGTGCGTTTGGATGAGAAGCTGAAAGCGACCCCCTTCATTATGGTGACCGCAGAAAGCAAGACCGAGAACGTTGTTGCCGCCAAGGAAGCCGGGGTTAACAACTATATCGTCAAGCCATTTAACGCCGAAACTTTGAAGCAGAAAATCGTTTCTGTTCTCGGCACTTTCTAAGCAAAGGGAGAGATTACCATGACCATGACGCCCCGTTTACACGAATTGCAGGATCGCCTGCATCAGGAAATCAAGGCCGCGCATGAAGCGGTGCAGAAACCGCTATCTTCGATCGAAGTGGCGCAAATCGTGCGGCAGGTCATCGAATCGCTTGGAAGCGATGTCTCCGCTGCTGATCTCAAATTCTATTCTGAGCTTGAAGCGTTGGCGATTTATATCCGTCAGGCCAAGAGCGATATCGCGGCGATTAAGCCGAAAGACATCAGCCTACAACATATTCCGACGGCGACAGATGAACTGGATGCTGTGGTCGGGGCTACCGAAGAGGCGACCAACAAGATCATGGATGTGTGCGACGAAGTTTCTGCTATAGCCGAAACCTGTCCGCCAGAGCTTAAGGGCAAACTTATCGCCTGCACCACAAAAATATTCGAAGCCTGCAACTTTCAGGATATTACAGGCCAACGCATCACGAAAGTGGTCGAGACCTTGAAACATATCGATATGAAGATCGAGGCCTTGACCAAGGCGATGGGCGATGAAATTCATCGCGGCGACAGCGGTGACGCGCACACGCCGAAACACGTCCATGCTGCCGATCCGGAAAAAGGCCTGTTGAATGGCCCGCAATTGTCCTCCAAAGCGTCGAGTCAGGAAGACATTGATCGGCTTTTATCCGGAGGCTGAGATAATAGCCATGTTTTTGGCTTGGGGCATCTGTGGAAGCAGGTGAAAGTTCTGTTGGGCTGCTTGCCAAAAGTCACCATAACCCATGAGCTTTGCTTTGTTTCAGTCGTGCTGGATACGCGGCACAAGATTCTTTGGTAGAGATACATAATGTTATCAAAAGCATAGATCGAAGCCAATTGACGCAACCGGGGCAATAAAGCGATACGTTTTTCTACGGTGCCTTCGGCATATTGAAGGGGTTGCTTCGCTTCATTGTCAATTGAAGGAAGTGTCTTTAGCATCCATATTCGTTGTAGCCATTATATGTTTCGGATCTTTTCCTCATGCCCCAACCTCTCTCCGACATCGCCATTGCGCGACAAACGAAGCTCCTGCCGATTGAAGCCATCGGCGCGAAGCTCGGCATTCCTGCCGATGCGCTGTATCGTTACGGTCCGCACAAAGCCAAACTCGGTCTCGACTATATTAAAACCCTGTCGGAGAAACGTGACAGCAAGCTGATCCTCGTCACGGCAATCAGCCCAACTCCGGCGGGCGAGGGCAAGACCACGACAACCATTGGCCTCGGCGACGCGCTGACGCGCCTCGGCAAGAAAACCGTCATATGCCTGCGCGAGCCGTCGCTTGGCCCCTGCTTCGGTATGAAGGGAGGGGCGACAGGCGGCGGCTACGCGCAGATGATGCCGATGGACGAGATCAACCTGCATTTCACAGGCGATTTTCACGCCATGACGTCCGCCAACAATCTGCTGGCGGCGATGATCGACAATCATATTTACTGGGGCAATGCGCTTGGCATCGATCCCGCCAAGATCGCGTTCCGTCGCGTTATGGATATGAACGACCGCGCCTTGCGGCAAATCGTTGTCGGTCTCGGCAACAATGGCCAAACGCGCGAGGACGGATTCGACATCACCGTCGCCTCCGAAGTGATGGCGATTTTCTGTTTGGCTCGTTCGCTCGCTGATCTTGAGGAACGGCTTGGGCGCATTATCGTCGGGCGGAATTCCAAAAAAGCCGCCATCACCGCCAAGGAACTTCAAGCCGCGTCTGCCATGACGGCGCTGCTTCGCGACGCGTTTCAGCCCAATCTCGTGCAGACGATCGAGCACACGCCCGTGCTGGTGCATGGCGGGCCGTTCGCCAATATCGCGCACGGCTGCAACTCGCTGATCGCTACGGAAACGGCGTTAAAGCTTGGCGATTTTATCGTCACCGAAGCTGGGTTCGGAGCCGACCTTGGGGCAGAGAAATTCTTTGACATCAAGTGCCGTCAGTCCGGCCTCCGTCCTGCAGCGGCTGTTGTCGTCGCGACCGTTCGCGCGCTCAAGATGCATGGCGGCGTCGCCAAGGGTGATCTAGGTCGGGAAAACGTCGCGGCGGTCACGGCGGGACTCGGCAATTTGTTGCGCCATGTCGAGAATGTGAAGAAGTTCGGCGTGCCGGTCGTCGTCGCGATCAACCATTTCACGAGCGACAGCGATGCTGAGATTGAAGTCATCAGCAGGGCTTGCGCGGAACTGGGCGTGACTGCCCATGTCTGCCGTCATTGGGCAGAGGGCGGCAAGGGCGCCGAGGATTTGGCGCGGGATGTCATCGCTTTGGCAAACGGCGGACGGGCGGATTTCAAGCCGCTTTATGACAACGCGATGCCGCTCGCGGAGAAGATGCGCACGGTCGCGCGGGAAATCTACCGCGCCAAAGATATTGATCTTGCGCCCGTGGCGGCGCGGAAACTGGAGCAGTATGAGGTAGAAGGTTTCGGCGCTTTTCCGGTTTGCATGGCCAAGACGCAGTATAGCTTCTCATCTGATCCCGATGTGCGCGGCGCACCGGAGGGATTCATGTTGCCGGTACGCGATGTCCGGCTGTCGGCGGGTGCGGGATTTGTCGTTGCCTTGTGCGGCGAGATTGTGACGATGCCCGGCCTGCCGCGCGAACCCGCCGCGCATCGTATCCATGTCGATCAGCATGGCTTGATTGAGGGCTTGTTTTAGGCTGCATGAACGACGCGGGGGATTTGCTTTGATGTCAACAGAGGCCCTGAACGCAATCCGGAATCTTCTCGGCGTGGGCGGCTATATCGACGATGCGTCGGCGATGGAGCCGTATCTCACATCAATGCGCAACCGGCATATCGTTACATCGCCGCTGATCGCCTTGCCTTCGACGACGCAACATGTCGCGGAGATTGTGAAAATTTGCCGCCGTTATCGCCAACCGATTGTGCCGCAGGGCGGCAATACCGGCCTTGTCGATGGGGGCATCCCAATGACGCAGGGGCAGGAAATAGTCGTCAACTTGTCGCGTATGAACAAAATCCGCGCGCTTGATCCCATCGGTTCGATTATGACGGTTGAGGCGGGCGCGATCCTGAAGAATGTACAGGACGCTGCCGCTGATGCCGGATTTCTGTTTCCGCTCAGCATGGCTTCCGAAGGCAGTATGCAGATCGGCGGCGCTATCGGCACGAATGCTGGCGGGACGGCGGTTCTGCGTTACGGCACGATGCGCAATCTGGTTCTGGGCATCGAAGCCGTTCTGCCAAACGGTTCGGTTGTTTCAAGTCTCAAAAAACTGGTGAAGGACAATACGGGCTACAATCTCAGCCAGATGCTCATCGGTTCCGAAGGTACGCTCGGCATTGTGACTGTCGCGACGTTGCGGTTGTTTCCGGCCTTGCGGCAGAGTTTCACCACCGTTGTCGCCGTGCCGAGCGCCAAAGCTGCGCTCGATCTGTTCGGCGCGTTCCGTCGCGAGGGTGCGGAAGTTCTGACCTCGTTTGAGATCATGTCGCTCGCGGCGTTACGCCTCGTGATGAAACACATTCCGGGCGTGCGTTTTCCGGGGCAGGACGGCGCGCCTTATTATCTGCTGATTGAACTCGGTGCGTCGTCATCTGCCGTGCCGCTCTCGGCCATGTTTGAAAACGTCGCAACCGCAGGAATTGAGAAGGGGCAAATTCTGGACGCCGTCATTGCCGAAAGCGCGGCGCAGGCGCGGCAGTTCTGGCATGTGCGCGAGCATATTCCGGAGGCGTTGCGCAAGCAGGGCAATCGTATCCATTTCGACATTGCCCTACCGTTGGAGGAAATCGCGGATTTTCTTGTGTCAACGGAAACGCTGATCAAGGCCGAAGCGCCGGACATCGTGCCGATGCCGTTCGGTCATATTGGCGACGGCAATCTGCACTACAACATGTATGCGACCGGGGTGCGGAGCGCGGAAGATTTCGCCGTGCTGAAGGCGCGCATTCAGGTGATTGTTTTTGGCGAAGTGGATCGTCGGCAAGGTAGTATCAGCGCCGAACACGGCATCGGCCTTGAACGCAAAGCGGTCTTGGCTTCGATCAAATCTCCGATTGAACTGGAGCTCATGCGCCGGATCAAACGCGCGCTCGATCCGGACGGCATCATGAATCCGGGCAAGATTTTCGATTAATTCACGCCGCCTGATCGAATTGCAGCGCCGCGAGGCGGGCATACAATCCGCCTTCGCCGATCAGGCTTTGATGCGTGCCTGAGGCGACGAGCCGTCCCTGATCCAATACCAAAATCCGGTCGGCTTTGGTGACGGTGGCGAGGCGGTGGGCGATGATGAGCGTCGTGCGCCCACGCATCAACTGATCCAGCGCGTCTTGCACATAACGCTCGCTTTCGGCATCAAGCGCCGAGGTTGCTTCGTCGAGCAACAGAATCGACGGATTGCGTAAAATCGCGCGGGCGATGGCGAGGCGCTGCCGTTGTCCGCCCGACAGGCGCACGCCTTTTTCGCCGAGGTGCGTATCGTACCCATGAGGCAGACCGGACAGAAACTCGTCGGCATGCGCCGCGCGCGCCGCCGCGCGAATATCATCCTGCGATGCGTCGGGACGACCATAGGCGATATTCTGCCACGCATCGGTGGAGAAAATCACCGGATCTTGAGGAACGAGGCCGATGCGCGATCGAACGTCATGGGGATCCGCCAGCTTTACATTGACTCCGTCGAGAGAGACCGTTCCTTGCTGCGGATCATAAAAACGCAGAATCAGTTGATAGAGCGTGGTCTTGCCTGCGCCGCTTGGTCCGACGATCGCGACGCGTTCACCGGAATTAATTGTGAAAGAAACATTGTTAAGCGACGGCGTATTGGGGCGCGCGGGGTAACAAAAGGTTACATGGTCAAATGAAAGCCTGCCCTTTGGTAAGGGAAGAGCCGTCGGTTGCGGCGGGGCGGTGATGATCGGCTGTTCGGCCAGCAGATCGAAAATACGCTCGGTCGCTCCGGCGGCGCGGTTCAGATCGCCCATGGTTTCGCTGACTGCGCCGACAGCTCCAGCGGCAATGGCGGCATAGCCGACGAAGGCGGATAATTGTCCGGCGGTGATGGCATGATTCAGAACGTCATGCCCGCCGATCCAGAGCATCACGCCAATGCCGGAAAAGACCAGCAAGATAACCATAGCGGTCAGTGATCCGCGTGCGCGAATATGCCGTGTGGCCGCTTCGACGGCGAGCTCGGTCTGTTCGTTAAAATATTGACGGCTGAGAGCTTCGTGGCCGAAAGCCTGAACCGTACGGATGCCATAGATCGTTTCTTCGGCCCCGGCATTCAGATCGGCGATGCGTTCCTGATTGGTTTTGGAGAGACGGCGCACTTTGCGTCCGATGAAAACGATGGGAGCTACGATTGCCACGATTCCGATTAAAACAAACCCTGTCAATTTGGCGCTTGTGAGCAGCATCATGATCAGGCCGCCGATAAGCAGGACGCAATTTCTTAATGCGACTGAAATCGACGAACCGATCAGGCTTTGCAGGATGCTGGTGTCCGAGGACAGGCGAGACAGGATGTCGCCGCTCCGCGTAACCTCAAAGAAAGCAGGGCTGAGCTTCAGGATATGCCCATAGACGGCACGCCGCAAATCAGCGACGACGCGCTCGCCAAGCCAAGCCACCAGAGAATAACGGGCAAAAGTTGCTGCGGATAAAATAATGATCGCCACCAGCAGATGCAGTAGCGTCCAATCAAGCATTTGGGGATCGTTGGCAAGGAACCCTTGATCGATAACATAACGCAGACCGCCGACGATGCTGAGTACCGTTGTTCCTGCCACTAAAATGGCAAAAGCGGCCGCGCCAATCTCCATTTTATAGGGCGCAAGGTAAGCGCCTATTTGCCTTAAAGGGTGAAGCCCGGTGGAAGCGATTTGGTTGACCTGTTGGTCTATAACATTCATGTTTGTCAAGCCGATACGAACTAACGCCTTGATTCCAATAAGAAAAGGCGTTATCTGCGTTTATTCTCAAGCCCTTTTATGGATGGCTGAATTTTTGCCAGAAAACAAGATATTTCATTGTGTTAGGAAAAAAATGATTCAATCTGCATTTTATCTTCTGGACAGAAGCGGTGTCACAGAATAGAGAAGTGCGTTCATGTGCGGTGCCGATTCAGATTCGTTCCGCCATTGTGATAACCAACAGAGGGTTCGAGAAATTATGAGCGATATAGCTGAACGCGTGAAAAAAATCGTTGTTGATCATCTGGGCGTCGATGCCGCCAAGGTCACCGAAAATGCCAGCTTCATCGACGATTTGGGTGCCGACAGCCTCGACACGGTCGAACTCGTGATGGCCTTTGAAGAGGAATTCGGCGTCGAGATTCCCGATGATGCTGCCGAAAAGATCGTGACGGTCAAGGATGCGGTCGATTACATCAATCAGAAAAAAGCAGCGGCCTAAGGCCGCTTCAGTGAACAGCGGACATTGATTATGCGCCGTGTCGTTGTGACAGGGATGGGTATGGTTTCGCCCCTCGGCGTTGGCGTTGAGGTCAACTGGCGACGCCTTGTTGCTGGCGAAAGCGGTCTTTCCAGAATTACCCGATTTGAATCCTCCGATCTTCCTTGTCAGGTGGCGGGGCAGATTGCTCGCGGGGATGCTCCGGATCAGCTGAATCTGGACCGTTTTATTGAACCCAAAGAGCAAAAGAAGATGGACACCTTCATCCATTATGCCGTTGCGGCAGCGGATGAGGCGGTGAAGGATAGCGCATATATTCCAGCCGATGATGCTGCTCGGGAACGCATAGGCATTATGGTCGGTTCTGGTATTGGCGGCCTCAATGAAATTTATGAGACGTCGATCGTCTTGCATGAAAAAGGGCCACGGCGCGTTTCCCCATTCTTCATTCCGCGAAGCCTGATCAATCTCGCTTCGGGGCAGATTTCCATTCAACATGGATACCGTGGTCCCAACCATGCCGTCGTGACGGCTTGCGCCACAGGCGCGCATGCGATTGGCGATGCTGCGCGGCTGATCATGCTCGGTGACGCCGACATGATGCTCGCGGGCGGAGCGGAAGCTGCCGTATGTCGGATCGGAATTGCCGGTTTCTGCGCTTTACGCGCCTTATCGACAGGGTTCAACGATACTCCGACCAAGGCTTCACGCCCTTATGACAAAGGACGCGATGGCTTTGTCATGGGCGAGGGCGCGGGCGTCGTGATGCTGGAGGAATATGAGCATGCCAAGAATCGCGGCGCGAAAATATACGCGGAATTAATTGGTTATGGCTTATCGGGCGATGCGTATCACATGACGGCTCCGGCCGAAGATGGCGACGGCGGGTTTCGTGCCATGAAAATGGCGCTGACACGGGCTCAAATCCATCCCGGCCAGATCGATTATATCAACGCTCACGGCACATCGACCCCTATGGGGGACGAGATCGAAATTAAGGGCATCAAAAGACTACTTGGCGATGCCGTGAACAAGGTTTCCATTTCATCAACCAAGTCGGCGATCGGGCACTTGCTCGGCGCGGCTGGCGCGGTTGAGGCGATCTATTCGATTCTAGCGATGCGCGACGGGGTCGCACCGCCAACGCTCAATCTCGACGATCCGTCCGATGGGCTTCAGGGGATCGACCTCGTGCCGCACAAGGCAAAACAACGTAACATCGACATCGTTCTATCGAATTCCTTCGGCTTCGGCGGAACAAACGCCTGCCTGATTTTCAAAAAAGCATCCTGATTGCCATCAGGACATAAATTGCTCGCGAATAATGCGTTCGCCCAGATGCTGATCGGGATCGAACATCAGGGTCAGGCTTTTGCTGTCGTCACGGTGAATTTTCACAAAGGCGGCATTGTGAATGACTGCTAGCCCGGCTTCGATACGCACGGGACGTTTCGTTGTTTCAAGCGCTTCGATCTCGACCACGGCATCATGCGATAGAAGGGCGTAACGCCAGCCGCGCGGTCTGAAGCCGCAAATGGCGGTGATAACAAATGTGTTGGCATCAAGCGGTATAATCGGGCCGCCGCAGGAATGGTTGTAAGCGGTGCTGCCGGCCGGAGTTGAAACGAGAATGCCATCGCCATTGTAGTGGGACAGGCGTTCGATTCCGTCAATACTGATGTTCAAGCGCGCCGATTGGGGTGTTTCGCGAATTATTGTCACTTCGTTAATGGCCAAAGCTTCGTGTTTGGATCCGTCCGTTGATTGCGCTTCGAGGCGGAGGGGGTGAAGTTTTACAGCCTGAGCCCTGCCGAGCCTTTCCGGCAAATCTTCACTACGAAAATCGTTGCACAGGAAGCCAACGGATTCCGTACGACGCATTGCGAAGATGGCTTTATCGAAACTCATGATCTCATAGAGGGTTTTTAGAATATGACCGTCGCCGCCGAGCGCGACAACAATGTCTGCGGCGTCGAGGTCATGTTGCCCGTAGCGGTTCTTGAGGTCGGCCAACGCCTGTTGCGCGCCTCGATTATGGGCTGCGGTGAATGCGATTTTCATATCTGAGCCAAGCCGTTAAACCGTTAATCGTCCTTTAATAATTATTGCATAAACATGAATCAATGGGAAATCCTCGTTTTTGTGAAGCGACATACGCATTGAGGGCGTTCATGCAAATCGATTTGCGCGTGCTGGAGCTTCTCGCCTCCAAAATCTGCCATGATCTGGTTAGTCCGGTAAGCGCCATCAATAATGGGGTTGAACTCATTGAGGATATTGGGGGATCTGTCGTTGATGAGGCCATGAAGCTGATTGGCGATAGCGCGACCAATGCGTCGCGTCGGCTGCGCCTGTTTCGCATTGCCTATGGCCGCGCCGGTAGCGAGGAGAATCTCGCGGTTAAAGATGTCAAGCAAGTGGCCGAACAATATTTGACGGGAGGCAAGGTTCTGTTTCATTGGCCGGAGGATCAGCCCGAATCGTCTTTAGCCGAGCGAAAGGGGTTGCTGAAGGTCATGTTAAACCTTGTCGTTCTGGCTGAAGAACTTCTTGCTTACGGCGGCGTTGTTTCTCTGCGTTCCACCCTTGATAAGGGTCAACCTTGCTGTCGGTTTGAAATTATTGGCCGTAACGCTCGATTGTCCCCCTCTTTTCTGGCTGCCTTGGATGGGACTGTTCCGATCGATGAATTAACGCCCCGTACGATACAATCCTATATTACCGGGCGTTTGGCCGAAAACTTCCAACTCAATCTAACTTATGATCAATCCGTTGCCGATCGAGTGGATTTAAACCTGTCGGGAGCAGAAGCGGTCGTTGGAGCCTAAGATATTATTAAGAATTGAGCGTACATTATAGCGAGCGTTCGAACCCTACCAGCCGAATCCAAGCAATGACATCAGAGGTAGTTCCATGGATGATCTTCTCCGCGAGTTTCTGACCGAAACATCAGAAAACATAGCAACCCTCGACATCGAGCTCGTCAGGCTAGAACAGAACCCGAATGATCCCGGACTTCTCGGCAATATTTTTCGTCTGGTTCATACCATTAAGGGAACCTGCGGCTTTCTGGGATTGCCGCGCCTTGAGCATGTCGCGCATGCAGGGGAAAACGTGTTGGGAAAATTCCGCGACGGGGAACTGCCGGTTACTCCCCATGCTGTCAGCCTCATTCTGAGATCAATTGATACGATTAAAGGATTGCTGGCTCATCTTGAAAAGCATGAGACCGAAGCTGAAGGGAACGATCAAGCCCTCATTGACGCGCTTAATGCTATGGCTGCGGGCAAAGTGGATGGTCCGGCAGCGGCATCGGGAGATGTAGCTGCTACAATGCCAAGCGCTCCGGAAGCAGAAGAGCGGATCGCAGTTCCCAATACATCGGTAGCGCCTGCTCCGGTCGCCGCAAAGGCAGTAACGGAAGCAAAACCTGCCGCTGATGATCACGCCGCCAAGGGAGGCGCTTCGGTTGTCGACCAGTCGATACGCGTGAGCGTCGATGTTCTGGAAACGTTGATGACGATGGTCAGCGAGCTGGTGCTGACTCGCAATCAGTTGCTGCAAATTCTTCGTAGCCAGAAAGAAAGCGCTTTCACGACGCCGTTGCAGCGCCTCAATCAGGTTACATCAGAGTTGCAGGACGGCGTGATGAAGACGCGCATGCAACCGATCGGCAGCGCTTGGGCGAAGTTGCCGCGTATCATCCGCGATTTGTCGCACGAAATGGGCAAAAAGATTGATTTGCAAATGATCGGCGCTGAAACCGAGCTGGATCGGCAAGTCCTAGAGTTGATCAAGGATCCGCTCACGCATATGGTGCGAAATTCCGCCGATCACGGCATCGAGTTGCCCGCTGAACGCATCAGGGCGGGAAAGCCTGAAATAGGTGTTGTCCTCCTTAACGCTTATCACGAAGGCGGGCACATTATCATCGAAATATCGGATGATGGGCGTGGTCTGGCGCTCGACAAGATTCGGAACAAGGCTTTGGAAAAGCTGTTGGCGACCGAGGCTGAATTGGCCGCAATGTCCGATCAGCAGATTATGCAATATATTTTTAAGCCCGGATTTTCGACGGCGTCGGAGGTGACTTCGGTTTCAGGCCGCGGCGTTGGTATGGATGTCGTGAAGACGAACATTGAAAAAATCGGCGGCACGATTGATTTTCGTTCAATCAGCGGAAAAGGTTCCCGTTTCTTTATCAAAATACCGCTTACGTTGGCGATTGTGTCGGCGCTCATCGTGGGATGCAAGAATGAGCGTTTTGCTATCCCCCAGATTAACGTTGTTGAACTTGTGCAGGCATCGGCGGAGAGCGAGCACCGCGTCGAGCGTATCAATGGAACGCCCGTTCTGCGTTTGCGCAACCGCCTTTTGCCTTTGGTGTCGATGCGTAAGGCGCTCAAGCTTGGCGATGACGATATCCGAACGGATGGTTGCCATTTTATTGTCGTTATTCAGACAGGCAGCACGACGTTTGGCATTATTGTCGATCAGGTGTTTGATACCGAGGAAATTGTCGTCAAGCCTGTTTCGCCAATTCTTCGGGATATCAGGGTGTTTTCCGGCAACACGATTTTGGGCGACGGCAGCGTGGTGATGATCCTCGATGTGAATGGCTTGGTTCAGCATGCCGATGAAATTCATGCCGCCAATGAGATGGCGCATCATGCGACGCAAACGAACCTCAGTCGCAGTGATGATCGGCAGTCTCTTCTGCTTTTCCGTACCGGAGATGAGGGGCCGAAAGCCGTGCCCTTGGCGCTTATAGCCCGTTTGGAGAAGGTGGATTGGAAGAATATAGAGTATTCAGGGGATTCAACTGTCATGCAGTATCGTGGTAAGTTGATGCCCTTGGTTCATGTGCGGGCTGAATCCGACAAGTCTAGGGAAGGGTTGCAGCCAATCCTCGTCTTTGCCGATCGGGACAAACACATGGGGCTGATGGTCGATGAAATCATCGATATTGTTGAAGAAAAGCTTCATGTGGATTTATCCTCGCGGCGGCCCGGTTATTTGGGGACATCGATTATTGCCGGTCGGGCAACGGATGTACTTGATGCGACGTACTTCCTTGCTCAGGCTTTTCAGGACTGGTTTGACGTCGAAACGGACGGTGCTTTTGGTGAACAGAAGGCGCGGCGCATCTTGCTGGTTGATGACAGTCCTTTCTTTCGTAACTTGTTGACGCCATTGCTAACCGTGGCGGGATATGAGGTCACGGCGGTAGAAAGTCCGAGCGAAGCGCTCAAGCTTCAGGAAGCGGGTATGGATTTTGACGCTATCGTCAGCGATATTGAAATGCCCGGCATGAACGGCTTCGAATTTGTCACCGCCGTGCGTAAGGGGGGTAGGTGGAGTCATCTGCCGATTGTGGCGATGTCGTCGCATTCCACAACACGGGATGTTGAGCGTGGGCGCACAGCAGGGTTCGATGATTATATCCCGAAATTCAATCGCGAAGCTTTGTTGGCAACGCTGCATCAAAATCTTGAGAGCTCAAGATCAAACGGAGGACAGGCATGAGCGTAGGTTTGTCAACTGTAGTGGCATCGAAAGATATGACCAAGGACGCTATGTCCGTTGACCATATGTATGTAACAATGGTGACCGCAGGACAATTGTTCGGCATCTCCGTTCTTCAGGTGCAAGATGTTCTCGGGCCGCAACGCATCACCAGCGTGCCGCTTGCTCCATCGGAGGTAGCGGGTTCGCTTAATCTGCGTGGAAGGATTGTGACGGCGATTGATATGCGTATCCGGCTCGGATTGCCTCCGCGTCCTGCAGGTGAGCCGGGTATGAGCGTGGTTGTCGAGCATAATGATGAGCTTTACAGCTTGATTGTCGATCGGGTTGGGGAGGTTATGAAACTGCCGCAAGCGGATTACGAGGGCAACCCTTCAACGCTTGATGCGCACTGGCAGGACGTTTCAGATGGCATTTTCCGCTTAAAGGATACTCTTTTGGTGGTTCTCGATGTTCCAAGGCTTCTTCGCCAGGATCGTCGTAATCTTGCCTAAAACAAGCCTGTCCGGATCTTTTTCACATGAAAACCTGTCTGATTGTCGATGATAGCCGGGTTATTCGTAAGGTTGCTCGTCAGATTCTGGAAGCCTTGAGCTTTTCCTGCGAGGAGGCCGAGAATGGCCAGATTGCCCTTGAGGCATGCAAAAATAAATTGCCATTGTTTATTCTTCTTGATTGGAACATGCCGGTCATGAATGGCTTGGAGTTCCTGCAAGCGTTACGGCAATTGCCGGACGGACAAAATCCGGTTGTTATTTTTTGTACGACCGAGAACGACATGTCGCATATCCAAGTTGCCATAGGCGCCGGCGCGAATGAATACATCATGAAGCCTTTTGATGCGGATATTGTTCGTGGAAAACTAGAGCAGCTTGGCGTGATTGATCCTTGATGCAACCTTTGGGCTATTGATATGAGCGCTACCACCCCTTTGTCGGGCGTCGATACGCAGAATGAGGCAGGTTTGCCATGTCGCGTCATGATTGCCGATGACTCGATTGTCATCCGTGGCTGGATCAGGCGTGCGCTGGAGGCGCAAAGTGGATTCAGGATTGTCTCCACGGCAGCGGATGGTCAGGCCGCCATCGACGCTTTGCGGCGTACACCGGTGGACGTCATCGTTCTCGATATTGAAATGCCTGTGATGGACGGCCTAACGGCCATTCCCCAGCTAAAAGCGATCGACGCCGGCGTGCAGATTATCATGGCGTCAACGCTGACAAGCAAAAATGCCGAGATCAGTCTTAAAGCCTTGTCGCTTGGAGCGACCGATTATATTCCCAAACCGCAAACGTTGAAAGATAATGATCTTGGAGGCGCCCAAGAGTTTGGTCGTGATTTGGTTGAGAAAGTGCGCGTCCTCGGCGATCTTGCGCGTCGTCGCGGTGTACGTATGGGGGGCGCGGTCGCGCGTCCCATTGTCAGGCCGAAGGCTCCCGTTGAAAAAAAGAAGCTCGTTCTGCGTTCGATGCCTTGCTTCAAGCCAGAGATTATTGCGATAGGGTCTTCGACCGGCGGTCCTCAAGCCTTATTCGAAGTTATCAAAACGATGGGGTCAAGCCTGTCGCAACCTGTCGTGATCACGCAGCACATGCCGCCGTCCTTCACGACGATTCTCGCTGAACATATTGCGCGCCAATGTGAAGTGTCTTGCAAAGAAGCTCAGGACAACGATGTTCTGAAACCGGGGCATTACTATATCGCTCCGGGGGATTTTCATATGACCTTTGTTCGCAAGCCAGAGGGCAGTGTTGTCAAGTTGACAAAAGATCCACCGGAGAATTTTTGTCGCCCTGCCGTTGATGTGATGATGCGATCATTAGGGGAGATATACAGAAACAAGATTCTGGCCGTAATACTTACAGGCATGGGACAGGACGGTCTTAAAGGGACGCAAGGCATCGTGGAGGCCGGTGGGGGGCTGATCGCTCAGGACGAAGCAACGAGCGTTGTATGGGGTATGCCGGGCGCCGTTGCTAATGCCGGACTCTGTTCGGCGGTTCTGCCGCTTAACGCAATCGGTGCTGCGGTCAAAAAAGCAGCGACTGGAACCGGCCTATGAAAGCGGAAGATTTTGGTCTTTTTGCAACACTTGTAAAACAACGCTCCGGGCTCGTTTTGACTCCGGAGAAAGCCTATCTGCTTGAGTCGCGACTCATGCCGGTTGTTCGTAAATATAATATGAAATCGCTGGAAGACATGGCGGCGTCCATTCGTAACAAGCGGGATGAGACAGTTCTTAACGACATTACCGAAGCGATGACAACTAATGAGTCCTTCTTTTTTCGTGATCAAAAACCATTCACGGCCTTTCAGAAAATTCTTTTACCTGAACTTTTGAAATCCCGCGCCGCAGCGAAGCAAATTCGTATTTGGTCGGCGGCCGCTTCCAGTGGGCAAGAAGCCTATTCTCTGGCCATGATTTGCGCCGAGGAGGCTTCCAAGCTTCATGGTTGGCGGGTCGAGATAATCGGCACGGATTTATCGCGCGAAATGGTTGATCGGGCGAAAGTCGGGGTGTACACGCAGTTTGAAGTGCAGCGCGGATTGCCGATTGCCCTGTTGATGAAATATTTTCAGCAGCAGGGAGCGGACCGATGGCAAATCAAAGAAAATATCCGCAGCATGGTTCAGTTTCGTGAAGGAAATTTGCTGCAGGATCTTGGTGTTAATGGAAGTTTCGACATCGTTTTCTGCCGCAACGTTCTCATCTATTTCGATTTGCCAACAAAAGCGAAGGTTCTGGAGGCCATCGGCAAGATTATGTTGCCTGATGGTGTGCTGCTTCTAGGGGGAGCAGAGACGGTGTTGGGCGTGACCGACAAGTTTAAGCCTATGGGAATAGAACACGGCCTTTATGTTCATGCTGCCCGAAGTTGAGTTTCTTGCTTCAGGTTGCCAGAGATTTTCACCGCGATAAACGACTGCGCAATTCGTTCAGGACAAAAACCCTCAATGTGCTCGACAGATTACCTTTGCGCGTTTTGTCGATAGAGCCGACCAACTCATTCAGCGACAGATTACGTTCGGCGGCGAGGCGTTTTAGCTCGTCCCAAAACTCCGGCTCCAGCGACAGGCTGGTGTTGTGACCGGCGATGCGGATCGAGCGTTTGTGAACCGAGATCATGTCGAGTGGTCTCGTTTAAAATGAGCGCCGCCGTCGACCGGAATAATCACACCCGTGATCGCGTTGTTTTCGAGCAAGAAGCGGATCGTTGACGCGACCGCCTCCGGCGTGATGGGTAAGGCGAGCGGCGAGGATTTGACCAATGCGGAGAAATGCTCCGGCGATTCGCGCGGACTTGGCAAGATAGCGCCGAGCGCGACGCCGTTGACGCGAACCTTGGGCGCAAAACGCAGCGCTAAATCGCGCGTCATTTCAGCCAAGGCAATTTTGCTGCGGTTATAGGACGCGAAATGGGGCTTGGATGGATCGGCGTCGAGAAGATTAACGATGACGGGCAGGGTGCCGTGGGTGCCCGCCGCTGCGGAATACAAAGCCTTGCTCAACAAACGTGGGGCGGCGACGTTCATCGTCTGATGCCGCGCGCCGTCCGGATCGCGCGCGTCCGGTTCGAACAGGCTGGCGTTATTGATAAGCGCCGCAAGGGAACCAAGCTCGGCTACAAGGCGTGGGATCAAATGACTCGCCGATTCAGCATCGGCCAAATCCGCTGCGACCAAATACGCGTTGCGCCCTTTGGCTTTGATATCTTCGGCAAGCTGTTCGGCCTCGGCGCGCGAGGTCTTGTAATGGATGACGATATTCCATCCGGCCTCCGCCAGAGCCAAGGCCGTGACCCGCCCAATGCGCCGCGCCGCGCCGGTTATCAGCGCCCAATGCGTCATGACGGCGATGCGCCTTCGGCTGGACGGTTGCGCGTGATCTCGATGCCCGCACCGGCGGCGGATGAAAACACTTCGATTTTCTCAAGCCGCACCCGCGCCTTGCGCACACGAATGTCGCGGAAACAGTATTCGATAACCTGCTCGGCGAGCGTTTCAAGCAAATAGACATGCCCCATGCGCGGCAGTTCTTGTTGAATGAAATTGTAGATTTGCTCGTAGTCAATCACGCGGTCGAGCCTCGATTCGACGCGATCCTGATACCGGTGCGGAAGCGCCGCCTCCAATTCGACTGAGACGATTACCGGCTGCGTCTTTTGCATCTCCGCCTGATAGATGCCGATGGACAAATCGACGCGGCAATCGCGGAGGAAAACGCGGATTACATCGCCCGCGCTTTGCGCCGTGATTTCCATTCTCTGGACAACGGATTTAGTCATGCGCCCTCGGTCTTTTTCATTTGGTTGCGGCGCGGCACGCCGAGCAGCGCCGAAACGACGCCGTGCCATGTGCGGATTTCCTGCTCGGTCATCTCGGCGCGTTGCAGCATGTTCTGCAAACTACGCGTCATCACCGGACGCATATCCTCGGCGACAAAGAAACCGTTCTTCTCCAGTTCAGATTCCAGCCGATTCCAGAAGTTGAAATATTCTTTATGCGTTGCCGGTCGGCTCTTGCCTGTCGCAAGGCGCAGCGGCGCAGTCGTGTCTTTGGCCTGATACCATTCATAGCCGATGAGCAAAACGGCTTGCGCGAGATTGAGCGAAGCGAATTCGGGATTAAGCGGAATGGTGATGCGGGCGTTGGCGAGCGCGACGTGATCGCTGATGAGTCCGGTGCGTTCGCGTCCGAACATCACGCCGACCTTCTGTCCGTCGGTCGCGCGTTCGATCATGTCCGGCGCGGCGGCGCGCGCGGTAAAAATACGGTTCACCATATCGTGTGTCCGCGAGGTCGTGGCGTAGACGTAATTCAGGTCGGCAATCGCCTCCTCGACCGTTGCGAACATTCCTGCATTGTTCAAAATCTCATCCGCGCCTGAGGATGCCGCGTTCATGCGTTCGCGCAACGGTTCATGCAGCGGCCACGGATCGCGCGGATCGACGATGCGCAGTTCGGACAGCCCGCAATTCATCATCGCGCGCGCCGTCATGCCGATATTTTCGACCAGTTGCGGTTGAACAAAAATGATGATGGGCGCAGTTGTCATGGTTAATGTCTATGAGCAATATCTGGACGCCTGTTAAGGCATATCTTATGATCGCCGTCCATACGTTTAGATCAGGACCCTGATATTATGCTTGAAACGACCATCAAAAAGATCCTTGGCGCGCCGGTTTACGATGTCGCGATCCAAAGCCCGCTCGATCATGCGCGGCTGCTGTCGGCGCAGACGGGGCGCAAAATTTGGCTGAAGCGCGAGGATTTGCAGCCGGTTTTCTCGTTCAAGTTGCGCGGCGCGTACACCAAGATCATGGCGCTTGATCCAGAGGCGCGGGCGCGGGGTGTCATTACCGCTTCGGCGGGCAATCACGCGCAGGGCGTGGCGTTGGGCGCTAAAAAGCAGAAAATCCGCGCCGTGATCGTCATGCCGGTGACGACGCCGGACATCAAGATCAAGGCGGTGCAGGGCTTCGGCGGCGAGGTTGTGCTGCATGGCGACGCTTACGACGAAGCCTATGAGCATGCGCGGCAATTAGCGCAGCGCGAGAAGCTGACATTCATCCACGCCTTCGACGATCCGGATGTGATCGCCGGACAGGGCACGATCGGTATGGAGATCCTCCGCCAGCATTCGGGACCGATCGAGGCGATTTTTGTTTGCGTCGGCGGCGGCGGGTTGATCGCGGGCATCGCCGCTTATGTCAAATTCGTGCGGCCCGAGATCAAGATCATCGGCGTTGAGCCAGAGGATTCGGACTGCCTGTATCAGGCGCTGAAAGCCGGAAAGCGCGTCAAGTTGCCGCAAGTCGGATTGTTCGCCGATGGCGTCGCCGTGCAGCAGGTGGGCGAGGAACCGTTTCGCATCGCGCGCCAGTATGTCGATGACGTGATCCGCGTTTCGACCGATGAAATTTGCGCGGCGATCAAAGATATTTTCGCCGATACGCGTTCGGTCGCCGAACCGGCGGGAGCGCTCGGCGTGGCTGGAATCCGGAAATATCTCGACCGGCGTGGCAGTGCGGCGACGAAAGGCGATCTGGTCGGCATCGTCTCCGGCGCGAACATGAATTTCGAGCGGTTGCGCTATGTCGCCGAGCGCACGACTGTTGGCGAGAAGCGCGAAATGCTGCTGGCCGTGACGTTGCCGGAAACGCCTGGGGCTTTGCTGAAATTCTGCTCGTTGCTCGGCAAGCGCAGCATCACCGAATTCAATTATCGTTATTTTAGCGAAGACGGCGCACATATTTTTGTCGGCATTCAGGTGCAAAATTACGAGGACGAAGGCAAGCCGTTCATCAAGAAACTGAAAGATCACGGCTTCGCCGCGACCGATATGACCGAGAACGATCTCGCCAAAGAGCATATCCGCTATATGGTCGGCGGGCGACCGCCGAAGCTGATCGATGAAGTTCTGTACAGTTTCGCGTTTCCGGAACGGCCGGGCGCGTTGCTGAAGTTCCTGACGAGCCTTAACCCCGGCTGGAACATCAGCCTGTTTCATTACCGCAATCACGGCGCGGCCTATGGGCAAGTCCTGATGGGCGTGCAGGTGCCGAAGACGCAACGCGCTACGCTAGAGAAGCTGATCGCTACGACGGGATTTGTTGCGAAGGACGAGACGAACAATCCGGCTTATAAGGTGTTTTTGAAAAACTGACGAACCGCTGATAGAAATGTGATCAGCAATTCTTCTTCGGGAGCAAAGAGCAGAATGGATTCGATAATGGTTTTACTGAACATTGCCGAAAATATGGAACCCATGTGAAAATACATGAGAACAAATCAAGCCGGTTCGATCACGCCTGATGTCGCCTGTTGATACGATTGTGGCGGCAATAGCAGCAGTCCCCGCACTATGGGGCACTCGAGCTTACTTCTTGTACGCACGACCTAATGTGGTTTGCTCTGTCAAGAAGACCTGGGTGAGTCCAGTCTCCATCATAAACGATTTGTCCCATTTCTTTTGCCGCCAGTGCCGACGCGTTGACCAAGGCATGTATCACTCTGAGCGCCCCCAGACCTTTTCTTCGACCTGCCCAGCAATCCGCTGCGAACTCTTGACCCCGGATAGCGGCAACCACCTCTTGTTTCCTAACCATGTCTGGTGTTTTAAGCATGTCTATCAGTCCCGGCCTTTGTTTCTCGTGGAAATAATAAGCATGCCCCCGCTCGTGCCCCACGATAGCCACAGCATCTTCTGGTGAAAGATCTGCCATCGCGTACACGCTCACTATAACATCTCTATTATTGCTTAACTGTGCAATATTATAAGATGGAAGTCTTGTCGACAATAAAACTGAAACGTTATCTTGGCCGCCTCTTTCGGATACGCTGCGATCCCCCTCAAGAAAAGTCCGCAGCGATTCCTGATTAATTTTGAAACATGGACTTGGCCCATAATAATATCCTACAACGCACAAATCGCTGTAGGTAGAAAGTTTAGTAATAGTGGCCGTCTCTTTTCCTGATTCTGAGGGAATCGCCAAAGTACTTGAAGCCAGTTTGACACGCCCTAAATCGCCCTCTATGGGGGCCAAAATCGGCGGTGAATCCGAAAGGCGCCCTAACTCCTGTTGGCTAAGAACCTCAATAGTTCTATTAGTTTCGGACATTGAATTTTCCTACAATTTTCACTCTTCGTAATTACGCCACAATTCTATACTAAAGAGCCTAAAAAATCTATTAAAAAACGTAGGACATCTATCCCACGCTTTTCCATAATTGCAGTTTGCGATAAAGCGTTGACGGGCTGACCTCCAGCAACGTTGCGGCGAGGGGAATGTCTTGCCCGGTCTGGTCAAGCGCATTGATGATCGCTTCTTTCTCGGTTTGCCACAGGGGCTTGACGGCGTTTTGACCGGCGGCAATCACGACAAGATCAGCAATAGACGTATTCTGATTTGCTGCCGATGTAGGGTTCGTTTCGGCGAACTGTTTCAGCTCCTTCGGCAGCATGTTCATCGTCACTGTAGTGTCATCGTTCAGTACAACAATGCTTCGCAAGGTGTTTTCCAGCTGACGGACATTGCCCGGCCATTCGTAACGGCGAAAGACGCTCATCACTTCGGGCGACAGGCTGGAGAAACTTTTGCTTTCCTCAGCGTTAAAGCGGGCAAGGAAATGGCTCGCCAAAATCAGGACGTCGTCGCCACGTTCGCGCAATGGCGGCATTTCAATAGGCACCACGTGCAACCGATAATAAAGATCTTCGCGGAAACGGCGTTGTGCCATTTCCTCGGCTGGAGCACGGTTGGTGGCGACGATGAAGCGAATGTCGACCAGCTCGGCGCGACTGCCCCCGACCGGCATGATTTCGCCGGTTTGAACAAATCGCAGCAACTTGGTCTGCAATTCTATCGGCAGGTCGCAAATTTCATCAAGAAACAACGTTCCTTCGTGCGCTGCTTTCGCCGCTCCCGGATGGTCGCTGATCGCGCCGGTGAATGCGCCTTTCTTATGACCAAAAATCGCGCTTTCCATCAGCTCCGGCGGTATGGCGGCGCAGTTGATGGGAACGAAAGGTTTGTTGCGGCGTGGACTCGCTTGATGGAGGGCGGCAGCGGCCATTTCCTTTCCGGTTCCGTTCTCGCCGCATAGAAAAACGCTTGCCTTACTCGGCGCGACGGAGTCGATGATGCGGTAGATCGCTTGCATTGCGGGTGATTGGCCGACGAAATCGTAGCAACGATCCCGTCCCACCATCTGACGCCATTCCTTGACTTCGGTTTTCAGTTCTTTGTGCTCCAGCGCGCGATGCAACGTCGTGATCAAGCGCGTGGCGGAGAAAGGTTTGACGATGTAATCATAGGCTCCGAGCCGCATCGCCTCGACCGCGACATCGACGGAATTGGTAACCGTGGCGACGATCACCGGCAAATGCGGATACAGTTTGCGAGCGTGATCGAGAATCTCCAAGCCATTCATATCCGGCAGCAGCAAATCCAGAACGACGGCATCGGGACAACGTGCGTCCAGCGCCGCTATTGCTTCACGACCTGTCGGCGCCGTGATGATCCGCCGTGCCGGAGCGCGCAAATACTCTTCATACATCAACGCCAGCGGCGCTGTGTCTTCGACAAGAAGTACCGTAGTAGCAGAAGCCATCGTCGGTCACGGGGTTGAGAGAATAAATACAACCCAAGATTGCATAAAGAGTGTTAGGGGAAGATGAATTTCCCCTCGTTTAAAGCTGTTTTTACAATACGATCGTATGCGTTTTGTCGGTTTTTGCTCTCAGGAGTCAAAACCGACGCGTTCAGCCACAAAGAAAATAGGCCGAGCTTTTACTTCCGTTACGACGCGAGCGAGATATTCTCCTATGACGCCGAGGCTGAGCAATTGAATGCCGCCGAGGAACAGGATGCCGACCATCATTGAGGCGTAGCCCGGAACGTCAGTACCGAAAATCAAGGTGCGCAAGGTCAGATACCCACCGTAAGCTAGCGCCGCGCATGACACCAGAACGCCCCCCCATGTCCAGATGCGAAGCGGCAAAGTGCTGAACCCGGAAAGCCCGTCGAACGCAAAACGTATAAGCCTGAAGAAATTCCAGTGCGACGCCCCATCCTGCCGTGGCGCGACATCAAAGGGAACGACGTCTTGATGGAAACCAACCCAGGCGACGAGTCCCTTCATGAATCGGTTGCGCTCGGGCAGGGCGTTGACGGCATCGATCACTTTGCGATCCAGCAAGCAAAAATCCCCGGCGCCTGCGGGCAATTTGATTTCGGCAATCGTGCGGAACACGGCATAAAAAGCCTGCGACAGCCAACGGCGCATCTGGCCATCGGCATTGCGGTTGCGGCGCACGGCGTAAACCAGCTCGACTCCATTGCGCCATTTCTCGATCAACTGCGGAATAACTTCCGGCGGGTGCTGCAGATCGCTGTCCATCGTAATCGCGGCGCGTCCCGTCGCCAGTTGTAGGCCACACGTCAACGCTGCTTCCTTGCCGAAATTGCGCGCCATGCGCACCAGCTTGATGCGCTGATCAAGATCGCGCTCATGCCGCAAGGCGGCGAAGGTTGCGTCGACGCTGCCATCGTCCACGCAGATGATCTCGTAACTCAGCGACAGGCTTCCCAAAACCGGATAGAGGCGATGCAGCAACTGCCGCACGCTGTTTGCTTCGTTATGAAAAGGAAGGATGATCGAAAGATCGGGCATTCAGGTTTCACATCGCAGCAGGACGGATGTCCGGAGAGATAAAAGGGAATGTTGGCAATTCAATGACGAATCCCGAATGCCGAAGGCCAACATTCCTTTCAGAACTTAGAAGCCTTCGCGCTCTTTGCGCTTGCGCTCGACTTTGCGTTGACGGCGGATCGACTCGGCGCGTTCGCGCGCTTTCTTGACCGACGGCTTTTCATAGTTGCGGCGTATCTTCATTTCGCGGAATACGCCTTCGCGTTGCAATTTCTTTTTCAGAGCGCGAAGCGCTTGGTCTACATTGTTATCACGGACGAGAACCTGCACGAAATCTTCCTCCTTAAGGGGTTTTGCAAAAAGCAAGAGCGAGGGCTATATCACAATCTGGCGGGACGTGAAAAGGGATTCTTTGCTCAAAAACAAAGGCCTTGATTCCCTAACCCTATGAAGTAAAAGGATTTCCATGAAAAAGCCTTCACGCTCTCTGCTCGCCAACAATCACAAAAACGCGCAAAGCCTTGCAATTTTGCGGGCGGTTTTGTCACAGGTGCCCTTTGACGGCTGGACGAAAACCGCTTTTGCCGGTGGTCTGAAACAGTCTGGAGTAACCCGCGCCGAGGCCGAGGCATTATTCCCGAACGGCATGCAAGATTTGATCGCGTATTTTGCTGAAACAGCGGACGTTGCCATGCAAGAACGTATTCAGCGTGAATCAGGATTTGCCCGTTTCCGCGTCCGCGACAAAATTGGCTTCGCGGTGCGCGCGCGGCTTGATTATCTTGCCCCCTACCGCGAAGCCTTGCGTCGACTGTCGGTTTGGTATGCGCTACCGCAGCATGCGGTATCCGGCATCAAGCGCATGGCCAGAACCGTAGACCTCATGTGGATCGCGGCGGGGGATACGGCCACGGATTATAACCGCTACACGAAACGCATCCTGCTGGGCATCGTACTCAAGACTGTGACGCTGTTTTGGCTCGACGATGAAACGCCTGGCAATGCAGCGACATGGCGATTTCTTGATCGCCGCATCGCCGATGTCATGCGTTTCGGCAAAAGCCTCAGTCTGCTGCAGGAATTCAGCCCGTCCGAGATTGGGACTTTTCTTCGCCGCAAGATGGAGCGGGGCTGATTGCGGATGTCCGTTCATCCTGTTTCCATTCTCCATCCTTCCGCGCCGATGACGCCTTTGGTCATCGACAGCCCCCACAGCGGGCGCGATTATCCGCCGGATTTCGACTATGGTTGCCCGCTATTGTCGTTGCGTCAGACGGAGGATTTCCTCGTCGATGAGCTGATCGACGGCGCGACGAAGGCGGGCGCGACGGTTATTCTCGCGCGTTTTCCGCGCAGCTATATCGACGTCAATCGCGCCGAAAACGACATCGATCCCGACCTTCTCGCTGAGCCTTGGCCGTCGCCGCTTGCGCCCAGTCCCCATACGCGGCAGGGGCTTGGCCTCGTGCGGCGCTTGGGGCTTAGCGGCGTTCCGGTCTATGCCGCGCCGCTAGATCCGGCGCAGATTATGCGGCGGATTGAAGTTTGTTACCGTCCCTATCACGCCGCGCTGCAAGCCGCGATTGACGAACGTTGCCGCCTGTTCGGGGCATCCTTTCTGATCGATATGCATTCGATGCCGGACGGGAAAAACCACATGGGCGGGAGGCGCGCCGATTTCGTACTCGGCGACCGCAACGGCGAAAGTTGCGTGGCGCATTTGACCCACGTGGTCGGAGATTCTTTGCAGGATATGGGCTACAGCGTCGCGCTCAACGATCCCTACAGCGGCGTCGAGATCGCGCGGCGTTACGGCCAGCCTCAGCACAACCGGAACGCGCTGCAACTGGAAATCAACCGACGCCTTTATATGGACGAGACGCGGCTGGAAAAACACGAGGGCTTCGCGCGGGTGCGGCGCGATTTAACTCGATTGTTCGAAAGCCTGTCCTCCGCTCTAATGGAGGACAGAGACAATCAACTGGCGGCGGAGTAAGATTTCGATACATATAACAGGATTTTACCCTTCACTGTCCGGAAAACCCTGCTAAAACAATTGCATGACAATCAAAGTTCGCATCGCTCCATCGCCCACGGGTTTGCTGCATATCGGCAATATCCGCGCCGCCTTGTTTAATTACCTGTTTGCGCGGAAATACGGCGGCAGTTTCATGCTGCGCCTCGACGACACCGATCAGGAACGCTCGACGCCCGCCTTCGCCAGCGCCATTGACCGTGATCTGAAATGGCTCGGCCTGACATGGGATGCTTTCGCACGGCAATCGGATCGCCTCAATCGCTATGCCGAAGTGCTGGAGCAGTTGAAATCGGCGGGACGGGTTTATCCTTGTTTTGAAACGCAGGCCGAGCTTGATCTAAAACGCAAGACGCAGTTGGGACGCGGTCTGCCTCCCGTCTATGACCGCGCCGCGTTGAAGCTCACGGACGCCGATCGCGCCGCGCTGATCGCGTCGGGCAGGAAACCGCACTGGCGTTTCAAATTGGAACATACCGACGTCGTCTGGGACGATGTGATCCAGAAGCACAAGAGCTTTCCCGCCGCCTCGCTGTCCGATCCGGTTCTGGTGCGCGAGGACGGCGTGCCGCTCTACACCTATTGCTCGGTCGTCGATGACATCGATTTCGGCATCACGCACATCATTCGCGGCGAGGATCACGTCACCAATACCGCCGTGCAGATTCAAATCTGGCGGGGCATTACCTCGGTCGCGCCGCCTATCTTCGCGCATTTCCCGCTTATCGTCAGCGCCACCGGCATCGAGATGAGCAAGCGGCTCGGCACACTCAGCATCGCCAGCATGCGCGACGAGATGCAGATCGAGCCGATGGCGATTAACGCGTTGCTCGCCAAACTCGGCACTTCGGATGCGATCACGCCGCATTTGACTTTGGAAGAATTGGCCGGGGAATTCGATCTGGGCAAAATCTCGCGCGCGACGCCGAAATTCGATTTGACCGAACTGCAGCATCTGAGCGCCAAAATCCTGCATCACACGCCCTTTGCCGCCGTGAAAGATCGCTTGCAGGCGATGAATCTGTCGATGATCGATGATGCTTTCTGGGTCGCGATGCGCGCCAATCTGGAAAAACTGAGCGACATCGGCACGTGGTGGCATGTCGCGCATGGTCCCGTGACACCGGTCGTGACCGAGCCGGATTTTGTCGCCGCCGCCGCCGCGTTGCTGCCCGCCAAGCCTTGGGATGAAACCACATGGACGTGCTGGACGAATGCGGTGAAGGAAAAAACCGGACGCAAGGGCAAGGATTTGTTCCGCCCCCTGCGCCTCGCGCTGACCGGCGTCGATCATGGTCCGGAAATGAAAATCCTTTTGCCGATGATCGGCGAGGAACGGGCACATGCCTTGTTGACAGGAAAACAGGCATAGCAGGGTTTTAACGGAGATTTGCCGCGAGGCCCCTCTCCCCCCTTCAGGGGGAGAGGGGTTGGGGTGAGGGGGCAGTGCCAAAAAGACCGCCGGTCAATATAAAGAAAGCCCGCTCCATGCGGCGACAACCAACGGACGCTGAGCGAAGATTGTGGGCTGTGTTACGGAGTCGCCAGCTGCAAAACTACAAATTTCGAAGGCAGCATCCGATTGATGCCTATATCGCCGATTTTGCTTGTATTGAGCATCGTCTGATTGTTGAAGCTGATGGTGGACAACATGCCGATAACGTGCATGACGACAAACGAACGGCCTATTTGGAAAGTCGAGGCTGGCGTATTATTCATTTCTGGAATACGGATATTCTGAGGAATACGGAAGGCGTTGCGGAAATGATTTTGGCTGAATTGGGGGGCGATGTCATACGTTGGCCCCCTCACCCCAACCCCTCTCCCCCTGAAGGGGGA
>CAIQVS010000135.1 GCA_903875345.1 uncultured Pseudomonadota bacterium | reverse complement strand
TGATCTGTCGCCTGTTGGGTTATCTTTGCGGATTCAACAGATCGACCAGATTATTCCAGCGATGGGACGACAGCAACTGGGCGTAGACCAATCCCAGCCAACCCTTTTTCCGCCATTGCAATATAATGTTGTCGGGCAGGGCGTCGAATTTTTCCGGATTGATCACCAGAAAACCGCTGAGTTGCAGCTTGGTGCCGTCGCGGAGGTCGATCTGCGCGTCGTTCGACATCAGCAAATCATGTTCCTTGAGCGCCTTGACGAATTCGTCCGTGGCGTCGCCTTGTTGGCGCAGCGCGGCGCAAAATTCCATCGCGCTCTTGGTGAACGGGCTCGGCTCGCCGTTTTCAAACAGGGTGTATTCTCCCGTTTCGCTGAGCATATCCGTAGCGTCGTCGATGCAGAGGACGAATTGCTTCTGCACCGGATCGTCCATCAGAATAAACGGATAACGACGCACATATGCGGGTAGGTAGGCTCCGTTCAGCCAGCGCCCCTCTTTATCGAGGAACAGGTTGGTGTCGTTCTTCAGTCCAACGACTGCCGCCGGAATGGGCAGGGGGCCAGCCGCGAACACGATCGGGTAATAGGCCGCTGCCATCGGAAATTCGTCGATCAGCAACGGAATGGCGTTGCTGTTTCCGGCAAAACGGAAATTGCTGGGACGCGAGATCTTCATCTTCGCGTCGCGCTGGCGGTCCAAAGGTCTCGGCGCGCCATAAAACATTGGCAGGGCGTTTTCTGCTCCGGCAGCGGCGCCATTGGTCATGGAGGGGGACGAGGAAATATCGGTGGTATTTGCCATGAGGAATCCTTGTTTTTACGATAGCAAATAAGAGCTATCAGGGTTAAGATGATAGAGCAAGGTCATTAGCATGGGAACTCGTTGTGTTAGGGTGTCAACAGGCTAATAGAGAGAGCTTCGTGAATGTGTGGAATAACGGGTTGGGCGGATCTTAGCGGCGAAGCAGCGCCTCTTCAGGTTCTGGAACGGATGAATGACGCGGTCGCGCACCGTGGTCCCGATGCCAAGGGCGTTTTCCTGAAGGAAACCCGCGACGGCCATTACAGCGTCGGGCTCGGCCACCGCCGTTTGTCGATTATCGATTTATCGACCGGCGCGCAACCCATGCATTCGACCGATGGCATGGTGACGGTCGTTTTTAACGGCGAGATTTATAATTTCGTTGAACTGCGCGATGAACTGCGGGCTCTGGGCTGCGTTTTTGTGACGAGTTCCGATACCGAAGTCTTGATCTGTGCTTATCAAGCATGGGGAAGCGATTGCGTCCGTCGGTTGCGCGGCATGTTTGCCTTTGCGCTGTGGGATGCGGGACGCGAGCAATTGTTTCTGGCGCGTGATCGCTTCGGCAAAAAGCCGCTTTTTTTGCGGCAGGACGGCGAGCGCCTGTTGTTCGGCTCTGAGATCAAGTCGATTCTGGGGCATCCGGGGGCTAGAACCAGCCTCGACCGCCAGTCGGTCTATGACTATTTTCAATACCGTTATGTGCCGGGCCCGCATACGATGTTTTCTGACATCGTTAAATTGCCTCCTGGAAGTTTTGCTGTCTGGCAAGCTGGTCGTTTTACAACCGGTAATTATTATTTTCCGCCGGATGGGCAACAGACGCGGCAACCCTTTGTCGGCAGCGATGCGGACGCACTGCGCACCTTCACGGAAATTCTCGACGAATCCGTTCAGCTGCGGATGGTTGCCGACGTGCCGTTTGGCGCGTTCCTGTCGGGCGGTATCGACAGTTCGGCGGTCGTCGCGCTGATGAGCCGCCACAGCCATAATCCCATCAACACTTTTTCCGTTGGTTTTGAGGAACAGGAATATAACGAAACCAGGTACGCCCGCGAAGTTGCGAAGCAATTTAAAACTAATCATCACGAATGGTTGATGAAGGCTGCCGACGTTATAACCCTTTTGCCGCAAACGGTCGGATTCCGGGACGCGCCGATTGCTGAACCCGCCGATGTCGCCATTTACGTTCTGTCAAAAGAAGCCGTCAAAACCGTCAAGATGGTTTTGACCGGTGAGGGCAGCGATGAAATTCTGGCCGGGTATCCTAAACATCGCTTTGAACCTTATGCGCATTTGTACCAATCCGTTGTTCCGTCGTGGGCGCATGATGGCCTCATTGAACCCTTGGTTAACAGTCTTCCTTCGAGGTTTTATCGTTTGCAAACGCTGGTTAACAGTTTTGGGTTGCGCGATCCGACCGAACGATTGCCGCGTTGGTTCGGTTCGCTGACGCGGGCGGAGCGTGATCAGTTGGTGGCTATGCGTGTGGCTGATCGTCCCGTTGACAGCAGGCCGTTTGCTGTGGACAAGGGGGTTTCCGCTTTCAGGCGCTGTCTTTATTTCGACCAAACATCATGGTTGCCGGACAATCTTCTGGAGCGGGGCGACCGCATGACGATGGCGGCGGGCATTGAAACGCGCATGCCTTTCATGGATCACAAGCTGGCGGAGTTTGTTGCCAGTTGTCCGGATAAGTATCTTATCCGGGGCGGTGAGCAGAAATGGTTGCTACGTCAGGCGATGAAACCGGTATTGCCATCGTCCATTCTGTACCGCTCCAAGATAGGGTTTCGGGTTCCCGTTAACCTTTGGTTCCGCACCAGCCTGAGAGCCTTCGTTTATGATCATCTGTTGGGGCAGGATTCGTTAAGCCGCGAATTTTACCGGCGCGACAAGCTTGAGCTTTTACTGGGCGAGCATGTTTCCGGGCGGCATAACCACGAAAAATTGATTTGGGCGCTTCTCAATCTTGAGCTGTTCATGCGGCATTATTGGCGCTAGTGCCGTAAGTTGGCGTTGTGATTTCCATTTCTTGTATCCCCCTCGCACTTGAAAGGTTGGCAAGATGAGAGAGATTTCCCCTCCCCTCGCGGGAGGGGTCAGGGGTGGGGGAGTAAGGCTTGGTGCCGTGTTTCAGAATCCGAAGCATAGTTCCCGGTCATTCTCCCCCCTCCCTAACCCTCCCCGCGAGGGAGAGGGAAACCTTTCGTGATTCCAAATCTTCAGGTGCGAGGAGTATATCAAATTAAGTTCGTAGGGCTGGCTGGGAACTCGCTGTTGGTTTCTTGTTGCCGCTGGGGGCGGAATGTGCGGGCGTTGTTGTCGGGGGTGGTGCGGCAGCGGACGGTCTGACATCATTCGGTTTTTCGGGCATTGTGGAGGCCTGATAACCCCTTAAATCGCCGCGTGTTTGCAGCTGATTTTGCCTTGGGGCATTGTAAACTGGTAATGTTACACAGTGGACGGCGCCATCGTTGAAATTCCAAGCTCCCGGCTTCAGTCCCTGATCTTCAGGAGTGATAACGCGGTAGCCGCGATCCTCAAGGGTTTTCCGTAGCTCTTTCGAGGCCGTGGGCATGATCAACGTATTCCCGACATTGACCAGATTGGCCGCATATCCGAGCTGATCGTGTTCGTTGTTCACCAGAATTATGTTTTTTTCTCCCACCGTATTTTTTATCAGCGCAAGCCCTTCAGCGGTAGTGCCCTTTGGATTGATAAGAACCTCGCCATTAGGCAAGACGGACATATAGGTATCAAGGTGATAGTAGGGAGGGTGGGTATCCGTCGGCTTCAACGAAGCAAGTTCTGATAACGTTATTACGCGAGGTTTTGCCTGTGGCATGGGTACGGGGACAACTTTCATGCCTGTCGCTGCGGACATGGCCTGAACGGCTTTTTCCTCCTGCCCCATGTTGTAGAAATTCATGCCCATGAAAATCGTATTGTTTTTTTCGCTGACGACAGTGTCGCCTCCTTCGAAAGTAAAACCAGACAGAGTTTTTAGCTCTAACCCATGATTTTTTAAGAATGCGTGCGTTCCTTCAACAACGGCGGTTCTTTCCTTTTGGTCATAACCATGGACGACGAGCAACGCTTCCTTAAGCTTCTTGGGATCAGGTACAACGGCCTGCTTCCCAATAATGAGCGCAGCATCACGATCATAAACCTGAGTTGGAAAGACTTGTCCGACGACATGATTGATAACGGTTCCGCCGGCACCAATAATGGTATCCCTTAGGACTTCCCAGTTATGTTGATTTTCGTCTGGTGTTTTTCCACCGGCTCCGGTGAGGCGCTCAGTATCAACGTAGGGGGGCGTCATAATGAACTCAGACGCCTCGACCCCCATTTGGGGGCCGCGAGCAATTCTTCTGTCTGAATAGTGGCTTCCGTCTTCCATCACTCTACCCATATGGATGTTGCGCAATGGCCATATTTTATCACTAACTGAATAAATTCATTGTTAATCCCATGATTTGTCAGGGTTTTTATGAGGTTGTGGGCGGATTTAAGGTGTTGATTGCGTGGCTAAACCTTAAATTGGTTCCCCCCGATGGGGGCGCTCTGAAAGTTTGACGTCTCTCTCCATAGGGTCACCGCTCCATTGAATATCTGAAGATACTCGCCTAAAAGATCGCTCATCATCGACTCTGGAGCGATTATGACCGACAGCCACACAATTACCCGCGCCCTGATTTCCGTTTCCGATAAAGCTGGTCTCGTTGAACTGGCCAAACAGCTTGCCGGATACGGCGTCGAGATTCTGTCCACCGGCGGTTCGGCGGAGAAATTGCGGCAGGCGGGCATCAAGGTGATTGAGGTCGGCGACTACACCGGCTTTCCGGAAATGATGGACGGGCGTGTCAAGACCCTCCATCCGCGCATTCACGGCGGGCTGCTGCAACGGCATGATCGGGAGGAACACCAGAAAGCGGCGCACGAACACAACATTCCGCCGATCGATTTGCTGATCGTGAACCTCTATCCGTTCCGCGCTACGGTGGCGAAGGGCGCGGATTTCGAAACCTGCATCGAGAATATCGATATCGGCGGTCCGGCGATGGTGCGCGCCGCCGCCAAGAATCACGATTTCGTCGCGGTCGTGACCGATCCGGCGCAATATGACGAGCTGCTCGCCGAAATGAAAACGCGCAACGGCGGCACGTCGCTTTCGTTCCGCAAGAAATTGGCCGCCGCCGCCTACGCCCATACCGCGAGCTATGACTCGGCGGTGAGCGCGTGGTTCGCGCGGCAACTGGGCGAGGAATATCCCGATACGCTCACGCTCGCCGCGACCAAGCGCCAGTCCTTGCGCTACGGCGAAAACCCGCATCAGTCGGCGGCGTTCTATGTTGCGGATTCGTCGCGTATCGGCCTCGCCAGCGCGATTCAGATTCAGGGCAAGGAACTGAGCTATAACAATCTCAACGACACCGACGCGGCGTTCGAGCTTGTGTCTGAATTCACCGATCAGCCCGCGATTGCCATCATCAAGCACGCCAATCCCTGCGGCGTCGCGGTCGGCAAGGATTTGATTTCGGCCTATCGGCTCGCTTTGGCTTGCGATCCCGTCAGCGCCTTCGGCGGCATCATCGCCTGCAATCGTCCGCTGGACGGCGAAACGGCCAAGGCGATTGCCGAACTTTTTGCCGAGGTCATCATCGCTCCCGATCTCGACAACGACGCGCGCGATGCGCTGGCGGCGAAGAAAAATCTACGCGTGTTGCTGACACGCGCGATGCCCGATCCCAAGGGCGCCGACAAAGTGGTGAAGTCGGTGGCGGGTGGTTTTCTGGTGCAGACGCGCGACAATGTCGTGCTGGATCGGGCGCAGTTGAAATGCGTGACGAAACGTCAGCCGACCGAGGCCGAAATGCGCGATCTGATTTTCGCCTTCACGGTCGGCAAGCATGTCAAATCGAACACGATTGTCTACGCCAAGGACGGCGCGACGGTGGGCATCGGCGCGGGGCAGATGAGCCGCGTCGACAGCGCCCGCATAGCGGCGCGCAAGGCCGAGGATGTCGCGGCTGCGGAAAAGCTCGCCGCGCCGCGCACACGCGGTTCCGTCGCCGCATCGGACGCTTTCTTTCCCTTCGCCGACGGTTTGTTGACGGTGGCCGAGGCGGGAGCCTCCGCCGTCATTCAACCGGGGGGCTCGATGCGCGACGCCGAAGTGATCGAAGCGGCGGACAAGGCCGGTCTGGCCATGGTTTTCACGGGTATCCGCCATTTCCGGCATTGATTCATGCGCGCCGTTGCCCGTCTGCTCCTTCTTGCGAACCTGCTGTTCGGGATCGGGATGGTGGCGATGTTGCCGCCGTTCGAGGGGATCGATGAAACGGCGCATTATTCGCGCATAGAAGCCGAAGCTTTCGCCGATAGGACGTCCGGAATAACTCCGGATCAGAAGCAACACATTGCCGACGACGTGTTTGATTATTATCGGCGCGGCCCCATGCCCTATGAATGGATCAGTTTTGAGCCGTTGCATACGCGGGATGCCTTGCGCGGGTACATGACCTATGACGCTTTCTTCAAACAGCCGGAGCGCGTGAAGGCCTATGTCAGTCTGTATCGAACCAATTTGACGACACACGATTTCGCGCCGGGACCGGAATTAAATTGGCAATACCAGCATCCGCCTTTGTACTACCGGTTGATGGCGCTGCCGATGAAAGTGCTGGCCGGACATGTGCCGATGGTGACGGCGCTTCTGATCTTGCGGCTGTTGTCCTATGGGCTGGCCTTTGCAGGGCTTTGCATCGGCGTGTGGGCTACGGGAAATCATCTGGCCAAAACGGGTTATCCCGACGCCGCGCCGATCATGGTTATGGGATGGCTTTATCCGTTCCTGATGCCGGAATATTTTTGGGAGTTCGGACGGCTTGGCAATGACAGCCTGTGCCTGTTTTTGTTTGGCATCGGGTGGGCGATGCTGCTGTGGCAGTTGCGCGATCCACGCGAAGAAGCGTGGCTGTACCTTGCTCTTAGCCTAGGGCTTGCCTGCCTGACGAAGGCGTTCATGATTCCGGTGACGTGCGGCGTGATGGGGTTTCTCGTCCTGCATCATGCGGTCGTCGTTCGCAAAAATCCCGCCTATGCCAAGGATTGGTGGCAGTCGCCGCTTAAAGCGGGCGCGCTTCTTTTTCTCGTCGTCGTGCCGATATACGGCATGAATTATTTGCATTCCGGAAGTTTTGGCGCGGTCGATTTTGAAAAGGATCTGTCGGTTCATAAAATCATGACTCTGTTTGGCGAAAATTTTTCATGGCGCGGTTATTTGTCCAATCTCGGCGATGCTTTCAATACAGCGGTATGGATCACGGGAGGCTGGTCAAAAATAATTCTGGATTCCGTCTTTTACAGGTTTTACGCCGTTCTGACGGGCGTGGTTCTGGTGGGCTATTTGGCCGGTTTGTTCGGTCAAACGAGTAAACTCTTTGTGATTCCCGTGTGGGTCGTCGCCCCCATGCTCATCGGCTTGGGCGCGCATGCTTTCCTTTTGCTGCTCTATGGACTCGACGAACTGACGCCCGGATATTACCTGCATGTATTCGCTCCGGCCTTGGCGGTGATCTATGGTCTGGGGCTCATGACCTTTGCGCGAGTCAGATTCCTGAGAATGTTGGCCGTTCCAATTCTTGGGGTGGCCGTTTTGACCAATTTTTATATCGTCTTTGCGAATATGGCGGTCTTTTCGGGTTGCGCCATGCCAACCAACGTCTCAAAGAATTATCGGCTGTTTGCGACCGATGTTCTTCCCTGTGTCCAGCACCTCGATAAAATGGAAGCTAATCTTGGGGTTCTGGCGTGGCCGCCGACGGCAGGGGTGTGTTTTGGGCTGACTCTGGCTGTGCTGGTGATGGCCGCCCTCTATGCGATACAAGCGCAATTCCGCATAAAAGCAAGCCATAACAAGCCCATAGCATGAAAGGTTGTTTTCTGCTATGACGCTCGTCTTTCCGGAGCCGTTGTAGTCCCATGAGCCAACAGGAAGAATTGAAAGAGCGTTTGGCCGAATTAATGGCCGAACATCGCGATCTCGACGATGCGATCAGCGCCTTGTCGCTGCGCGCTGTGCCGGACATGATCCAGATTCAGCGGCTCAAGAAACGCAAATTGCAGCTTCGTGACGAGATCACGAAAATCGAAAGCAATCTTCTGCCGGACATCATTGCGTGACGGCAGGGGGCTCTATCCGAAGGAGTTTCCATGACCGCGACGTTGATTTCGACCAATCCCGCCAAAGGCTATGACGTTCTCGGCGAAGTTGCCGTAACCAAACCGTCGGAAATCGTCGCCGCCGTGGCGCGCGCGCGCGACTCGCAACCGGCTTGGCAGGGGCTTGGCGTCACAAAGCGGATTGAGATTCTCAAAAGGCTGGTCGGCGTTTTCAGGAAGCAGAGAGCGGCTCTGGCGCTGATCTCATGCCGTGAAATGGGACGTCCCATCGTCGGCGCGGAGGCGACCGTGGACGCCGGACTCGCTTATTGGGATTGGTATCTCGCGCATGGCGAAGAAGGTCTTAAACCTTATGAGACTTACCGCGACGGCAAGGAAGTCGCCGAGGTTTTTTATGAACCGTGCGGCGTTGCCGCCGTCATCGTTCCGTGGAATTTCCCGTTCTCGAATTTCACTTGGGGCGTCGGGCAAAATCTCGTCGCCGGAAACACCGTTGTCTTCAAGATCTCGGAGGAAGTCCCGCTTTTCGGCAAGATGCTGGATGCCGCGTTTGCCGAAGCGGAGATTCCGTCGGGCGTTTTCAATCAAATCTATGGCGACGGCGCGACCGGCGCGATCCTGTTGCAACAGGATGTCGATCTGATGTGCTTTACGGGCAGCAGCGCGACGGGACGCCGTGTCTATCAAGCGGCGGCGGAGAAAATGATTCCGGCTTTGCTGGAAATGGGTGGCTCCGATCCGGGGATTCTTTTCGCGGACGCCGACATTCCCAAAGTGATCGACAAAATCTACACGGCGCGATTCCGTAATTCCGGCCAGATTTGCAACGCGCTGAAGCGCCTGATCGTTCACGAAAACCGCTATGACGAGGTCGTTCGCGCTTTGACTGCAATTTTGGACACGAAAAGGCCGGGTGATCCGGAGGAGCAGGCGACGGAAATGGGGCCGCTCGCGGCCAAGCGGCAGTTGGAACTGCTTGAAGCGCAGGTTGACGACGCTCGCCAAAAGGGCGCGGTGATCCTGACGGGCGGCAAAAGGCCTGAGCGTCTGAACGGCGCATTTTACGAACCGACGCTTCTGACGAAAATCACGAAGGACATGCGCGTCTGGCGCGAAGAGGTCTTCGGTCCCGTTCTGCCTATCGTCACGTTCAAGACTTATGACGAAGCCATCCGGCTGGCGCGCGACACGTCTTACGGGTTGGGCAGCTATATTTTTACCGAGGACAAGCAACTGGCTTTGAAAGCGGCGCGGGACATGAGTTCGGGCATGGCCCAGATCAACAACGCCGCTGGAACGCGCCCTGAGAATCCCTTCGGTGGACGCGGCATTTCGGGGCTGGGCATGGAGAACAGCGTTTTCGGCTTTCACGATGTCTGCCGGCGCAAACTCATCGCGCGCGAAGCGTGATGTGGCCTTCATCGCTTACGAAAAAGATCGTTATTGTCGGCTTGTTCGCTCTGGCCTTTGTCGTGCGGCTGGTTTTTGTGATCCAATGGAACGACATGCCTTACGGCATGCATCCGATCTTGGATGCCGAAGCTTACGACACATGGGCAATGACGATTGCCGACGGCCATTGGCTGCGTTCGACGGCTTTTTATCAATCGCCTTTGTTTCCTTATCTGGCCGGAATTCTTTATCGGGTTTTCGGGCATGATTATCTGATCATTGGATTGTTCAACGCCATTCTCGGCGTTCTGACCGTCGGCGTTCTCTGGCGGATCGCGGATCGTTCTTTCGGTTTTTTGGCGGGCGCGCTGACCGCCTTGTTGGCGGTCCTATACCGTCCCATGGTCTTTTACGCCGCGCCGGTTATGAAAGAAGAACTGGGGTTGTTCCTTTTATCCCTGTTCCTTCTGTTGGCGCTTCGCGCTTTGAACGGCAACAAGGCGCGGGATTTTATCGGCTGTGGAGCCATACTCGGGCTGTTTGCTCTTGTGCGAGGCAATGCCCTGTTTCTCGCGCTTCTGGTGCCGCTTCTCGCTTTCCGGCAGCATCGGCAGGCGAGCCTGAAAAACAGCGCTCTTTTTATTGGCGCGATGATTGCGTTCGTGGCTCCGGCGACGTTGCACAATTATATTGTCAGTCATGATTTCGTTCCGGTTAATTATTCCTATGGTTTTAATCTGTATATAGGCAATTCACCGTCGGCGGACGGAACCAACCGTTTTCCTCCCGGTATCTCCGTTAATCCGGCGGGCGAGGAATCCGATGTTTCGCGCAGCGCTCGCGCGGAAACCGGTCGCAATCTGAAACCGTCCGAAGTGTCGGCCTATTGGCGAGGTCGCGCGCTGGATTACGCTTGGCAGCATCCGTTGCGGGAACTCGATTTGCTTAAATCTAAAGTTTGGTTTTTCATCAGCAAGACCGAAGCGATCGACAATTACGATCTCGATTTCATCCAGAGCAATTTCCCAAGCATTCTTGGCCTGACGTTTCCGGGGATAGAGCTGATCCTGTGCCTTGCCGTTTTTACTCTTGTGGCGACGGGCAAAAGCCGACCGCAAACCGTCGTTATCGGTTGTATGGCGGCGGCCTATATCCTTTCGGTTTTGCCGTTCTACGTTACCGACCGCTATCAATTGCCGGTGGTGGTTTTTCTGCTGCCTCTTGCCGGAGCGGCTTTTCCGGCTGCTCAAGACCTCATCGCGGCCAAAAAGACTCGCCGCCTTATCATGGCAGGGGGCGCTGCGCTTGGTTTGTTGGGGTTAAGCCTGATGCGGATTCCGATCGTTGTGGACGTGACGGCCTACGATTGGGGCGTGCTAAGCGCCATTTATGCCGATGCCGGGCAGGATGCCGAGGCGCTGAAAGCAATGTACAAAGCCTTGGCCTTGTCTCCGGCTACGATGGGCGAACAAAGTTTGGTTCGCGGCGCCTATATCGAGGAACGGATGGGGCATAAGAAGGCGGTTCAGAGATTGCTGGACATCGCGAGAGACAATTATCCCAACAGCTCCGACGTTTGGTACAATTACGCCCGCATGCGGGCCTTGCAGGGAGATTTTGCCGGAGCTTTGGCGCCGTTGCAGCAAGCCGTCAAACTGTCGCCGGACAATGTTCTGTATCACGCGACCTTGGCGCATGTGTATTTCAAGCTCGGCGATCGCGCGCGTGCGACCGAAGTTCTCAATCAGGGGCTTGCCCTGTCGCCTAACGATCCCGGCCTTCTGCAAGACCGCGCCGAGCTTCAGGGAGATTGAGGCGGCGTTTCCGGGGTCGTTTGCCAACCGCCGCCGAGCGACTTGATCAATTACATGTCCGCGCTCATGCGACGCATGCGAACGGCAACCCAAAAGTATTGGGCTGGGTAGCGGTAAGGAAGCTTGAAAGACGCAAACAATCGGGGTTTTACCAAACTGCAAAACCGGTGCTTGCAAAAACTTTGAAATCATTGGTCGGGATGACAGGATTTGAACCTGCGACCCCCAGTCCCCCAGACTGATGCGCTACCAGGCTGCGCTACATCCCGACCTT
>CAIQVS010000134.1 GCA_903875345.1 uncultured Pseudomonadota bacterium | reverse complement strand
TTCCGCACGACAAACACAACGCTTCCACCGGAGGATCTTGAAACACAAGCGCACATTCTTTACATCTAAAAGTCTTTCCCATCCGATCGTATTCTGTGCCGAGATGTCGTAGGTGCCCTGTGCATTTCGGACAAACAAGTGCTTCGTCCTTAGCCGCGAACTCTGACATCCTGCCTACGTAACCGCACCGGAAGTGATGCAGCATTAACTCTTCCGCAAGGTTGGGTTTGCGGCAGCTGGGGCAAACTTCGCGCAGATTTATGTGATGGCATAAGCACCTCGGACACAAAGTAACGCGGTCGAAAAATCGCTCTTCCAGGTATCCTAAATTCGCAAGGAAACCCAGGTGCTGTTCCTCTGGACCAAGACCAGAAAACTCGTAGCCACTCTTCGCGTGTGGTGCAGCGTCGGGCGACATCATTCCGCCGGCCTCAGAAATCCGACGAAGCAACTGTATCGCCTCGTCATTTGTCATAATGTCAGCGGCAGGCCGCAATGCAGCCATAGATTCCAACCGATTTTCGGAGCGGGTCATTTACTTAATTTGCACCTTTATTGAGAGAATTTTTAGATCCCCAAGTGTTAATTTGCCTACGCAAAAACACCATAGAGCCTGAACAGACAGCGAACGCCCGGGCATTTTTGTAAGGACTTGACATTTATACAATACCTGCTGACGTATACACGTCAGCACGCTTGAACAGGCGGTAGAGCGTGGCTGGGGTCCGGAGGCCAGCTCAGGTGGGGTGCGGGAGCATGGCGCCGGCTGAAGCGGCAGGCGATCCCGGCAAGATAACGCGGCACATGCTTCTCGTGGATTGAACGATACGTGCCAGCAATTGCAGACTCGACGTTTCCAAGCGCAGTATTGACCAAATTGGCGGTCGGTGTGTGCGCCGCCGTCGGGGCGGGGCCGGTCTTGATCGCTCCATGCTTGCGCTCCGGCGCGGTCTCGACGAACGGCGTCTTGCCGGGGGCACCGCGACCGCGCTTCCCGCCGTCGCGCTCGCCGCCGGGATAGGCGTCGTCGATTTCCGCACGCACGTCCAGACAGCAGCCCAACCCGATGCTGGCGATACCCCGCTTGCTCTGGTTCCGGTGGTACATGGCACGGAACCACAAGCGCAAGGAAAGGTAGGTCGAGGCAAAGATGGTGCCGGCGGCCAGAGAGACCTGATGACAGCAACCGCTGCACTGGAACAACCGTCGCGTCATACCCTCGCTGTATTCACGACCACGGCAGACAGGACATTCGAAAGCATTCTGCCAGCACAACCGTATCACCATGGCTCGGCGCTTTTTTCTGTGCCGCAGAGTTCTTCAAATTTCGCTTCGCTGAGCCCCTTCCGGAACTGCAGGATGTTCCGAGCCATGACCGTGTCCCTTGCCAGAGGAGGAAGTTTAAGGTGTGTACCAGGACGGAGAGGATGAGAAAAGGGTGTAATCAGGAAACGAATTGGGGAACGCGCAATGGCGTGCGGGCGGCGCAGCCGAACGAAGATCCTCGGGAGACAATGACGACATTTTGCGGGTCCACCGCCCAGCGCGCGTGGTGTGGCTTGCCGTTGTGATATAGGCTTGGCTTCGTGGTTCCAGGGCACACGCGGTAGGGGGGGGCGGCGACGCGCCCTGAAATTGCCTGGCTCTAGCAGCCCGCCGGAGTTAAGCACAAACCACGAACAAATCGGGTATTTCTCTCGAGGGTCCGTCGTTTGACGTAACGTAAGAATCCGGGGGTGTCCGTTGAC
>CAIQVS010000133.1 GCA_903875345.1 uncultured Pseudomonadota bacterium | reverse complement strand
TCGCCGCCGACGAACCCGTAGAAATACTCGAAACCCATGCCGATCGGCCACTGCTTGAACGGTCCGGCCTGGGTCGCCTGATAGGATGGCGTGTTGTGGTCCTTGCCAAACAGGCCATCGACGATGAGTTTGGTCGCTGGGTCAAGGTACATACGCAGTCAAATCCGCTGCCGATCTGCACGCGTCCGCGCGTGCTGATCAAAGGCGCTAAGTCGGCGTAAACATGGCGTTTGCCGACATGATGGCGGCCTTGTTCGCCGATCCCGTTCTCTCCAGGCAAGCTTTGTACCAGCCAAACGGAAGCGCAAACACGTTCTTCGTTCAGGTTATGGGCAAGCAGCCGGATACGCTGACGGGCTTCGGCCTTGGCCACATCCACGCCGCAACCGCCTTGTTTGACGTGCAGACAAAAGACGTTCCGCAGCCGGTGGTCGGCGATCGGTTGACGGTGGACGGCGTGACTTATGTCGTTCAATCCGAGCCGACCGCCGACCGCGACCGGCTGATCTGGACGTTGAACGTTGTCCCAATGTGAGGCGGTATGTTGCGCATTGTTGCGGCGTTGCAGGGTGACCTGAGAAAAGTCATGGCCACCGAGCTACAGACGGCGGTTCAAGCCGTGTCGCAGGGCGTTCAACAGGCGACGGATGGCCTCAAAGGCGAGTTGCGCAATCAGGTCACTAACGCTGGCCTCGGCGGCAAGCTGGCGCAGACATGGCGTGGACAAATCTATCCGCGCGGCGGCCAAAGCATCAATGCCGCCGGTTACATCTACAGCAAGGCACCGGACATCATCAGTTCCTTTGCCGAGGGCGTGACGATCCGCAGCAAGCATGGCCGGTTTCTGGCGATCCCGACGCAATATGTCATTCGCCAGAAGAACCGGCGCATTTCGCCAGCGGATTTTGAGGAGGCCGGCATACCGCTTCGCTATATCCCACCACAGGGAGCGCGGCGCGTTGGCTTGCTGGTGGCCGATAACTTCCATGTCACCAGCAAAGGACGGGCGCGTGTCGCGTCGGCAACCGCGCTTCGCACCGGACGCGGTCTTGCCAGCATCATCATGTTCGTTCTCGTCCCGCAGGTCAGCCTGAAAAAACGCCTCGACGTGGACGGTGCGGCGCAAAAATGGATCGATAAACTACCGGAACTGGTCGTCGCGGCATGGCCGGAGGATAAAGAAAATTCATGACTTCGACCCGCGAGATCATCCTGCAAGCGCTGTTCGCGCAGTTGCAGACTATCGACGGCCCGAAGGTGTTGCGCAACGAAGTTCTGCCGGAGCGGATTCCAACAGGTGGTCTAATCATTCTTTGTGACGGCGATCCGGGACAGCCGGAGATCATGCTTTCGCCACTGTCATATTACTGGCAGCACCAAGCCACGGCGGAAGTTCTTGTCACGGATGCCAACGCGGCAACTCGTGACGCAGCGCTTGATGATTTGTTTGCATCCATCGCCGATGTCCTTGCCGCTGACCGCACGCTTGGCGGTCTTTGCGATCGCGTTATGCCCGATGCGCCCGTCATCACCACACTCGGCATCGACGGCGCGCCGAGCGTCAAGGCCGCGACCGTCAACATTGAGCTGATCTACACCACTGCCGACCAGCTCGGCTGATTTCCCCCGCAACAAAAGGAGACTAAAATGGCACGCGCTTACGGCGCCAACGCGCAACTGTTGGGCTTGGTCGAAACGACCTACGGCACGGCACCGACCACGAACTTCACCAAGTTTCCGTTCGTGTCCTCCGATCTCGGCTCGGAACAAGGGTTGATCGCCTCGAACCTTTTGGGGCAAGGCCGTGATCCGGCGCAACCGATGCGCGATGTGATCAAAGTCACCGGCAATGTCGTCGTGCCGGTTGATGTGCGAAACTTCGGCCATTGGCTGAAGTCCTTGCTCGGAGCACCGGTCACGACCGGAAGCGGCGCGCCTTACACCCACACTTTTACCTCTGGCGCTCCGACCATTCCCAGCATGTCGGTCGAAGTCGGCATGCCGGAAGTTCCAGCCTACTTTATGAACTCCGGCGTTCGCGTGAACTCGGCGCAGTTGACCTTTGCACGTTCCGGCGCTGCGGACGCCACGCTTGCTTGTATCGCGCAAGGGGAAGTGCGCTCCGGCTCCAGTAGCGGTGGAATTCCAACCTCGCTCGCGCTGACGCGATTTAATCAGTTTCAGGGCGCGATTACCAAGGATGGCACACAGCTGGGCAATGTCACTGGCGGTCAGCTGACCTATACGAACAATCTGGCGACCATTGAAACGATCCGTCCGGATGGCAAGATTGATGGCGCCGATCCCACCATCGCCGCTTTGACCGGAACGCTCGATGTGCGCTTCGCAGATACGACGCTGATTGATGATGCGATCAACAACACGCCGGTCGCGTTGACGTTTGGGTACACCATCGATGCCAACAACGCGCTCGTCTTCACGGCGCATGAGGTTTATCTGCCAAAACCGAAACTGACGATTTCGGGAGCTGCCGGTGTGCAGGCGAACTTTGCATGGCAAGCCGCCAAGAACGCGACCGCCGGAAATATGCTGACTGTCACCCTCACCAACGATGTAGCGAGTTACGCATGATCCGTCTCGATCTCAAACGTGAGCCTTACTGGCTTGATCTGCCTTATGACGTGCGTGTGCGCGTCCGTCCGGCAACGACGGCTTTCGTCATGGCTGCGCGGGTTCAAACCCTGCGGGATGCGCAAGAGGACGACAGCGTTGCCAGCCGGAGCGCTTTGTTGCTCAAAAACCTTGCGGTTCTGGCCATCATGGAATGGGAAGGCGTTGGCGATGCGGATGGCAAGCCGTCAGATGTCACTCTCGATGCCGTCAAAGCCTTCATGGATTTATGGCCCATGGCGAACGCCTTCGAGCAACAGTATTTGACGCCTGCCTTGTTGCTGGAACAGGAAAAAAACGTCTAACGGCTCGCTGCAAGTGGCATTTCGGCGGCGGGCCAGACTATTGCGGCACATGCGCGGACGCAGGGCTACCGTGCTCCAAGGGGAAACCCAGTGCCGAAGGCAAGCTGTGCCCATATGTCGAACACGAACCGCAAAGCGTGGAAGGCTGGCAAGCCTGGGACGTCGCCCTGCGTTGTGCGGGGCAATTGCGCATGACGCAACTGGCGGTAATTGGCCTCGATTTCACCGCGGCCATAAAACTGGCCGAGGCCATAGGGCATGATCTGACAGCCGTTGCCCATCTGCTGTCCGCCTGCGAGGACGGCATGGTGGCCGCCATCAATGAAAAACTCTCAACCGGATTGAAATAATGACCGAGCGTAATCTTGCCATCCGCCTGTCCGTCGTTGACGGCGGCAAGGTCAAAGCTGACCTGCAGGATGTCGGCGACAGCGGCCAGAAAGCGCTACAAAAGATCGAACAGGCCGGAACACCAGCCTCGAAAGCGCTGGAAGCCCTGAACGCGGCCTCGTCAAACGTCAAAGGCCGATTTGAGGAAATGACGAGCGGCCTTGGGCCTTTGGGGTCGGCTCTTTCAGCCATCGGCCCTTATGGTCTTGCCGCTGGCGCGGCCTTTGCCGTGATCGGCGAAACGCTGGCCAAAAGCCTCGAAATCGCGTCCGAGGCCGAGCAGTCCTACAACCGGCTCACCGCCGTCCTAAAGGCAACAGGCGACTCTTCCGGTTTGACCGCCAACGAACTCGTTGGACTTTCTAAAAGCCTTGAAGCCACAACTCTGACCACCTCGGAAAAGGTACAGGATGCGGCCTCTATTTTGGCGACGTTCCACTCCGTATCCGGCGAGACTTTCACACGCGCGATTACGCTGGCTCAGGACATGTCCGCCGTCTTCGGTAAGGATTTGTCAGCCAGCGCAATGCAGCTTGGCAAGGCGCTTGAGGATCCCGTCAATGGGCTGACCTCACTGCGCCGTGTCGGCATCGTATTCACGCAGGATCAACGCGATCTTATCAAAAGCCTTGCCGAAACCGGACAGACGGCGGAGGCGCAGAAGGTCATTCTCGACGCTTTGCAGGCCAAGGTCGGCGGCGCCGGTGCCGCCGTTGATCAAGGTCTGGCTGGCGTGTCACATGCTCTGGCGATCTCATGGAAGAACATGCTGGAGTCCATTGGCGAAACCAGCGCTGTGTCCGGAACTGCCGAAGCGTCTCTTAAGGGACTGGCCAGCGTTCTGAATTCTATCACCGGATTGTTCGAGAAGGCCCCGCTCGGCGAACGTATCGCCGAAGCCAACAAGGAACTGGCAGCGGCGCAGGAAACGCTCGTCAAGCTGCAAAACTACAATCCCCGTGTCATGACCGATATGACGCCGTTGATTGACAGCCAGAAAGACAAAATTGCCGATCTGCGCAAGGAGCTGGAATCCCTTAACGCTGAAGCCCAGAAGGAAGATCAAGCCAAGACTCAGGCGCGTGCCGGAGCCGCCGCTGTCCAGCGTGACCAGCGGACGGAGTTGTTGGCCAAGCAGAAAGCCGATCTAGACGCGGCGCTCGATAAGCTCGTTACGGATCCAGCTGCCAAGATCAAGGCCATCAACGACCAGCTTGTTGTCACCAAGCAGAACCTCGAAAACCTCCGTGAAAAAGATGGCAGCAATAACAGCGGCATTGATGCCGCTGTCAAGGAAGCCGAACAGGTCGCCAAGGGTCAGATCGACGCCATCCAGAAGCCGCTCAATGATGCCGCGCAAAAAGCTTATGACAGCAACCAGAAGGTCATCACCGATCTTCAGGATAAAATGCTCGGTCTCAGCGATAAACGACAGGCATTTATTGACCAGGCGATCAAACGCTTGTCGACAGATGCTACCGCAGCGCAGGTGGAACAAACCCGCAAACTGGCCGCGCAGTTGTTCGACCAGCAAGCCGACGCCAATGTTCAGAAATATATCAATAGCCTGACCGCGCAGGTCAATAAGCTGAAAGATGAACGACAGGCGGCCATCGATCAAGCCGTGAGCCTGTTGCCGGCAGGTGCCTCACAACAACGGATTGACCAAGTTAAGAAAGAAGCCGCCGCTGCTTACGATCAAGCCGAAGCGCAAAAGCATCTCAACGAGTTGCAGCAGGAAGGCCAGCAACTCATGGATGCAAGCAAGACGGCAGCGCAGTCTTATGCGGAACAGGTCGAGCATCTGAAAGAGCTGCTTGATGCCGGTGCCATTAGCCAAGACGTTTACAACAAGTCTATGGAGACGGCTAATAATGACCTGCTGAACTCGCGGACTGACGCTACAGGCGGAGCGTTGCAAGCCTTCCATGATTATCAAGCGCAAGCGGACACCGCCGCATCGGCTGTAAAAAAAGCCTTCACCAGCGCCATGTCGGCAACCGATGATGCGATCACCGGCTTGATCACCTCAAGCGGTAACAGTCTTCAGAAGCTGGAAGGCGTGGCGAATTCCATCGTCACCGACATCACCAAGATGTTTGTTCAGCAGCAGATCACGGGGCCGCTTTTCAATTTTCTAAGCGGCGCAATCGGCGGGGGCGGGACGGCAAGCGGAGGTGCTAGCGCCGGGGGAGGTTTCTTGGGCGATCTGCACGGCTCTATCTTCCATGAAGGTGGTGTAGTCGGCGATTCCGCACCTCAACGGCGCGTTCCATCCTGCGTTTTTGCTGGAGCGCCACGCTATCACAGTGGAGGTATCGCAGGGCTTCAACCGGGCGAAATCCCCGCCATCCTGCAACGCGGCGAGGTCGTGCTGCCGAAGGGAAGTTCCACGCAGAGCAATCCGGTCAACGTGATCATGAACATCACGACGCCGGATACGGGCGGGTTTCGCGCAAGTCAGGCGCAGATCGCGGCTGAAGCTGCGCGTAATATCAAGCGAGCAAACAGAAATCTTTAACCGAGAACGTAAGATACGCGATCAGTCATTATTAATCTGGATTTTTACCTTCAGGGGCATTTTCAAGAACTTTGC
>CAIQVS010000132.1 GCA_903875345.1 uncultured Pseudomonadota bacterium | reverse complement strand
GTCTACAAAGAAATTTGTAAAATATTTAAAGATAGTCAATTGATGTTAAAGGGGCACAAACCTCTCAAAACTTGGGTTTCACGCTTTCCTATCAGACGCATCGACCATATTTTTGTAACACCGGAATTTCAAATTAATTCTATTAAAGTGTCACAAACATCATTAGATAGATCAGCTTCAGATCATTTGCCCATTATTGTAGATTTATTTTTAGAACATATGGTTTCACAGGAGGTGTACGATGAAACAAGTAACTGTACCACATAAGCCTGAAGGATTCGCAGGGGACAAGAAGAATTTGATTCATTTTCTGGCTCCCTATGAGAAGAAATTTATTGATGCAGCTTTACGATTTGTTCCATTACAAATAAGTACGGTCCATTTAACATTAATGACCATTTTTTGGTCTGGCGGCATCGTTGTGTCTGGTTATCTGGCAAAAACGGATATGCGATGGTTATGGCTATTTAGTCTTTGCATATTTTTTCAATATATTACTGATATGCTTGATGGAGCAGTGGGACGTGAACGTAACACAGGGCTTATCAAATGGGGATTTTATATGGACCATTTTTTAGATTATATTTTTTTATCTTCAATCATAATTGGGTATTCATTATTATTGCCTACTACTTATTTATTATGGTCATTCTTTGCTTTATTTTTGTCGATAGGGTTTATGGTTCATACTCTGATGGATTTTGCTATTACAAACGAATTTAAAATAAGTATTGGTTTTTTTGGTGTGTCCGAAGCCCGTTGGGTTCTGATCATTATTAACGTCATCTTAATGATCTTTGGTCGAGGGCTTTTAATTACAATATTCCCATTCTTTGTCGCGGCATTATTTATCTCTTTATCCACGACTGTTTATAGGGCCCAGAAAGTTTATGCACATATAGATGCCATGCGTCAGAGTGTAAAGGATCAAATCATTGTCACGACCCCAATTTCATTCAATCATTGAGTGTGTTATACCCTGGTACAATTGAACTGCTTTTCATCTCTCCCTAAAATAGTTTCTTGAAGTTAATATTCTAAATGTATTAATACTAAAGGAGTTGCATATGAATTCATGTGATACCAAAACAGGTGCTTGTGAAACATCACAAACACCACAAGCTTCTTGTCCAAGTAAATGCCCTTGTGGTTGTGGCTGTGATCACGCGTGCCCAATGCATATGTGGATGTGTTCGTTCCATGAGGCAAAGAAGTCTGTGCAGGTTGATATTCTTAAAGCTAAGATTCAAAAGGCTTGGGGTCCCAAACTAGAGAAAGAAGCTACTGCTGTTTTTGAAGCCATGGAGGCAAAGTGGAAGTCTATGCAGGCGGTAAATGGCAAGACGCGGATATGAATACAAAACTTAAAAACAATCCCCTGCTCGCCGAACCATCATGGCCGGTACGCATGGCTTTCTTTAAGATTGATACCGAGACAGGTGAGCCCGATTATGAGATGAACCTCAATTTGTTGGCAAATGGGGTTGCGCGCACTATGCAGATTGATTACGGCGACTTCTCCGTGACGGGGACCTTAAGCGATATTGAGCCTATTCCTGGCCCCGGATGCTAAGCGTGAGCGCAACTGTTAACTCTCATGTTCGCAGTCAAGGGTTAAGTGCATGATTTTACTTTAATCCCAGCTTATTGATGGGATTTGTGGATCGGTATAAACTGGCAAACAAGGTGAAGAGACCGAGCGCAAAGCGTCGTCTGATCATACTCTCATACGCGGACTGGTTACCGCATTACCATTGGTCGTCGCGGGTCTAACTCGGTCTATAAGCGGGCGCCGATCTTGCGGGATCTGCCCATGGTTAACGCGAGTGCTACCCAAACGGAGCTCGGTCTCTTCGCTGTGTTTGCCAGAATGTAAGTCATGGAGTTTTAATCTTAGCTTGTAATTGGCACGATCTGTCCCATCTCCCATATGAAGGTTGTAAGTTCACGCGCCACCGCAGCACAAGCCACGGGTGTTTTTTTGCCAAGCGCAAGCAAGCGTCGATAGCGTTTGCTGAGCCGAAGTTGGGCGCGCCAGGCAACATCACGAATGCTTTTATCGGCAACTGAAAGCTGTGGTTCCTTCAGTTTGGTCACGCGCGCCGGATAGCGATAGCACCAGGCGCTTTGGATCAAAACACGTCGTCCTTCACCATTGCCCGCTTTGGTTAGCTTGAAGCGTTTGACACTGTTGCCGCTCGAATGCTCGCAGGGTACCAGGCCAAAATAAGAGCTGAGTTGCATGGGTGTTCGGAAACGCCGAAGATCACCGGTAACGGAAAGAATGGTTGCGGCCGCAATCAAGCTGATGCCTTTCATGAGGCAAAGAGCCTCAACTAAAGGCTTCATCGACCAATGGGGCAGTAAATCCTTGATCTGCCGCACCAGCTGTTCATGGCGTTTCTCGGCGTCATGGATAGCGTTGATGTAATCCTGGAACACGATTTGATGGGCCGGATGCTCGAACTTCTGTTCCGCCAGCCATGTGTAATGCTTTTTTGTCCAGCAACAAGGGCCGCTGTAAATGCGCCCATGTCGCAGGAGAAACGACTGCAACTGTTGCTTGCAAGACTTCCACTGTTCCATGGCATCCCCGCGTGAACGAACAAGATCTCGCATCGCTTCATGAGCCACATCCGGCACCCATACGGCGTCCAATTCGCCCGCACGGTTGAGGCGAGCGAGCTTCATAGCGTCGCGCCGATCCGTTTTTATCCGCTCACCGGGTTTGTGGGGTATCCGGCTCGGCGCCACCACAGTGCAAAGATGGCCAGATGCTACAATCTGTCGCTGTAGGCCATAGCCACAACAGCCGGCCTCATAACAAAAGTGTAGTTCCTGTCCAGGTTTTACGAGCCGCTTGATCAGCTTTGCAATTTGTGTCGGTGTATTCTCGATCGTGCCCTGCGACCGAACCTCGCCTCGGCGCCCGTCTTCCGCAACCGCCACAGCGATCGTTGCTTTATGTACATCTAGACCGACATATAACATATTCATCGTCATCTCCTGTTCTTAAGGTTTGCTCCTCCAACCTCGGTCGAGCTGAAATTAACCATAATCAGCTTGCCGCTCGGACGGAAATGACTGCGAACATAGGGTCTATATGGATTTGAAGGATTTTCTCAATTTCAGGGAGCCTAAGCCATAAAACCGATCCTTAAATGTAAGGTTAGGGTCCATCAAATCGCCAGGTGTTAATGGTATCTGCAGCTTGGCGTTTGCCGCGGCGCTGAAGGTCCGTGGCGGCTGCAGCTGCGGCCTTATCGTTCTTTTTGGCTAGAG
>CAIQVS010000131.1 GCA_903875345.1 uncultured Pseudomonadota bacterium | reverse complement strand
GTTCCATGTTTTTGACAATATTACCAATCTGAACTTCAACTTGCTCCAACTGCGAAGCCTTAGCCGCCAGTTCTCCAGATTCCCCGGCAACCCTTTCTTGCAACAACCGATTGTATTTCAACGCCAACATTTCAAAAACTTCGGCGCACTTTAACTTGCGTACAAGCCAACCGATAATCGCACCTTCCAACTTCCGCCACGAAACCGTTCTTTTGTTGGCGCAAGCGCCAGACTTTCTAGCCTGGATTTCCACGGACCTCAATTCGCCTAAGATTTTGTGATTGGCAAAGCCGGGAGATTCGCCGTTGGCGTCGACGCCATATTTTTTATCCTTAGGCGAATTGGTGCTCTGATAGAGCATTTTCATGATTTTAACTTATTTTCGGATATTTTAGGCGAGTTGATGGCCGACTCTTAAAAACCTTTGCCACAGGCGTTTGTACAGATATTAATTCGATTTTCGTAAAAATGTCTTGACCTGTTAAATCTGTGTTTGACAATCGAGTTTATGACTATCAGAGCACCAAATGACCTAAGGTCATGTCAGCGTTTTTTCACGATTCCAAAGCATCCGCGGCAGCGTATGTATGAGGCCCTTCGAAGCTACTTCATTGATGGCCGGTCGTCTGAGGAAGTCGCAAAGGCGTTCGGCTATACCGTCGGATCTTTTCAAGTAATGTGTCATCACTTTCGTCACGATCCCCTTAAAGAATTTTTCATCACGACGCGACCAGGTCCAAGAGCGCAGCCAAAAAAGAGTGCGGCGCGTGAGCGCGCAATCGAGCTGCGCAAAAAAAATCGGTCGGTTTACGAGATCAGTATCGTCTTAAAAGAAGAAGGCATTCCTTTGAGCCCGACGGCGGTGCGTGAGATTCTACGCGCAGAGGGCTTCGCAGCCCTTCCCCGTCGATTGGATGAGGAGCGCCCTCAATACCCGCGAGCAAACGCCGAAGCGACCGCCAATGTTGGTGAATTCCGTCTCGAGCAAGGCAAATTCACCACGCAGTGCGGAGGACTTTTTCTTTTCTTGCCCGACTTGATTCGTCTTGATCTTGACCAGGTCGCGGCAAAGGCGAAGCTTCCAGGATCAAAGATGATACCGCCAGGACATGCATTGCGAGCGGCGATGGCGCTTAAGCTTTGGTCGATTGAACGCAAAAGTCATATTATGCCGCTCGTCGCGGATCGAGGACTGGCGCTATTTTCTGGGCTCAACGTCATCCCCAAAAAAAGCTATTTGTCGGAGTACTCGCATCGGGTGCCGTCAAAGCAGGTCAATCGGTTCCTCGGCTGCTGGAACCGGCAGGTCGCGGACGAGAACCTCTTCGATGGAGAGTCATTCAACTTGGATTTTCATTCGGTTCCTTATTTCGGCGAAGATCCTGCCATAGAAAAGCACTACGTCTCCATGAGATCCAGAAGTCAGCCAAGCATCCTCGCATTCCTCGCTCAAGACGCCTCCTCCCGCGTTTTCTGCTACTCCAACGCGGACATTCGCAAGGGCGAAGAAGCGGACGAGGTTTTGCGTTTCATAAAGTTCTGGAAGAAAAATAACGGATCTTATCCAAAACATATCGTATTTGATTCAAAGCTCACCACCTACGACAATCTCGCCCGCATCGACAAATTTGGAATCCCGTTCATTACACTTCGTCGGCGAAGCCGCAAGCTCTTGCAAGAAGTGGACGATCTTCCGCCCTCCGCATGGCGTAAGATCGAACTCGATGTGCCTACCCGCAAATTTCGTACACCCAGGGTATTTGAGAAGTCCGTAACTCTGGCTGACTGCAAACTGCGCCAACTTTACGTGCTTGATCTCGGCCACGACGAACCGACTATCCTGCTGACAAACCAACAGAAAATATCACAGGCAGCCCTCATCAAGCGCTACGCCCAGCGTATGCTGATTGAAAATGCACTTTCTGACGCCGTTCGCTTTTTCTCCATGGATGCGCTCTCCTCTTCCGTCGGAATGAAAGTGGATTTCGACATGGCGCTGGTTGTGGTCGCGAGCGCGCTCTATCGCCTCGTCGGGCGCAGAATGCGCGGATACAGCGACGCGCAAGCTCGAACGATCTTTCGCGACCTCATAGACATCCCGGCCGACGTCACGATTGCGAAAGACGGCGTGCACGTTGAATTTCACAAGCGAGCACATTTGCCGCTGATCCTTTCGTCTGATTTAGTCAATAAGCGGGTTGAAGTTCCATGGTGGCATAATCAGCCGTTGTTTATGTCCGCACGAACATAGGAATGCCTATTAAATAAGCATATTCTTAGGCGAATTGAGGTCCGTGGAAATCCAGGCTAGTGATTAAAAGATCACTATTTTTGCCGACTTATTGAGGGAAAATGCGATTCTGTCACTTCTTTCTACTAATAAGGTCAATCCTACCTTGCATGCGCAAGATGATTTCAACAATGGTCATAATAATCGCAATTCCATACGGCGAGCATGCCAATTGTGTGATTTCTAATCAGATTGGAGGGTGTAATCAAG
>CAIQVS010000130.1 GCA_903875345.1 uncultured Pseudomonadota bacterium | reverse complement strand
GACCAATTGAGGATTGCTTTGGATGGTTGGCAGCTTGACGATAGCCTGACCGAGGAACAGGCAAAGGAAATGCCAGAATATATAGTGGTCAAAGCCATTCAAGATTTGATTAACAATGACCAAGATTCTGCCGCAAATATTCAAGGAATTCTTGATGATATGTTTGTGTCAAAGTCAGACTTAAATGATTTCATTAAAGAATTTGGAAATAGCCAGGAACACAAAAAAACTGAAGTGGGGAATGACCAAGAATTGAAGGTAGGACAGGGGGTGAATGAGCAGTGATACCGAAACTTACGCTAAGAACTTGATGAGCCACTTTCAACACTGCGTAGCTTGCCGCCGCAGGCATCGCCACGGATAAAACTGTACCAATTGAAGTCTCGGAAATTTAGGAGCTTCAAACCCTTGCTGTACTGTATTAAATTGTTGTACCAAATAACCTATAGATTATTTGGTACATTGAGAATTGCCAAAAATATCGATTGATAGAATGCTTATACAGTAAGGCTTACAGCCTTAGCGTAAGTTTTTGCACGGATGCTCATTTGACCCCAATAATTGTAGTTTTTCACTCTCCCCCCGTCTGCTCCAGTTTGGAGTATAGGTAAAAGTAGGGGTGACTATGTGTGGTAATGTAAAAAAATAATTGTGCAATTTTAGCCAAACACGAATGAATCGACTGAGCAAAGAAGACCTCGCACAAATGAACCGGGACTACTTCCAATCTCTGGATAAACAGAAATTGGTAGAAGTGGCTGGGAATCTTCATTCTCTGGCAGTTGAACAAATAGAAAAATTAGAACAAAACACGCGGGACATCTCAGCCTCGGCCAACTCAAGGTCATGTCGGCGATCCGAAACTGCCGCACCGCGGCGCTCGGCGGCCACGTCGAGCGCTGTGACGACTGCGGCCATGTCGAGATCGCCTACAACTCCTGCCTTATGGGCAAATCCGGTAATGGGGAGTTGGCGGCGCGACATCAGCATTTTTCTGTGAATTGCAGCGCTCTTGGTCTCCATAACAACGCGGTCCTGCGCCTCCGTCGGCTTGGCCATTGATGGCCAGCCACAAAAGGAGACGAGCATGTTGGAGACCTATTTTTCGGCGCCGAAGATGCTGGGGCATCTGCGGAGCGGGCCAAGCGGACCATACCTTGACGGTTTCGCAGCGGCGCTCGAGCGTCAGGGCTATAGCGTCGCCACTGCCGTGCGATATTTGCGGGCGGCGGCGCACCTTGGCCATGTAGTGGCTCGGAAAGATGCAATGCCGAGCGACATTGATCTGGCGGCGTTCAGCGAGCACTTGCGCACTTGTCGATGTCCGCGCGCCGTGGGAGGGCGTCGAAACCACCACACCATTTTCGGCGCCAGGCTCTTTCGTCAGCACCTTGTCGAAATCGCCGTTTGCCGGCCTGCCGCCGCTGCGTTGCAGCATGCGGAGCCGTGTTTGGTGGCTTTCTTCAAAGTGTGGCTGCGCAAGCATCGGGGAGCGTCCGATTCCACCATCAAGCTTTACGCCCGCGACGCCGCGCACTTGATGGCGGCGCTCGGCGACGACCCAGAAAGGTGGGAACCGGCCACTGTTCGCAGCTTTTTCCTGGACCGCGCGGACCATTGCGGCAATGGAACCGTCGAGAAGTTGACGACCAGCCTGCGCGCGTTCTTGCGGTATCTGGCTGTCGAAGGCCGCTGCCGAGCAGGTCTCGCCGATGTCGTTCCTGCCTATGCTCATTGGCGGCTTGCCGATTTGCCGCGATATCTGGCAGCGGAGCAGGTGAAACGACTCATTGCGACAAGCGATGGCGAAGGCTTTGAGCGCCTGCGCGATCGAGCGATCCTCCTGCTCTTGGTGCGTCTCGGACTGCGGGCAGGCGACGTGGCGCAACTTCGCCTTGACGACATCGAGTGGGAAACGGGTTCGCTGCGGGTCTCGGGCAAGTCGCGCTACGAGGTGCGTCTGCCGCTTCCGCAAGGCGCCGGGGATGCGATCGCCGCTTACCTCTTGTGCCGCCCTTCGGCCTGCCTGAGCGATCACGTGTTCCTCCGCAATATCGCGCCGTTTCGGCCGTTTCGGAATGGCGACGGCATCTCGTCGGTAGTGAAACGCCTTATGCAGCGGGCCGGCGTCATGGCGCCGGTCAAGGGGGCGCACGTCCTGCGACACACGGCGGCGACCGAGATGCTGCGCCATGGCGTTCCGCTAGAGAAGATCGGGTTGGTCTTGCGGCACCGAGGCATCGACACGACGGCCCATTACGCCAAGGTCGATGTCACGCTCCTCAAGCAAATCGCGCTGCCCTGGCCGGAGGCTCTCTGATGTTGAAGGCCATCGAGGCGTATCTGGCGCTCCGCCGCGCCACGGGATTCGCGATGTTGAACGCGGAATATCTGCTCAAGAGCTTTGCCGCCTTTGCGGCCGAGCGCGGGCAAACGCATGTCCACATGCAAACCGCAATCGATTGGGCGGAGCGCGGACCGTCTGTCGCGCAACGCGACGCCCGGCTGAAATCCGTGTGCCGCTTTGTGCGTCATGTCCGGGTTGAGGACGCCCGGCATGAGTTGCCGCCGGTTAATCACTTCGGCGCCCGAAAGATGCGGCGTTCGCCGCATATCTACTTAGCAGCGGAGATCGATCGCTTGATCGAGGCCGCCCTCCGGCTGCGACCGAAAGGCGGCTTGCGCTCACGGACCTATGCGACGTTGATCGCGCTGCTCTCAGTCACCGGGTTGAGGATCTCCGAAGCGCTGAAGTTGACGGTCGCCGACGTGACGCCCGACGGCTTGCTGATCCGCGAGACCAAGTTCCGGAAAACCCGCCTGGCGCCGCTGCACGACACGGCAGTAGAGGGCTTGAAGCGCTATCTGGCGCGTCGCCGCCCCCGTTCCGAAGCTGATACGGTGTTCGTTGACGCAAATGGTCTGCCGCTGCGTTACATTGCGGTCAAAGAGACCTTCGACAGGCTGGTCGGCAGGGCAGGTATCGCACCGGCGGCAAAGCGCCGCCCACGTCTTCACGATCTGCGGCACACGTTTGCAGTGCGCGTGCTGCAAGGCAGTCCGACGGATCGAAGCCGAATTGGCGCGCATATGGCGGCGCTCGCG
>CAIQVS010000129.1 GCA_903875345.1 uncultured Pseudomonadota bacterium | reverse complement strand
GCCGCCATAGCCACTTTCGCCTTAAACTCTGCGCTGTGTTTCTTTCGGATGTTTGTCATCTCTATCCCCTTGGCTTTCCGCCATTTTAGGGGCGCGACTCTCTCTTAGCTACCTGTCCAGTTTTCGGGGGCCAGCTCAGACAACGAAATTGGGGTAGAAAATATAGCTATTCAGGGTGCCATGAGAAATAATGGCGCTGAGATTGGAACGCCTGAAGATAGCGCCGTACATGTAGTTATACCCGCAAAACTTGATTTAGGCGGCAGTCTTGGGTGCAATATTGAAATCGAATATCCCCCTGCGAAGGGCTATTATTCATCGCCGGATAAAAACTCAATCATCGCTCACTGGGTCAGCGAAGATCGCACACAACAAATCTCTATGGTATTTACCAAAATTCCTGCCACCTCTGATCCTGAGCCTGTCGTTTGGACACGAGTAACAAGTAACGGAAACTTACCAGATGAAAATACTCTTAATTTGGTTCTTCGCTCCCTGCTTAAGGCAGGTATCAATGAGATCGAGAGTCCCAATCGTTTGTGGATGATCCCGTCCGGCGATGAAAAAAGCCTTGAATTTTACAAAGCATTTGGCGGCGTCTGCCCTACTTTGCATCTTCATGTCTTCAAAAATAACCGGATCATAGATGCGTTGAAGAAAATCGGTGAGCCAAGGTATTTTGGCGATGCGTTGATGATCTCAGGTCAAATAGATTATGCTGTCGTGATTGCCAAAAACGGCGAGAAAACATACGAACCGACTACTGTTCAATGCAACGGTGCAGACGCTATCAATGATCCAATATTTGATTTTATGGCTACACCCTCTGAAATAGCTTGCAAAATGCACTATTGCCCTACGAGGCCAGTTGCTGAGAATGATGATATACGGCAATCTGACTTTCGCGTTGCATAAAATCGATGGAAATCTATGATAAAATTATACAGGGCGGTCTTGATGAGTCCGCCACCTTTCAAATTGCTACCGAAATTGCTACCGAAACCTCTGAGGCCACGTGATTTTGCCTGAGACTGCTAGATAAGAATAATTCAATAAGCTATTGTAAAATATAGGTTTATGAGACTGTCTGAGACTGCTAGAAATTAACGATTTCACTTTAGGAAACCGATGCTCTATCCAGCTGAGCTACGGGCACATACTTTGCGGATCGTACACTTAGCTCTATATGGCTTGAAGCAAAATCTGTTTTGCTATGGGACTCAAATTTAATCCAATCTCATCGCCCCCAACCCAATTAGGCTGACGAATGGCACGGGTCGTTTGCGCTTGCCATTTGCCGATACATTGTTTTATAGAACAAAGCATGAACATATCGGCAGGGGAAAACGCCGTTCAATGGCTTTTTCTCGACATCAACTCCTATTTTGCTTCCTGCGAACAACAGGAAAGCCCTGCCCTGCGCGGCAAACCTATCATTATCGTGCAAACGGTAACGGACTCGGCCTGCGCCATTGCCGCCAGCTATGAGGCCAAACGTCTCGGCATCAAAACCGGCACGCTGGTGAGAGAGGCAAAACAGATTTGCCGTGACGTTATTCCGGTCAAGGCAAGGCATCGGCTTTACACCGACTATCACGAAAAGATTTTGGAGGCGGTGGACACCTGCCTGCCGATTGAAAAAGTCATGTCGATTGACGAAATGGCCTGTCGCCTTATGGGGCGTGAAAGGCAAGTGCCGGTGGCGCGGGAATTAGCCTTGAAAGTCAAACGCGCCTTGCGCGAACAAGTGGGCGAGTGCCTGACTTGCTCCATCGGTCTCGCACCGAATATTTTTCTCGGCAAAGTCGGCTCAGATATACAAAAGCCTGACGGCCTTGTGGTGATAACAAAGGATAACCTGCCGGACGTTTTGCTGGAGCTGAAATTACAGAAAATCTACGGCATCGGCTCGCGTATGGAGCAAAGGCTCAATCACGCAGGCATTTATTCGGTCGCCGATTTGTGGCAAGCGTCTTCGGCTCATTTGCGGCGAGTCTGGGGAGGCATCAATGGCCTGTTGTTTTACCAGATGTTGCATGGCGTCGACATTCAACCGCCGTCATCATCCCATACGAAAAGCATGGGGCATCAGCACGTGCTGGAGCCGGAGTTGCGTACCAACCAAGGCGCCAGAAACTTCGCGCATCATCTTTTGGCAAAGGCCGCCGAACGACTGCGGCGCAATGACTATTACTGCCGTCGGTTAGGGTTAAGCCTGTCATGGATCGGGCATCAGGGCGGCTGGTGGGATGACATCGGCTTTCACGAAACATGCGACACGGGATTTCTGTTGGCGCGGCTGGAAAACCTCTGGGCGAGGCTGCCGCCGTTCAAGCCGCTGGCCGTTGGCGTGGTGTTGCTCGGACTTGTTCCGGCCAGCAAACATCAAGGGGACTTGTTCGCGATCAACCCACGGCAACAAAAACTTTCGCCTCTGATCGACCAGATTAACCGGCGCTATGGACGCAACGCCATCGGCTTTGGCCTCCTGCCTCCCACCGTAACAGGATTCAAAGGCCATGCCGCCTTTCAGCGCGTACCGGAAGCGTGGGAGTTTTAGCACACAAACCACAAGTCATTTGCACAGGGGAATGGCGTCCCTGCCACCGTATAACTCAGGCAAAGCGGAAATTATTGGTGGTTAGGCTAGTTTTGGTTATGCTTTGCAACGTGACCGAGTCATGGGAGTCGATCGTAAACACGGTGTTTGCTCCCACTTGGCTGGCGTGAGCCATCGCCGCAGCATAGTTAGCGTACAGGGTTTTATTGAACTGCAGCGTGTCGTTGGCGACGCTAAAATTCTTGACCGTATCCAGACCCGTCAAGTTGTTCTGGAACACGAAGGTATCTTTGCCCGTCCCGCCAACCAAGGTCGTTCCCGCCGTACCGCCGACAACAAGTATGTCTGTGCCATTACCCGCCGTCATCGTGCTGGCCACGCTCGCGTAGTCGTAAAGATAATCGAGGGAGTCGTTATTCCCGGTTGCTTGCGTTGCGCTCCCAATAATTTCCAAAGTATCGACATTGACCGGCAGCGTGTAACTGGCGGTTGACACGATTTCGCCGTTGCCCCCGGAGGCCTGAACCACTTTGTCGGCGCTGCTATAAACATAGAACAAATCAAACCCGCCAGTGCCGATTAACGTGTTGCCACCACTCGCGCTGCCGACAAGCGTGGAACCACCGATCGCTATTTCCAGTGTGCCTGCCGAGGAGGCTCCTACATTGCCAGCTTGATCCGTCGCCGTAGCTCTGAATGTATGCGTACCCGCCGTCAGCGTACCGCTCGCATAGCTCCATGCGCCGCCGCTGTTGGCTGTTTCCGTACCAATCTTGACGTTGTCTTCATAGATCGCAACCACGCTGTTGGCTTCAGCCGTGCCGGTCAGTGTCGCCTTGTTGGCGCTTACGCTTTCCGTCGCGATCACCGGCGCGTTCGGCGCAACGGTGTCGATGATCAGTCCCGCGAACGCGGTCGCCGCGCCAGTTAGCGTTGCTGAGTTTCCGAACGTGTCCTTGATCGAGGCGCCATTCGGCAGATTCAAGCCGGTCACGGCGAGCGCGGACGTATTCTGCCCTGCTGACACCGTGTAATAAAAAACCAGCGTGTTGGTGCCGGATACGCCCGCAAAAGTCGCCGTGCCCCCATCGTTGAGCGTCAAGGTCGGCGCTCCCGTCACACTTACGGCGGTACTCATCGTAAGCATGAGCGTGATGGTATGGCCAGCGTTCAGGTTGCCTTTAGCGCCGCTGATGCCGGTTCCGGTCGCAGCAACGGACACGACAGTCGGCGGCGTATAAGAGATTGTTTGGTTGAACACGGTCGAAGCCGTACTGACGTTGCCGAATTGATCGGTCGCCGTCGCTTTAAAGGCGTTCACGCCGTTCGCCAAATTCCCCGTCTTGTAGCTCCATACGCCGCTGCTGTTTGCGATTGTCGTTCCCAGCTTGTTGGAGCCGTCGAACACGGCAACCGTGCTGTTGGCCGCTGCCGTCCCGATAAGGGTCACGACATTGCCTGTGACGCTATCGCTGGTGATCCTCGGCGCCGCCATGGCATAGGAAATCGTCTGGTTGAAAACTTTCGAGGCGGCGCTGACATTGCCAAAGGTGGAATCCGCCACCGTGGCGGTGAAGGCGTTCACGCCGTTCGCCAAAGCGCCCGTCGTATAACTCCATGCGCCGCTGCTGTTTACCGACGCCGTTCCCAGCTTGGTAGATCCGTCATACACAGTCACCGTACCGTACGCCAAGGCCGTGCCGGTTAATGTCACGACATTGCCGTTGACGCTATCGCTGGCAATAACCGGAGCATTCGGAATGATGGTGCTGACCTGCGGCCCATATTGCTTAAGTCCGGCAAAAGACGGATTAATGGCCGCGCCTGACGCGGTGGTAATCGCCGCGCCGTTCGCATAATTAATGGCCGTCGCCGCGAGATAAGTATCGGGTGTGCTTTGTCCCGCGCCGACCGTATAGGTGAAGATGAGATTATTGGTTCCCGATCCGCTGACATAAGTCGCCGTGCCACCGTCGTTGAGTGTCAGCGTCGGCGCACCAGTCACAAACGCGGGCGAGCCCATTACGAGTATAAGTGTAACGGACTGTCCCAAACCTATAAATTCACCGCAATGTGTTGTCTCCACGCCAGCGATCGCCGTTGCGGCGGGGGTTGGCGTAGCCGTGCTGCTGGCGATATCGACATAGTCGCCGTCTTTGTTGAGTTCGGCGAAGCTGGCCTCAAAGGTCGTAAGCCATGTTTGACCCGCCGCAGTTCCCCACGGATTACGAAATATAAAATTACCGGTGGCGCTGTCATAACCGGTAACGGAATAGGCGTGGTTAGCTACAAACGTCGTCATTCCGTTCTTGTCGGTTGCGTTGGTCTCGGAACCAAGGAAAACCTCGTTCCCCTGCTTCAACGCATTGATCATCATTTGCTGCAGGCTGCCCTGAATGTTGTATTGGGAAGGATATAAAACGGCATAGGGAATATAATAAGAACTCATAACCTTGTCGGTCATATTGGTGATCGGACTGGACGTGCCGCCCTGAATATACTTGTAGGAATTTTGGATGGGATCGACGTCAACAATCGGATTTGGCCGTAAGCCCGTAGCATTAAACTCGGCGTAGGCTTTTTCGTACAGAGCCGCCCAGAGATCCGGCCCTGTGGAATATATCAGCTTGCCATTGACTTCAGGCAAAGCGGAATTGACGGTGACCCACGTAGCGACGCCGTCGACATAGAAGCGAACGCCATAAATGCCGTTGCCGTCAGACTGGAACATCGATTGAATCGCCGAAGGCTGCATAAGGGCGACCTCGGCCATGCTTGCATCGAGATAGCAATCGCCGAGACCGCCTTGATTGACATCCGTAATAACCGGCACGCCGGAGGATCCAAATAGGTTTCCAGTCTGATTGACATACGTAACGCCCCCAGCACAGCTTCCGGGCAGATCCGTGCCGAGGAACCACTTTCCTATCAATTCGCTCAACTGCGTTGTCGTAGTACCGATAGCAAGATTACCCAGAGGATTAAGCGTTTGCGTTCCGCCGTTCCAATAGGCGTTCGCCAAATTGCCGAAAACAAGGCTATCGGTAATGTTAGCGACGTAGGACGAAGTCGAGAGTCCGTTGTTCAGGTTCGCCGCAATCGTTTGCAGATCTTTGAATTCGCTCGAGGTCACAGCGCCAGCGGCGTCAACGGTATTAAGGATGGTCAACATTTCCCCATAGGAGATCGTCCCATCCGCGACATCCGCCGTAATATAGGCCTTAATGTTCGCGTTCGTTAAAGATGAAACCCAATTCGCGCTCGCTCCCATGACCGTTGTCGTTCCGAAGGTAGGCGCGCTGCCGAAGGTCGTTGTCTGCGTTGACCCAGCACCTGAAGTTGTCGAACTTGCGAACAACAGAGGCATTAACGGCAAGGACGCTTCAACCGGCGCAGCGGTCGCGCTGACAGCGGCGGCGTCATGCGCCATCACGGGCGCTGCGACGGCAAAATTATTGCCGAAAGGTAATCCCGCGTCTGTGGAAACATCCGAGGATGTATCTGTGTTCAAAGGATTTTGGTTGGCATCGTTGGAAAGCGAATTATGTGTGGCATGCAGCTCAACGCCTGTTTTTTGTATGGTCATATCGAGCACTCCCACAACACCAACGAGACAATGCGAACCGACAAGACCGCATGCTCAGGTTGTAGCAGAATACACCCGACACGTTAAAATTCATTTATATTTCAATAACATATAAACTTTTAGACAAATTTCTAAAGGGTTCTATATCCGCGCAAATACGTCGAAATCAGATCACAGCACACTCAGCGCCCAAGATAGAACAACAAATTCTCGTTATCTTCCTGACACAGCGCGAATTGATAGCCGTGTTTAAGAAACTTGGCGCAGCAATCGCGCATGTCATCGCCCGACAAATGATGATATTCGAGACAAACCAAGCTTGGCCGGAAACGGTCCAAATCAAGCTGCCGGGCAATCATCCAATCCGCGCCTTCAGTATCAATCATCATCACGTGGATTTCGGTGATGCCGTGTTGCTCCAGAAAATGCGGCAAGGTCAGGCACGCGACATCAACAGATTCCACATAATCATTTGCCGCGTCGGGATAATGTCCCGAGGCTATAATCTCTTTTCTAAACCTATCGTCCTTAAAAGCGCTGGCCATACCGAGCGCTTCCTCACGGATAAGCCCTGATGCTACGATCTCCGGTTTGATCCGCTCTAGCGTTAATGTCCCGTCGTAATCGGCAATTGCACAGTTGGCGAGCGTCAATTCCGGATGCTCGGCATAGGTTTCACGCAGCCTTTCGAACATATCCGGTAAAGGCTCGGCCAACACACCACGCCACCCACCCTCAATCAAATGCGGATGCAGCAGGTCAAAGCGCACGCCGTCCATCGCGCCGATTTGCACGACAAAAGGCGGAACAGGCATGATCCGTTTAATTATGTCTGCGCATTCATGAAAAGAAGCCGTAGGAAAATTATCGGGCGTTGGTTTCATCGTATCAATCCCCTCCGTCCATACGTTCGACGACATCCTCAGCCAGCGCCAGCGACGAAGTCAATCCCGGCGATTCAATCCCGTAAAGATTGATCAACCCCGGCACATGGTGCTCGCAAGGAGTCTGAATGACAAAATCGGTGTCATAAGGGCTGGCGCGCGCGATCTTGGGACGCACCCCTGCATAATCCGGCTGCAACACGCCGTGCGGCATCTTCGGCCAATAGTTTCGTATGGCATTTTCAAATAACGGGATACGTTCGGAATTGACTTGATAATCGATTTTATCGACCCATTCGATGTCGGGACCAAACCGCACGCGTCCGGTGAGATCGCACGTCGCATGCAGCCCAAGCGAACCGATACCCGGCATCGGATAGATCAACATGCTGAATGGCGGTTTTCCGGTCATCGAAAAATAGCTGCCCTTGCCGAAAATCAAGGGCGGGATAGTCGCAGGATCGAGCCCCTTCAAACCATGGGCAAATTCTTGCGCGCCAAGCCCCGCCGCATTGATCAGATGTTTGCATCCGATCCGCATCGGAGACGCGCCGCCGACATTAAGGACAAAACCATCTTCGACGATCTCGCCGCCAAGAACGGGGGATTGCAACGCGAGCGTCGCTCCTGCCGCTTCGGCATCGCCCAACAATGCGAGGATATAAGCGTGAACATCGATGATGCCGGTTTCAGGCGAATGAACCGCCGCAACGCAAAAAACCTCCGGCTCCATCGCACGCACTTCATCGACGGTCAAAAGTCGCAAACCCGCTACGCCGTTTTGTTCGCCTAACAATTTCAGCTGAGCCAGTTTTTCCAGCTGATCCTCCGCCGTCGCCACGATGATCTTGCCGCAACGTTTATGGGGAATGCCGCGCTCGGCGGCGTAGGCGTAAAGCCGTTTGCGCCCTTCGACGCAAACGCGAGCCTTCATGCTGCCGGGCTTGTAGTAAATTCCGGCGTGAATGACCCCGCTGTTGCGCGCCGTCGTCACCGTGCCGATTGCGTTTTCGGATTCGATAATTAGCACTTCATGCCCGCGCTGCGCGAGTTCGCGCGCCGTCGCAAGCCCTACGACCCCTGCCCCAATCACAATCGTGTCGATTGATTCCATCTTCTTCAGGCTTTCGCCGTTCTAACGACAGGTCGGTCCAGAATCCGCGACAGATGGCCGACGATCTCGGTGATGTCGTCGGGGCTCAGGAAAGCGTGGAAGGGCAAACCGAAAACGGATTGCTGCATGCTTTCGCTGTTGACCATCAGCGCGGCCTTTTGCTCAGGCGCAGAGCCCCCAGCGAGAATCCGACCTTCCGTGCCAGCGACAGGACTACCTGCAAAATATGAATGCCGATACAACGGCGGCAGATACATACGGTGCGCCGCGACGCCGTTCGCCACCAATTCACTTACAACCGCGTCCGCCGAATGTCCGGCGGAGCGTAGCATCAGCGCGCTAACGGTGATTTTATCTACGCCGATCTGAAAATCGATATCCAAGCCGGAGTCTTCCAAAGCTTGCTGATACTGTTGGAAAATATCCCGCCGCCGTTGCTTGACCCCCGACCACCTGTCGAGTTGCGCCAGCCCGACGGCTGCCGAATATTCGTTCATCTTCGCGTTACCGCCGTCACGCACCGAGATACGGTTGACCGTGCCGAAATTCGAGACGCAACGCGCCTCGTCGATCCAGTCGCGACGACGCGCAACCAAAATTCCGCCTTCTCCGATGCCAAAAGGCTTGGTGGCATGGAAGCTGTGCGCCAGCATGCAGGTTTGTGGAATGGCCTGTTGCTCAAACGCGGCGGCGGCATCGATAATAACCGGAATGCCGGTATCCGTCATAAACCTGTCCCACTCTCCGACGGGAACAGGCACGCCATAGACCGCGACCGGCATCACGGCATGAATAGGCATTTTGGCGCAAATCGCGCGCGCTGTGGCTGGCGTCAGTTGCCACGTTTCAGGATCAATATCGGCGAAAACAGGCTTAGCTCCGGCGTGCTGAACTGCCAAAGGACAGGCCGGAAACGTCACCGCCGGAACCAGCACGTTGGCCGCCAGAGGCAAATGCATAATCTGCAACCCGATTTGCAAGGCATGATAACAGGTCATCAGCGCCGTCAGCAGGATCGGGGTTTGAGAGGCGTCACCCTCCAACGCCGAAAGATGCTGCGTCAACCTGCCCTCGAACGCGCTGACCAGCGGGCCAAAATTGGTGTACCAAAGATGGCCGTCGATCTGACGCAGATAAGGCAACAGCTCATCGGCGTTCGGCATGTCCGGAATAACGTACCGGCTGAGCTTGGGATTGTTGGGCATGCAGGCGCACCCGCTGGATATGGCTGAATTGATTAGTGACCGGAGATTGTGACAGAATTCGTAAGTTTCACAAGGTCAAACCTCATATTCAAAGTCGGGCAAACCCCTTGCAAACACAGCGCAGACTCTTAATGTAGAGCCAGATTCGTAACGCTCTGTTTTGATATGAGGACATCCTATGCGGCATTCCGAGACCCTTCTTGTTGTGCTGTTTCTGTTGGCCGTCGCTTTCGCGGCTCCGGCCTATGCCGACAGCGATCCGAAAACGGCAATCTCCGGCTCCTACCTGATCGACCCCGACCATACGAGCGTGACTTTCAAGATCGATCATCTGGGGTTTTCGCATTATACCGGGCGTTTCGACAAAGCCGAAGGCACGCTCGATTTTAACAGCGCCAACCCCGACAAAAGCGCGCTCGACGTCACGATCTATCCGAACAGCATCGACACCAACAACGTCAAGCTGGAGGAGGAATTGCGCGGCGACAAATGGTTTGACGTCATCAAATTTCCACGCGCGACCTTTCATGTGACGAAAATCGATCTGACAAGCGCGACGACAGGGAAAATCACCGGCGACCTGACCCTGAAGGGACAAACTCACAGCATCACGCTCGACGCGACTTTTGTCGGCAGCGGCGCGCATCCGTTCACCGAGAAGCAGGTGATAGGCTTCAGCGCCACAGGTAAGTTCCGTCGCGCCGATTTCGGCATCAGCAACCTGCTGCCGATGATCGGAGACGATGTGACTCTTTCCATCGAAACCGAATTCGACAAAAGCGAGTGACCCGCATGACACCGCACGCTGATCGCTATAATGCCGTTGCGGTTTTTATGCATTGGCTGACGGCGTTCGCGATCATCGGAATGCTGGCTTGCGGCTGGATCATGTCGGATATGCCAAAAGACGATCCGCTAAAGTTTCCTTTGTTCCAGTGGCATAAATCCATCGGCATCACGATTTTGCTGCTGAGTGTTTTTCGCCTCGTCTGGCGATTGACTCATACCGTGCCGCCCCTGCCCGATACACTCAAAGCTTGGGAGAAATACGCGGCACATGGCGTACACTGGCTGTTCTATGCGCTCCTTATCATCATGCCGATGACAGGCTGGGCGATCGTTTCAACCTCCAGATACAACATCCCAACGATGCTTTACGGCGTTATTCCGTGGCCGCATTTGCCGATCCTGCCCACGCTTGAGAACAAGCAGGAGATTAATCACGTGTTTAGCAACGCGCACGGATTTTTGGCTTATTTGATCGTTGCGTTACTCGCGCTGCATGTCGGTGCGGCGCTGAAGCATCACGTCATTAGCCGCGACAATGTTCTGCTACGCATGGCACCCAAAGTCCTTGGTGGAATTCTCAAACGCTTCGGCGGTCCGCGCGCTCTTGGCATGGCGTTGTTCGCTTTGGCAATAAGCGCCAGCCCCGCCCACGCCAAGGACTGGACGGTTGACTATACGCAAAGCAAACTCGGCTTTATCGCTACACAGAGCGGCGCGACCTTCAACGGCGAGTTCAAATCCTTCAAGACCGGCATCGATTTCGATCCTGAACATCCCACAACCGGCAAAATCACCGCGATAATAGACATCGCCAGCGTCACGGCAGGTAACGGTGAGCGCGACGCCTACCTGCCTCAGAGCGACTGGTTCGACACCAGAAATTTTCCTCAAGCGACGTTTGTTTCGACTGACATTGGCGCCAGCTGCGATGGCACAGACCTGCACGGAAACTGCGGCTGCTATAGCGCCAACGGAACGTTAATGATCAAAGGCGTCGCCAAATCCGTGTCGTTGCCATTTTGCCTGAAACCGGAGGGCGATCACTGGCGCGCCGAAGGCAAGATCGTCCTCCATCGCGCCGACTACCATATCGGCACCGGACAATGGTCAAGCGACGATCTTGTCAAGCATGCGGTCGATGTCACATTCAGCATTGCCGCGAAACCAAACTAACATCTGCTCATTATGTCCATCCACACCACGCCACGCCTGTACAACGCCGATAGCCTGTCGCAGGGCGCGTCGATTGAACTTGGCGACGAGCAAGCGCATTACCTCTTGCACGTTATGCGCCAGAAAGACGGCGACATTATCCGCCTGTTCAACGCCAAAGACGGCGAATGGCAAGGCGTGTTTGGCAAATCCGGAAAGCGCGGCGTCATTATTCGCCTTGAAAAGCAACGGCGCGAGCCGAAACCGGAGCGCGACCTGTGGCTCTGCCCTTCGCCGATCAAGAAAGCGCATTTCGATTACATGATCGAAAAAGCGACCGAGCTTGGAGTCTCGCGCATCCAGCCAATTCTGACGGCACGAACGCAACTGCGTGAGGTTAACGGCGAACGTTGCCGCGCCATAGCGACGGAATCGGCGGAGCAATCCGAACGCCTGTCGGTTCCCGACATCGCCGCGCCGCAGACGTTGACGGCTCTGCTTGCCGAGTGGCCGAAGGACAGGCTTCTGATCGTCTGCGCCGAATGGGGCGAAGCCGACACCATCCGCGCCAGTCTTGCCCGACAGACAACCACCGAATCCACCAAGGCCGCTATTTTAACGGGCCCCGAAGGCGGCTTGACCGCCGAGGAACTGGACGCCATCCGGCGCTTGCCGCAAGCGCTTTTCGTGCGTCTGGGACAACGCATCCTCAGAGCCGACACGGCGGCCATCGCCGCGCTTAGCGTCTGGCAGGCAATTTGCGGGGATTGGACTTCTTCCAAAAGTCCTGATAACTGATTGGGATGTCGATCCTCGCCAACCAATCCCTGACCCCCATCGAATCGCGGCAGCAGCTCGTCGATTACTTTGCCAATGCGGCAAAACCGAAACAGGATTGGCTGATCGGCTGCGAATATGAAAAATTTCCTTACCGGTTCAACACGCTGAAGCCGGTATCCTACGATGAGCCAGACGGCTTGCGCGATTTCCTGCTGGCGATGAAGGATTTCGGCTGGCAGCCCATCATGGAAGACGACAACATCATCGGGCTGACGCGTGGCGCGAGTGCCATCACGTTCGAACCCGGCGGTCAGGTCGAGCTGGCGGGAGCGCCTTTGGCGACGTTGCACGAAATCGCTGCTGAACACGACCAGCATCTGATCGAAATTAACGAAATCGGCGAGCGGCTCCATATCGGCTTTCTCGGCATGGGATTCCATCCGACCGCGCGGCGCGAAGACCTTCCGCTCGTACCGAAGGAACGCTATCGCATTCAATACAAGCACATGCCCGAATACGGAACGATGGGGCATGATATGATGCTGCGCACCTGCACGGTGCAGGTGAATCTCGATTACGCCAACGAAGCGGATATGGTGAAGAAATTCCGCGTCGGTCTAGCGTTGCAGCCGATCGCCACGCTGCTGTTCGCTTCGTCGCCATTCACCGAAGGGCAACCGAACGGTTATGACAGCTACCGCATGCATGTGTGGACGGACGTCGATAAAACCCGCTGCAGCGCGCCGCCATTTGTCTTTGAGAAAAGCTTCGGCTTTGAACGCTATACCGACTACGCGCTCGACGTGCCGATGCAGTTTGTCTATCGCGACGGGCGTTATATCGATTGCTACGGACAAAGCTTCCGCGATTTTATGCAGGGCAAGCTGCCCGCGATGCCCGGTCAAACTCCGGTCATCAGCGATTGGACCAATCACCTGACGACTTTGTTTCCCGATGTGCGCCTGAAAAAAGTTCTGGAAATGCGCGGCGCGGATTCCGGCGATGCGCCGATGCTGCTGGCCTTGCCGAGCTTTTGGGTTGGTCTTCTTTATGACGACATCGCCTGCGATGCCGCCGCGCAGATGATCAAGGCATGGAACGAGGAAGACCGCCAGCAAATGAAAGCCGATGTGCCGAAGCTCGGCTTTAAAACCAAGGTTCGCGGCAAACCGATATGGGAAGTCGCGGAAGCCGTCCTGTTTCTGGCACAGCAAGGATTACGCCGCCGCGCGTTCCGTCTGCATGGCGGCGCCGACGAAACACGCTATCTGGACATCCTGTTCAACCTCGTCGAAAGCCAACAGAACCGCGCCGACGAGCTGCTGATGAATGTCGAGAATTTCAAGAATTTCGGCATGCAAAACGTCTTCGACAAAGGCCGCCTGCGCCCAGAAACAAAATCAGACAGCGCGTTGTTTTGATTTAACTCGAGCTACGGGTTTGAGTGTAACGGGAATCATAAAAAACATGTGTCATACCGGCGAAAGCCGGAATCCAAGGACGCGCTTTCATCAGCGTCCTTTGCCGCGAAGCGGCAAAACGCCGTAAGCGCTTTCTTGCGGCGTTTTGATGCTTCGCATCAAGCGCCCCCTTAAGAAAGTGGGGGCGCTGGATTCCGGCTTTCGCCGGAATGACTCTTTTTTCAATGGGATAAGCCCATAGCTTGGGTTAATTTAGTCAGACCGTCGCTGTCGGCGGAGTCGGCGTGGCGGGGTTATCAGCGGGACGCGTAACAACCGGTACACATTCCGAATGTGTGGTGTTGCTGTCATTACCATTCGCTTGATTACGAACCAGCCTTCTCTTTGTCGCATCAAACAACCCTCGCGCCACAACACCGAGAGCAATTATCCCTGCGCCAGATTGTCTCAAAACATTGCCGTGCCAAGCCCCAATAATTATCCCCCTTCGAAAGCTTTGAGCACAATCCAATGGTTTAGGACGCCAATCACGAAGTTCAAACATCGCCTCTTGGTCTGCAGCACTATTAGTCGGAGCGCCAACAACAAGTCCGCCGACAAGCCCTGCCGCCGTCAACCCGGCCAACAATTGTGTCGTGGCGTGAGGAGAAGCAACGGCACATGATGTAACCAATAACCAAGGCGCAGCATGTGACGCCTCATCACAAATACCAGAAAAGAATTTATGCTTTTCTGCATATGCCCTCAATCTGGATTCTCCTACGATTAATCCAAGCCCAACATAAAAAGCGCCATCCACAGCCCTGTGTGCCAGACTACCCGCCGGAAGGCTTGGCAGCGAAACAAAAGGTAAAGCAAGCAAACACGCACTCGTTGTAAAATAGGAAATTTTTTCACCTGACGTCAGCGCCGCTGCACGTGCCTTTTCGGCATCTGAAAATGTTTCCATGACTTGCGCACGTGTCGGCAATTGCATAATGATCTCCCGGTAAAAATTAACAGGCTGACAATTTGTGTGAGGCTAATTCGCGCACACAATACACGTCAACAACGCAATTACTTTCACAATAAAAGCTGTATTTCTTGAATGAGTTACACCGTCAACGTCCTCGTCGCTTGCGGGGCAGGGACCAGAGAGCCATCGCCGTCCGATGTCGTCGGCACGGAGGAACGCTTACCGGGTGTGGCAACTTTGGCGGCTGGCGGCTGATCCCCGCCCTCGGCGCGGACGATCTTCTCGCCACGCAGCAAGGCTTGAACCTCGTCGCCCGTCAGCGTTTCGTATTCGAGCAGCGCTTTGGCAAGATTATGCAGATCATCGGTATGCGCCTTGAGAATATCACGCGCGTGGGTCTCAGCCTGCTCGATCAAACGACGGACTTCCTGATCAATGATCTCGGCAGTCGCTTCGGAGACGTTCTTTTGCTGCGTCACGGAATGGCCGAGGAACACTTCCTGTTCATTGGCGACGTAGCGCACGCGGCCAAGCTTGTCCGACATTCCGGCTTCGGTCACCATGCGGCGGGCGATGTTGGTCGCGCTGGAGATATCGCTGCTGGCTCCGGTCGTCACATTTTCGGGTCCGAAGATCATTTCCTCGGCGACGCGACCGCCGAAAGCAATCGCAAGACGGGATTCCAATTCGGTTTTGGTCACTGAATATTTGTCGCGTTCCGGCAGGCTGAACGTCACGCCGAGCGCACGTCCGCGCGGAATGATCGTTACCTTGTGCAGCGGATCGGCCTGAGGCACGTTGAGAATAATCAGCGCATGTCCGGCCTCGTGATAGGCGGTCAATTCCTTTTCCTTGTCGGTCATAACCATCGACTTGCGTTCCGCGCCCATCATCACCTTGTCCTTGGCGCGTTCGAATTCATCCATGCCGACAGCGGTTTTGTTGACACGCGCCGCCATCAAGGCCGCTTCGTTGACCAGATTGGCGAGATCGGCGCCGGAGAATCCGGGCGTGCCACGCGCGATCACACGGGCGTCCACATCCGTCGCCAACGGCACTTTGCGCATATGCACCTTAAGGATTTTCTCGCGCCCCAGAATGTCGGGATTAGGCACGACGACCTGACGGTCGAAACGCCCCGGACGCAGCAAGGCTGGATCGAGAACATCGGGACGGTTGGTCGCGGCGATCAGGATTACGCCCTCGTTCGCCTCAAAGCCGTCCATCTCGACCAGCAACTGGTTCAAAGTCTGCTCGCGTTCGTCGTTGCCGCCGCCGAGTCCCGCTCCGCGATGGCGACCGACCGCGTCGATTTCGTCGATGAAGATAATACAGGGCGCATGTTTTTTGCCCTGCTCAAACATGTCGCGCACACGCGACGCGCCGACGCCGACGAACATCTCGACACAGTCCGAACCGGAGATCGTGAAGAACGGCACGTTCGCTTCACCCGCAACGGCGCGGGCAATCAGCGTCTTACCTGTGCCGGGAGGCCCCACCAGCAACACGCCTTTCGGAATCTTGCCGCCGAGCTTCTGGAATTTCTGCGGGTCTTTCAGGAAATCGACGACTTCCTGCAATTCCTGCTTGGCTTCATCGACGCCCGCGACATCTTCAAAGACCACCTTGCCGGTTTTCTCGGTCAGCATGCGCGCGCGGCTGCGACCAAAGCCCATGACCTTGCCGCCGCCACCCTGCATCTGGCGGTATATCAAAAACCACACCACCCCCATCAGAATGACCGGAAGCAAATTCATTACGAGCCCGACCAGAAACGATTCGCGTTCCTCCGGTTGCACGACCACCTTGATGTTCTTGGCGAGCAGCTTGTCGCTGACGCTGGCGTCCTCCGGCGCATAGGTCGAGAATCCTACGCCGCCTTCCGTCAGATGCCCTGACAAGACGCGCCCCCGCATTGATACGTCGGCCACTTTGCCTTCGTTCACCCGCGCCATAAACTCGCTGAAAGGCATAGTTCCCTGCGCCGCCACATTGGCCGGTCCCTGAAACATGTTGAACAGGACAGCCAGCAACAGGCCGATGATGATAAGAAGCGCTATGTTTTTGCCGATATTATTCAAGATTCCCGCCTTTCAGGGGCTCCGTACGATCATATCAAATCATGTCGCTTCACTAATTTTGTAAACAATCATGATGAACGACCCGAATGAACATATAGTAAACAATCCTGCCATTGCAACTTGAACCAAAAAGATAATGAAGTCAGGCCATTAGGCGCGTTCTTTCTATAAAGGCCGAAAGCATGAAGGCTTACATGGTGAACAAGTTACGGCATGATACGCTTGGCATCCACGACAAGCCGAAAAAACGGAGGTCATTCATGCTCAGGCCAGTATGACGAAATCCTTTTCAGCTTTTCATCGAGTCTGAGCATATAATCCCCATCTCATCCTAGGTTCCCGTATGTTGAATACCCTCCAATCCCCAGAAAAATTCTCGCCTGAAACACAGCGCGAGCGCTTGGAACAGGCTCGCGCCGAGTGCGCAACAAAGCTTCAGTCCGCACCCGACGATGCGCAATGCCTCGCTCTACTGGGGTTGATCGAATTGCAGCTTGGCCTACCGGTCGAAGCGGAAAAAACTCTGGCGCAAGCTCTGGCTCTGCGCTCCGACGATGCCAGTATTCATTATCATCATGGCATAGCCCTGCTGATGCTCGGCAAACCGCTCGAAGCCATTCGGGATTTTCGCGCTGTCATTGCGCTTGATCCCCATCATGCTGAAGCGTTTTATGTGCTTGGCAACGCGCTGCGCGACACTGGCCAATCCGCCGAGGCTCTACAGGCTTTCCGTCAAGCGATTGCCGTTAATCCCGATCATGTGGACACGTTAAACAACCTCGGGAATCTGCTCAAAGCCAGCGGACAAATCAAGGAAGCCATAGCCTGTTTCCTGAGCGCTCTGTTGATCAGACCGAACGATGCCGTGCTGCATAACAATCTCGGCTCCTGCTTTGTCGTCATCGGCCTGTTGAACAAAGCCGAAGATGAATTCCGCCGCGCCATCGACCTGCATCCCGACTACCCCGAAGCGCTGAACAATCTTGGCAACGTCATTTACATGCAAGGTAACGACGAGGATACCGAAGCGCTCTATCGCCGCGCGCTTGCCTTGCGTCGCGATTATCCGGAGGCATTAAGCAACCTCTCCAACGCGCTGAAAGACAAGGGCGAGATGGAAGAAGCCGTGCGGCTTTGCCGTCAGGTGGACGCGCAACGAAACACGCCGGAGCATCGGCACAACCTCGCGCTGACTTTGTTGGCAGCGGGACACTTGCCGGAGGGTTTCGCCGCCAATGAATCGCGTTGGGAAAGTTATCAAATGGAGGGCGCGCGACGGCCTTTCAGTCAACCGCTGTGGCAAGGCGAAGCCGATAAAGGCAAAACATTGTTGATTCACGCCGAGCAGGGTTTCGGCGACACGCTGCAATTCTGCCGCTATGCGCCTCTGGCCGCAGCGCGCGGATTGCGGGTAATTCTTGAAGTACAGCAACCTTTGGCGCGATTGATGCGCTCGCTGAAGGGCGTGGACATGATTGTCACTCGCGGCGATCCGTTGCCGGATTTCGATACTCATTGCCCGACGCTGAATCTGCCTTTGGCGTTTGGAACGGAACTGCGCGACATTCCGGCCACCCTGCCCTATCTGGCGGCGGAGAAACCGAATATTGCGCTATGGCGGGATCGCTTGCCAAGAACCGCCGTAAGCACCTTGCGCATAGGCCTCGCATGGGAAGGCAGCCCACGACTGCATTCCTTCGATCTGGCCGCGACCAACCGGCGCCGCTCGATCAATCCGGAATTGCTCGCGCCGCTTATGAACGTTCCGAACGCGCAGTTTATCAGCCTGCAAAAAAACGGACCGCCCGCGCCGCAACGCTTTGGCCTGATCGACCTGATGGAACATTGCAACGATTTCAGCGATACGGCGGCGCTGATGATGAATCTCGATCTGCTCATCAGCGTCGATACCGCCCCTGCTCATCTTGCCGCCGCGCTCGGCAAGCCGGTCTGGCTGCTAAACCGCTATGATAATTGCTGGCGCTGGCTGCACAACCGCGAGGACACGCCGTGGTACCCGAACATGCGCCTCTTCCGCCAACCGAAGCCGGGGGATTGGGGGACTGTAGTAGCAAATGTCAAAACAGAACTTGAGAAATTTTCTCATCCGACTTTCCGCTAGGAGCGGAAAAAAAAATGTAAAAACGACATACAGCAATATGTTATTCGCCATTAAACAGTTTTTCTGAATTCATTTTTCATGCAATCTTTGCGATAGCTGCAACACAAACAACACGCAAAGGTTGTGATGTCAAATATCTTGCTTTGTCTTATCGTGCTATTGGTTGACTTAGCCTTTCTGTTCTTTATCGGCGCACTGATCAAAAGGTTCGTCGGAAAAGACGCCCCGAAAGTCACGCTGACGGTTGAGGAAAAAGAAGCCGCTGAAAACGAAAAAAACTACGAAATCCAACTGTGGTAACGATGGATTCTTATCCCCATAATCCACACGTTTGTTATCGGCTACACATTCCGGAAAAGACTCTGCTAGCATCACTGGATGTCTGAAGTCGTCACCAACTTTCCCGCGCTCCGCGCACTGACCAATGGCGACAACGCCGTTGCCGTTCGCACGCCGCCGCACAATATCGAAGCCGAACAGGCGCTGCTCGGCTCGGTACTTGTCAACAATGTCGCCTACGAACGCATCGGCGAAATTTTGCAGCCGGAGGATTTCTACGACCCCGTACACGGGCGGATTTACGAAGCGATTTCGACGCTGATCAATCGCGGCCAAATCGCCGATCCGAAAACCTTGCGCGGTTTGTTCGACAGCGATCCGGCGTTGGCGCCCTTGGGCGGGGCGCAATATCTCGGCGACCTCGCCGCCAGCATCATCTCGATCATTAATGTCGAGGATTACGCCCGCCTGATTCACGACCTCTATCTGCGACGGCAGCTGATCACGCTCGGCGAGGATGTCGTCAACGAAGCCTATCGTCACGATCTTGATTTGCCTGCCGTACGCCAGATCGAAGGCACCGAGCAGCGGCTGTTCGAGCTGGCCAAGACCGGCGAGCTGGATCGCGGTTTCGTCAAGCTGGAAAAGGCGCTGGTGGTTTCGCTCAAAATGGCCGAGGAAGCGCACAAGCGCGACAGCCATGTGACGGGCGTGACGACAGGCTTGCGCGATCTCGACCGCAAGCTTGGCGGGTTGCAGAAATCCGATCTCATCATTCTCGCCGGACGGCCTTCGATGGGGAAAACCGCGCTCGCGACCAACATCGCTTTCAACGCCGCGCGCGCGTGGGGCGAACGCGAAGGCAAGGAAGGCTCCGCCGTCGCGTTCTTCTCCCTCGAAATGTCGAGCGAACAGCTGGCGACGCGTCTGCTTGGCGAGCATGCCAGCGTGCCGTCTGATAAAATCCGGCGCGGCGAGATCAAGACCGACGATTTCACCAAATTTCTCGAAGCCGCCAAGACGTTATCGCGCGCGCCACTTTACATCGACGACACGCCGGGCCTGTCTGTTGCGGGACTGCGCACCCGCGCGCGCCGCTTGAAACGCACCGTGCCGCATCTGGGCGTGATCGTCATCGACTACCTGCAATTGCTGCACGGAACCTCGCGGCGCGACGACAATCGCGTGCAGGAGGTTTCCGAGATCACGCGCAACCTCAAGGCTCTGGCGAAGGAACTGGAAATTCCGGTTCTCGCTCTGTCGCAGCTGTCCCGCGCCGTCGAAATGCGCGAGGACAAACGGCCTCAGCTGGCAGACTTGCGGGAATCCGGTTCGATCGAGCAAGACGCCGACGTGGTGATGTTTGTCTATCGCGAGGAATATTATCACGCCCGCGCCGAACCGACACGCCGCCAAGACGAGGACGAAAGCAAGTTCAACACGCGGCATCAACGCTGGATGGAACGCGGCGAAGAAATCCGCAACATCGCCGAAGTCGTCATCGCCAAGCAACGCCACGGTCCCATCGGCACGGTCGAGCTGCACTTCGACGGACCGTTCACGCGCTTCTCCGACCTCGAAAAGCGGTTTAGCGAAGATCGTGACGAGTAAAATCTCCCGTTTCAAAGCCCCAACGGTTCAAAGAAAAAATTAAATTCGCGTTTTATTGATCGTTGGCTGGTTGAACAGTCTGCGATTGCATTAATACGCGCTTTGCTCTTCCGCTCATTGGCATAACGCTATGTCCCGCCACAGAGTTTTGTAAAAAGGGCAGCGCTTCGTCCTGCTGTACCGTAATATTTGACGTCGAATGTTGGTCAATCGACACAGGGCCTGTTGTCTCCCCCGCGAACGTGTTGCCCGACACCTCACTGTTATGCGTTTGCGATATGACAATTGACCCAGCTGTGCTGGCGGTGCCGACGTAAAAACCCTGCTGCTGATTGGCGTTCGTAATCGTGTTGTTGCTCACGACAACATTGCTCGCCGAGCCTATAAAGAATGCCGGGCCGGGCACATTCGATATGTGATTGCCACTGAACACGACATTCGTACTAATCGGAACGTCAGTGCTACCGCTCGTATCCACATATTCGTTGGTCAGGTAATTCGCCAGAATCACAGCACCCGGAGATTGGGATAGAGCG
>CAIQVS010000128.1 GCA_903875345.1 uncultured Pseudomonadota bacterium | reverse complement strand
TTCAACTGGTATCGTCGTCTATCCAAAGACTATGAGCACGATCCAAAAACCTCTGAGGCCATGATCCACTTCACCGCCTCAACACTCATGCTCAGGCGTTTAGCAACTTTGTGAACAAGCTCTGATATCTTATTCGACGGTTCCGTAAAACCTATACGCCGCGATTCACACGCCGATGGAGCAAGCCGTGATGCTGAAGCAGCGGCAAGGCTCTTATTACAGTAGTCTTCGGCTAAACGTTAACCCCGCTCGCGTACTTCGCCAGTTCGACTTTGGCGCGGAGGTCGATTTCGTCGAGGACGCCGAGAAGATTAGGATCGGAAATCTCGCCCCTGCGGCTGCTGACGACGCGGCTGAGCTGCTGGAGTTTTTCGACGGAAACCTGTCCGTTCAGAAGTTCAAGGCGCAAGTTTTCGAGCCGGTCGAGAATATCCTGCGCTCTCAGTTTCCCACGTGAGGCGTGCGCCAGAGCATCGTCAACTTCCTGAACGCCGATGATGCCGCTGACGGCGTTGGTCGTGGAGACGCCGCTTGCGCCCGATGCTTCGCCGGTTTCGTCGAGATGCTTCGCAAACCCAGCGCTGCTCGAAGCCGACGTTTTGCCCGCCCGCTTAATGGCCTGTGGCGGTCGGATGCTTCCTGGTCCTTCGATTTTGCTAATCACGTCGTCCTCGTTGATCGGGGAGGCTGGAGGTTTGTTGTTTCAATCGCTATTCGCTGCCTTATGAACTCCAACCTCGAACCTCCACCTTCTCGGCAATTTCTTCCTTAGGATGCATTGTATCCTTAAAAGCTGACAAAGTGCATACCAAAAAATTGAGAGGATTCAAGCCGTTGGATTGATACTTCAGGCTGAACGCCTTTGGCATGGCGTTCGCATTGATCGTCCGCAGAGGACCAGGATCGCCATGTCTTTGAATCAAGAAGCAACTCAACTCTCTTTGCCCCACCGGATAGGCAGGAAGTGTCACCGCGCCTGCCGTCTCTCCCTCCTCATGGCGGTGATCGGCGTGGTGGTTCTGGTTCTCGCACCCTTGCATGCGGCTCATGCTGCTTCGCGGCTCAAGGATGTCGTGAATTTCGAAGGCGTGCGCGACAATATGCTTGTCGGGTACGGGCTCGTCGTCGGACTGAACGGCACGGGCGACACGTTGACCAATTCGCCTTTCACCGAACGCAGCTTGATCGGCATGTTGGAGCGGTTGGGCATCAACGAAACCGGTGATTTCAGCACGATTAAAACCGCCAATATTGCCGCCGTCATGGTCACGGCGACATTGCCTCCTTTTTCCGCGCAAGGTGCGCGCATCGATGTAACGCTCGGCACTATGGGCGATGCCAAAAGCCTTCGCGGCGGCGTTTTGCTGGTTACACCTTTGCAGGGTGCGGACGGCGAGGTCTATGCCGTGGCGCAAGGTTCTGTGACATCGGGATTTAGCGCGTCCGGTCAAAGCGGTTCGTCCGTTACGCACGGCGTGCCGACATCGGGACGCATCGCCAATGGGGCGATTGTTGAGCGCGAGATTAATTTTCATCTGGCCGATCTTACGTCCATGCGCTTGACCTTGCGCAATCCGGATTTCACGACGTCCAAGCGTGTGGCGGATTCGATCAACAAATACCTTAAATCGCCTGTGGCTTCGGCGGTTGATTCAGCGACGGTTCGTTTGCAGATTCCCGAAGGCAAACGCGGCGACGTGGTTGGCTTGATGACGGAAATCGAGCAATTGCCGGTTCAACCGGACGATATTGCTCGTGTAGTGATCGACGAACAATCCGGGGTCATCGTTATGGGTGAAAATGTGCATATCAGCACGGTCGCCATAGCCCAAGGCAATCTGACGATCCGCATCAGCGAAACGCCGCAAGTATCGCAACCCGGCCCGCTCTCTCAGGGCGGGACGACAACCGTTGTCCAGCGTTCGAGTGTCGACATCGACGAAAACAAGGATAACAAGCTTGCCATGCTTAAAACGGGGGTGACGTTACAGGAGCTGGTGCAAAGCCTGAATGCGCTTGGCATCGGGCCGCGCGACATGATTTCGATCCTGCAGTCGATCAAGGCTGCAGGCGCTTTGCAAGCCGATCTGGAGCTTCTGTGATGGACGGTTCGATTCAAAATATCAACGATTTGGCGATGACTCAAGCGACGTTGCCGTCCGTAATTAGCCGACCGATGTCCAACACGGCGATCGACAAGGCGTCCAAGGACTTTGAAGGTATGTTCGCGGCTCAGATGTTGCAGCCCATGTTTGAAAGCGTCGAGGTCGATCCTGTTTTTGGGGGCGGTCACGGCGAGGAAGTTATGCGCAGTTTTCTGGTGCAGGAATACGGGAAAGCCTTGGCCGCCAGCGGCGCGCTGAACCTCAGCCCAGCCATTAAAGACGCGATGATCCGCGCTCAGCAGTCAGCCCATAACGGAGAACAATATGCCGCCAATCAATAGATCCGTTCCTTCACTTGAGAACATGGATAAGGAACAGCTGGTCAAAACGATCAAGCGCATGATTGAGATCACCGATGAGCTTGCTTCAATCATGATCGAAGAGGAAAAGCTGGTTCAGGCGCGTGAGACAAAAAAGCATGAGGAGCTTTTGAAACGCAAGCAGCGCTTAACCCTTGATTATCGCACCAGTATCAAGATTTTTGCCTTGAAACCTGATCTTTTGAAGGATTTGCCGAGCGATTTGCGTCAGGCAGCCCGGGCAAACGCTAAAAAATTAAGTGCCGTTGCGCAGCGTAATGCGAACTACCTGCGCGGCGCGATTCTGGCAGGACAGAAACTTGCCCAGACCGTCATCGACATCATCAGGCAAGAGAAACTGCCCAAAATTGGTTACGCAAACCCGATGACGGCGAAACTTGCGCTTGGCACCTATAGCCCTACCTGCAAATCGTTAGCCGTAAACCGTAGAGTCTGAAAGCGATCGTCATGACCAATGCTTCTATTACTGGCACTTCGGCGGAAACCCAGACACCTAGCTTGGCCGCTCAGTTTCTGGCTTCTCTGAACGGCAATCTTTCTTCGAGAGCGTCGCTTAATGCCGTTTTTGATAATATCCTTTCAGATATTCATGCTTTGAAAGTTGAGCAAGCGCAACAACCACAACAATCGCAACAGTTGCAGCTGCCACAAACACAGCCGCCGACCAAAGTTCAGCCGATAGCGTCGAAAGTGACGAACGATAGTTCAGTTTCGTATAATCCGCCGTCACAACCCGCCCAAACACCGACAGCGCCTGTGCAGGTCACCTCGAATATACAGGCAAACAAAAGTTCAGGTTTTGGCTGGAGCAATAAATCGCAAAGTCGGAATTCCAAGGATAACCAGAGTTCTTCATCAGACAGTGACACTGGCGCGGCTGCAGCTTCCACGACAGCATCGACGCCGCCGACGCAATCGCAGCCTCAGGTTCAATATTCAAATCAAACCGGAGACAATGCGGCGACTTCGGGAGAAACCACAAAATCGTCTGTCGATGCTACACCGCAAACGGATTCCGGTTCCCAGACGGGCAACGAAGACAAATCGCTGACAGACATGATCGCACAATTACAGGCTTTGCTGCAGACCGTACGCAAAGCCGTTCAAAGTGAACAAGAATCCAGCGGAGGCCCTGTCGCAAATTCGGGTTTGAACGGCGCGTCGCAGGCTTTGCCTCAAACGAATTTGTCCGATCAGGTTAACAACCAGCAGAACGTATCCCCGTCAGGAGCGAATACACCCAATGCGGCCAATCAGACCGATCCGTCGTTGCAGCAGTTTGATCAGGCTTTGGCGGAGTTGTTGCAGCTTGCGCGGGATGTTCTGAAAAATTCTGGCGCTCTGCCTGATGTGACGACGGCGAAGGACGGAGGCCAAACGACGCAAGCGACCTCGGCGCAGAATTTGCTTTCTTCTTTGTCGGCTTCTCCTGACGCACAACAGCCTGCGGATACGCCCACGCAATTTCTGGCGGATATGAAGTCGCTTTTCGATAATCTGAAAACGGCCTTGTCTGCGGCCAACAAGAATGCTCCGATGGATGCCGTTTTAAATCCAGCGCCCGTCAACGTTTCTCAAGCTTTACCAGATTTATCTCAGTCGCCAACGACAGTCTCGACATTGCTGACAGATAATACAGGCAATGTGCCGTCAGTGAAGTCTGCGGATCCACTGAGCCAACTGAATAATTTCTTTGCATCGGCGGTAAACGCAAATTTCAGTCCAGTTGTTCCGGCATCGACCAGTGCATCGGCTTCCGACCCTTCCGCCGTGACCCTAGTGGCGTCCAAGGAAGGCACATTCCCTGATTTTGCTAATTCCAATTCTGACGCCGATAGTTTTCTCAACGGTTCATCCGGTAATGCGGGCAATCTGAATTCGATCACGGGTGCTTCAGTCAGCGCTGATGGCACGAAGGGACTTAGTTCTTATGGTTTCGCCAGTCAGTTGGCGAGCCTGCATAATCCAAACTCCAGTGCTGCTACGCTTCCGACTGCGGTTGAGCAGGTCATGTTTCAGCTGAGCCGTAATGTTAAGGCAGGCAACGATCAAATGACCCTGCAACTGCATCCCGAAGAACTCGGCAAGATCAATATCAAGTTGAGCATCAGCGATGACGGCAGTGTTCGGGGCACCGTCACAGCCAACAATCCGGCAACGCTGGATATGCTTCAGAAGGATGCCAAAAACCTTGAACGCGTTTTGCAGGATGCTGGGCTGCATGCTGACGCCGGTAGTTTGAACTTCAGCCTCGGCGGGCAAGGCAATCGTGGATCAAGTCAGACGGCAAATCAGGGGGCGTCGGGTGGCGGAACCGCTGATAACCTTGGTGGCAGCGGCGATGCGGCTTCGTTGCCGGAAGATGAAACAGCTCAAAACTGGGTGCTAACACCCGGTCGTGTGAACGTGACGGTCTAGGAGGAATAATATCATGGCGACAACAAGCGCAACGGCTACGACATCCACGTCCGGATTTCAGGCTTATCTCGCTCAGCAAGCCAAGGATCAAGCGGCGAACGCTGCGGCTGCGGCGAGCAGCGCCAGCACGAGTTCAAGCAACGCGCTCGCTCAAAGCACGTCGGCGAGCGCAATCGGCAGCAATTTCAATACGTTTATCAATATTCTGACGACGCAGTTAAAGCATCAGGACCCCTCGAACGCAAGCGATCCCAATCAGTTTACGCAGGAGTTGGTCCAGTTTGCCGGTGTTGAACAACAATTAAACACCAACAACGACCTTCAAACGATGATCAATTTGCAGAAATCATCAAACGGTACGACGGCGGCGTTGAATTATATCGGAGGGTACGTTCAGGCAACGACCACCTCGGATCAGCTTGCGCTTCAAAGCGGGAGTGCCGAAATCGGGTATGATCTTTCCAATGCGGGCGCGAACGCTGTCGTTACGGTTCAGAACAGCTCCGGTCAAACCGTGGCGACTTTGCAAGGCTCCGCCAACACTGGAATGAATTATCTTACATGGAATGGTAAGGATAGCAGCGGTAATCAACTTGCTGACGGAACGTATACGTTCTCGCTTGCCGTCACGAATACGGATGGCTCATCGCAAACGCCTAGCGGCATCGATGTGATCGGCAAGGTTACTGCGGTCACCACAAACAGCGATGGTACAACCAGCCTGTCTCTGGGGAACGGGCTTTCGGTTTCGACAGCCAATGTGACTGCGGCATATGGATCGGGTTCTCTGCCTTCGGCAACGACAAGTTCGACGGCATCGTAGGCTTTGTTTTAAGGCGCCGCTGCCATTGCCGATTTGATGAGCGCTATGGCTTCGGGGGAATCCCAGTCGGTATCCCCGTTGACCCGGCCTATTTCGTTGCCTTGCGCGTTGATCAGCAAGGTTACAGGCAGGCCACGAGCAAGCACCAGCCCGATTCCGCGTCCGGAAGGATCGCTATAGATGCCAAGGGACTGAATTCCATAACGATTATAAAAATTCTTGGCGACTATTGTGCCGTCATGCTCTTCATTCAGGGCTATGACGGTAAAATTTTCTCCTCCAAGTTTTTTCTGCAGCGCATCCAGTGACGGCATTTCGGAAACGCAGGGCGCGCACCAGCTTGTCCAAAGATTTAAGAGAATAAAACGACCCCGAAAATCCTTCAAATTCAGTGTTTGGCCTGAGGCATCCTGCAAAAGAATGGGCGGCTCCGGACGATGCGGTATCGTATCGACGTAATTATCAATGAAACCACTGGCAAAGACGGGAGCTTGATAAGGCAGGCATACCGCCAAAAACAAAAAAAGGATGATTGCACTTGTTCGTGAAAGCATTTTATCATGAGCCTGTCAGCGGAGAGATGAGTTGTTTATGTCAGATTTTTCTCGTGTCAGGCAAGTTCGATGGCGACGGTTGGTCGGTGCTGTCCTTTTGGGGGTGATGCCGCTCGTGCTGGTGTTGAGTTTGACCGCGTGCGGCAAGCGTCCGGGGAAGATCGATCCTCCGCCTGATGTTGAAGATGACCGGTTTCCACAAGCCTATCCTGATCCAGCGACCGATCCTAAGCCCTAGGAATTTTGTATGACAAACGTCTTTGCTTATCAGAATGGTTCGCTTGCGGTCGAGCAGGTTTCTTTGGAGCGTATCGCCGCCGAAGTCGGGACGCCTTGCTATGTCTATTCGACGGAGCGTCTCCGGCAAAATTATGCCGATTTCATTGGCGGATTTCAGGGGATGAACGCTGCCGTGTATTATGCCATTAAGGCGAATCCCAATCTGGCCGTCACGCGCGCGCTGGTCGATTGCGGTGCGGGTGTCGACATTACGTCGGTTGGCGAAATGGAGCGGGCGTTACGCGCGGGCGTTAGCCCCACCAAAATCCTCTATTCCGGCGTTGGCAAACGCCGCGACGAGATCGAAGCGGCCTTGAACGCAGGCATTCGCCAAATCAACGTCGAGTCCTTGCCGGAGTTGCATCTTATAGAGCAGGTTACTGCCGAACTCGGCAAACGCGCGCCTGTGACATTGCGCATCAATCCGAATGTGGCGGCGCGCACCTACAAGCAAAACTCGACCGGCGAGCTTGGCACGAAATTCGGTATCGATCTGGCGCAGCTCGACGGTGTGATGGAAATTGTAGCCAAGCTTTCTCATATCGATTTCAAGGGATTTCAAGTTCATATTGGCTCGCACGTCTTTGACTTCGAGCCTTTTCGTGAGGCTTTCCAGAAACTGGCCGATCTGACTCGCTTCTGGCGGACGAAGGGGTTTGCGATTGATCGGCTTGATCTCGGCGGCGGGATTACCATTCCTTATGACAGCCAGACGCTTGCGCCTTTTTCGGATTATGTCGCGATCGTGCGCGAGACGGTGGGCGATCTTGGTTGCGAGTTGGCGTTCGAGCCGGGGCGGCGTTTGGTCGGCGATGCGGGAATTCTTCTTAGCCGCGTGACGTTCGACAAGCAGGGGCTGAGCAAGCGGTTCCTCATTTTGGATGCAGGCATGAACGATCTAATCCGTCCGGCGATGTACGGGGCGCGGCATACGATTTTACCGGTCAAGGAAAACCATGCCGCCGACGCGCCTCTGGCCGATGTCGTCGGCCCGGTCTGTGAAACCAGCGATCTGTTTGGCGAGGATTACAGGCTGCCGGGCGTCGGACAGGGCGATTTGGTCGCGATTTTACAGGCTGGAGCCTATGGCTCGGCCATGTCGTCCAATTACAATGGTCGTGCTCTGATCCCGGAAGTGATGGTTTCAGGCGGACAATTTGCCATCGTGCGCCGCCGCATCACGGTGGCTGAGCAGCTTGGCTGGGAGGCCTTTCCTCCTTGGTTCGAGGACAAAAAACCTGTCGAGGCACATTCTTGCCGTGCTGCAACAGGCTGATTTTGTTGCGTTTCCTGTTTTAACGCAAAGTATTTCTTAAAGGTTGGCTGTTAAGCTCGAAACGTGAACGTTTAGAAGGTGTTTTTATGCTTTCGCGCACCCATCGCGCACCGATTTCTTTCCAGCCCATCGTCAGGGGCTATCCTCAACTCACCCTCGCAAAACTCATGATCGAGATCGAGCATGGGGCGAAGATTTTCTTCCATCCTCTCATGCTCGGGGGATTTTTTGTCGCGCTTGCATGGTTGGGCGTTTTTACGTCGCTTTATCCGTGGCTGCATCTGATCGCACTTGTGCTTTTTACTATTTACTTTTTCCGGTCGCTAGGGCGCTCGCGGGCAGTTTGGAAAAAGCCGAAACCTTCGCAGGCTCAACGTCGGGTTGAGCTGGCGAGCGGTCTTGCGCACAGGCCACTGGATGTTTTGAATGATCGTCCAGCCAATGGGGATGAAATCCAGATGGCTCTTTGGCAGGAGCATCGCGCCCGCGCGGAACATCAGGTCAGGAATCTGCGCTGGCCGAAATGGATGCTGAGCCTAGCTGGATATGATCCTTATGGTTTGCGCTATGCCGTTCTCGCGTCTCTGATCGTCGGTCTTGTGATCGGATGGGGAGGATTGGGTGGACGACTTGTTTCCGCGATCAATCCCGCCGTCGGCCATTGGTATATGGCGCGTCCTGCGCTTGACGCATGGATTACGCCGCCTGCGGCGACGCATTTGCCGCCGATCATGATCGCGACGCCAGCTGGCGCGCAACATAATGACAAGGTGATCGACGTTCCCGAAGGCAGCAAGCTTTCGGCGCATCTTGCCGAAAAAAACGGGGACGTGCCTACTCTGAAGGTTAACGATCATACGCAGAAATTCGTCTCTGAGGATCAGAAGGACTTTGAAGCGTCGGCAATCCTGACGGGTGGCGAGATCATCAAGATCAGTCGTGGTTGGCAGACCTTGGGTGCATGGAAGATTAGGGTCATTCCGGATCGTCCTCCACGTATCGCTTTTGCCGCGTCTCCTGCCGTGACGGAACGCAAAAGTTTGCGCCTTCCTGTCGAGGCGGAAGACGATTATGGCCTGACTTCGATAAAGCTCCGCGTTACGCCGAGCGAATCCTTGCCGGGCGTCAGCAACGATCCGATTGAAATTACGCTCGGCGCGCCGGAAACGAAAACCGTCAAGCGCATGGCTTATGAGGATCTGACGGCCAGCCCTTGGGCAGGGTTGCCGGTTCATCTGCAACTTGTGGCGACCAACAGCATGGGACGGGAAGCTGCCAGCGCGCCGGTTGATTTTGTTTTGCCGGAACGCGATTTCTTTAATCCTCTGGCGCGGATGCTGATTGAGGAACGTAAGAAATTGCTGCAAAGCCCGTTTGACGACGGCATTCGCAATGAAGCGGCAAACTTGATGGCCGGGATTGCGCATCAAACAGCCAGCTATCGCGGCGATCCTTTGGTGCTGATGGCGTTGCGCGTGGGCGCGGTGCGTCTGGTCATCGATCATGCCGATGACGCCACAGCGTCGGTCGCCGATATTTTGTGGCAAACGGCGGTACGTATCGAGGAAGGCAACGCCAGCACGGCTGAGGCGAATTTGCGGCAGGCGCAAAAGGATTTGGCGGATGCCCTTGATAATAACGCCAGCGAGAAGGACATTCAGCGGATTATCGACCGATTGCATCAGGCGTTGGCGCAATATCTCGCCGAACTGGCGACGCACAGCGCTTCCCGCCCCGGTCCCACCGAAGATTTAAGCCAAGCCTTGGGCATGCAGACGAATATGCTGTCGCCGGACGACCTACAACGTATGCTCGATAACATGCTGCATCTGTCGGCAACGGGTGCGCGCGATGCGGCACGTGATGAACTGTCGCGGATGCAGCATCTTCTTGAAAACTTGCGCACGGGGCCGGTGCAGATGAACGCCTCGCAGCGCGCGGAACTACAAGATTTGAAGAGCCTACAGACGCTGATTCACGACCAGCAGGGATTGATCGATGAAACCTTCCGCAGTGCGGCAAAAGAACACAAGAACGGAAGCCATGATCTCGCCGCTGAACAGGATCATCTGCTAAAACGCCTACAAGACATCGTCGCCAAGGCGAACGATCAGAGCGGCAAGCTGGAGCATGGCAGCGACGCGATGCAGCGCGCGGAGCAGTTATTGCGGCAAGGGGCGATGCGCTTCGCGACGGAACCGCAGAATGAAGCCTTGAAGGCCATGCAGGATGCGATGCAGTCGATGCAGGAGGATTTGCGCCAAGGCATGTTTCTTCTGCCGAGCAATGCGATGGGCACAACCGGCAGCGATCCTTTTGGTCGCGAGGGTAACGGCTTCCTGCGCGACGACGGCATAAAACTTCCCGACCAAATGGAAGTCCGACGCGTGCGGCAGATTCTCGACGAGCTTCAACGCCGTTCCGGCGACATGACCCGTCCTAAAATCGAACGCGATTATCTCGACCGGCTGCTGCGGAATTTTTGATTCCAACTTCTGCGATTATTATAAAAAACTATACGGATCGACATCGACGATGATCCGCAGGGTGCGCGGGGCTTTAATCGGGGCCAGCCAGTCGCGCAGCACGCGCGGCAGGTTGATATTGCGCGGCGACTGGATCATCAGCCGATGCCGGTAATGCCCGCGCAGCATCGCGAACGGAGCCGGAGCAGGGCCGAGGATGCGGAGCTTGTCGCTCTGTGGCGCTCTGGTTGCCAGTTCCTGTGTGAACGCGATCACTTCTTTGGCGTCCGTTCCGGAAACCGTGACGCTTGCCAGTCGCCAGACCGGAGGCAGGCGATAGGCTTCGCGCTCGCGCAGTTCCGCCGCCATAAACGCGTCGCGGTCGCCCTTTAGCAAGGCTTGCATCACCGGATGATCGGGTGAGGTCGTTTGCAGCAAAACACGTCCGGAATCCTCGGCGCGACCGCTGCGTCCCGCCACCTGTTGCAGAAGCTGAAACGTGCGTTCGGCGGCGCGCGGATCGCCACCGCTCAGGCCAAGATCGGCGTCCACCACGCCGACGAGGGTCAGGCGCGGAAAATGGTATCCTTTGGCCATGATTTGCGTGCCGATTAGAAGGTCGAGTTCGCGATCCTCCATTTTCCGCACCAGTTCCTGCGCGGCTTGCGCTCCGTCCAGAGTGTCGCTCGCCATAATCGCAAATCGAGCTTCCGGCAGCCGCGTCTTGACTTCCTCCGCCACGCGCTCGACGCCGGGACCGCAAGCGGCGAAGCGTCCCTCCGCTGCGCAAGACGGGCATTTATCCGGTAGGCGCATCGCATAATCGCAATGGTGGCAATGCAACTGCCCAGTGCGTTTATGTTCGGTCAGCCAGCTGGTGCAGCGCGGGCATTGCAGCCGATGCCCACAAGCGCGGCAGAGCGTGAGCGGCGCGTAACCACGGCGATTCAGGAACAGCATCGCTTGCTGCCCTTCGGCGATTGTTTTTTGTAACGATTCCAGCAAAGGCGGGCTGATGAAATTCTGCGCCGTCATTTTTTGCTGGCGCAAATCGACGGTTTCAATCTTCGGCATCGAGGCTTTGCCGAAGCGTTGAGGCAGGATCACATGCCCATATTTGCCTTGCTGGACATTGAACACGGTTTCCAGCGACGGCGTGGCGCTGGAAAGAATGACCGGGATATTCCCGATATGCGCCCGCACTACCGCCATATCGCGCCCGTGATAGATAACGCCTTCCTCCTGTTTGTAGGCGGCTTCGTGTTCCTCATCGACGACGATGAGACCGAGATCGGGATAGGGCAGAAACAAGGCTGAACGAGCACCGAGAATGAACTTCGCCTCGTCTTGAGCGATTGCGTGCCAGTTTAATCGTCTTTGACGGTCGCCAAGTTCCGAATGCCACATCACAGGCGGCGAGCCGAAACGTCGCGCGAGGCGATCCAGCAAAGCCGCCGTCATGGCGATTTCCGGCAGCAGCAACAGCGCTTGCCGCCCGTGTCGCAGAGTTTCGGCAATCGCCTCGCAGAAGGTCTCGGTCTTGCCCGAACCCGTCACGCCATCGAGCAAAGTCGCGGAAAAACTGCGCGCCTGAATCCGCTCGATAAAAGTCGCCGCCGCCTGTTTTTGATCCGAAGTCAGCTCCGGTTGATGATGATTGGTGTCGGGTTGGGAGCAGGAATAATCGTCGTTCTTCTTGGGAGCGATCACGCGCAAACTGCCGAATGCCATTTTCAGCACTGCGCCCGGCGGCGTCAGCGTGTAATTCGCTACCCAATCGATAAAGGCGCGGCTGGTGTCGGGTAGGGGAGGCAGACTGGAAAGATTCGCAATGGGTTTAAGCTTGGCGGCGGGAACATTGCCATGCCCCGCGCCCCAGACGACGCCGGTCATTTGTCGTTTGCCGAGCGGCACTTCGACGACAGTGCCCGGCGGCGTCTCCAACCCCTCCACGGGCAGATAATCATACGCATCCGCCAGCGGCAGTGGCAGCAACACGCGAAGGGTGGCGGGATCGGTTATCATCGGCTAGAGTAAAGCCGTAATTGGAATCAAGCGCTACAGGAGAAAGACACGTGAAATTTTTTGTCGATACCGCCGATCTTAATGACATTCGCGATCTTGCGGCAACGGGGCTTCTGGATGGAGTGACGACCAATCCGTCTCTGGTGGCCAAGTCGGGGCATAGCAATTTCGTCGATCTGATTAAGGAGATTTGCGCGATTGTTCCCGGTCCGGTCAGCGCCGAGGTTGCGGCGACGGATTTTGAGCCGATGCTGGCCGAGGGGCAGTATCTTGCGAAAATCGCCCGGAACGTCGCCGTTAAAGTGCCGTTGACTCCGGCGGGGCTGAAGGTCTGCAAGACCTTGTCGGATCAGGGGACGATGGTCAATGTGACGTTGTGCTTCTCGGCGGCGCAAGCGATCCTTGCCGCCAAGGCGGGAGCGACGTTTGTGTCGCCTTTCGTTGGGCGTCTCGACGACATCGGCGAGAACGGGATGCAGCTGATCGCCGACATTTGCCAGATTTACCAGTCCTATTCCTATTTTCGGACGGAAGTGCTGGTCGCATCGGTGCGCAATCCGATCCACGTTGTCGAGGCCGCCAAGATGGGCGCGCATGTCGCCACCATTCCGCCGAACGTCATTCGCCAGCTGTTCGCGCATCCGTTGACTGACAAAGGACTGGCGCAGTTTGTCGTGGATTGGCAAAAGACGGGACAAAAGATTTTGCCGGAGGGCAGTGGGAAGGGATAAAGGCAGGGCGTTCGTTCGTTAGTCCTGTTTCGTTGGTCGTCTTGCGAAATTGTTTCCGATAAATTCCTCGGATTGACAAAACGGGCTAAATTCCGTACGCACGCCTTCTTGTTTAAGACAATGCCCCCGATGGAAGGGTGGCCGAGTGGTTAATGGCAGCAGACTGTAAATCTGCCCTCTCACGAGTACGAAGGTTCGAATCCTTCCCCTTCCACCATTTCTTTTTATGCTTGTTTTTTATTGCAATGGGTTGTGACTTTTTGTTGAGTTATTCGTTCATGTTGCGAGGCATAGACGCAGTTTATGGGTTATCTAAAAAAGGTATCAACAGATTGTAAAAGACCCGCATAATACTTTGCCAACGAAAGAAATTTACAAAGTTAACCATAAATTTACTCTTGCCGTGGGTCAAGGGTCTGACTAGACTGCGTTTGTCAGTCGTCGTTGAAAAGCGACGCACCCTTATAAACCAAATGGAAAGGAGTTCCTATCATGGATAACAAAACTCTCCGTCGTCGTAGCTTATTTGTTGGTGCAGCGGCAAGTGCGGTTGCAGCTTTGGTGACGGAACCTGCTGATGCGCAGAGGGCTTCGGCTGGTGGCGCGGGTCCGCAAAGACCCAATGAATCTTGGCAGTCGCATCTTCCAACAATCACCCAATACAATCACTTTGGCTTGTCTGGCGCGCATAACGGGTTCACTAATGATCTTGAAAATGTTGCAAAAGGTTATGATGCGCAACAAGGAAATCAGGTAAACCTCCATCTTCGCTCAAGTGGGTTTGGTTCCACAGAAATGAATACAATTATCGGTGGTACTGGCAACCAATACAATGGCTTTTCTGGTCAGGTAAGTGGAAGCGGTTTCAGCGCTTTCTTAGGCAACTATGCCGGACCTAAGTAAGCAATAAGATGAGCAGATTTTATCTGCTCTATGCATTGGGTGGTAATGTAATGGATGGGGTTTCCGTTTAAATGGGAACCCCGTTCAATAAAAAGCAAAAAACGATCTTAACAAGGAGAATATCAAGATGAATGTTACACGACGCATGCGTGGTGCATATGACGCTCTTAAACCAACAGTAAAGCTGGCGCGGAGCGCTGCTGTCGCTTTGCCAGTATTTGTTGTTGGAGTGGGCGTACTTTCGGCATGCGCTAGTGATGACGAGGCGCATACCTACACGCCCTACAAATTTCAGGAATCGAAGGACGCACCGGCACAGACAACGGATCGCGCACATACCGGCGCTCAGATGGGCAGCGTCGAGAGTTGTAATTATGCGTATGTTGACGATCCTAAAAATCCAGGAAAACAAATATTGCATATGTATAATTGCTCACCGTCTCAATCGGAGAGGCTGGGGGCATTTTTGGCCGCAGCTCAAATTATGTCGGGGGCTGGGTCGATAGGATCGGTACCCGGTTCATTTATGTGGGGTTTGGCTGCAGTGCGCCAGAAGACTACATTGCAAGGTGGGACAGGGCAAGGTGGAACAGGAGGTCAGCAATATAACGAGTTTGTTGTTAGAGGCAATGGTAATACTTTTCAGGGTTTTCTTGGTAATTCTGGCCCGTAATAAGCGGCAGATGTGCGACCGTATTGTTAGAATTTCCCCGATTATTACGATGAGGGGAGTGAGGCTGGTTTGTGATTGAACTTTTTTCCTGAGGAGGAATTCATGGCCAAGTTTAAATTGTTTGGTAAGATTGCCGCAAAATTGCGGAGAATCGTGGGGAATGTCAGAACCGGAGCTATTGCAATAGCTGCAGCTTTTGGCATCGTCGCCGGTTCTGGTGCAGCGTCTGCAGCTTCTCCTGCGCGGGACACTCCTTACCAGCCCACCCCAGTGCATACGGCGGGGGCTCCGTCATTGGTGGCTCCTCATCCTGCACTGCCGTCAGCGAACGTGCAGCAACAAATCGGGGGACGTTACACACCGGTTGTGGAGGCTGTTGTTTCCAGAAGCCCCCGTCCCGGACTGGCCGGAAGAATAGTCTATCTCACCGATAAATATGAAACGATCGAAATAGTAGGTGATCAAGCGCGGCCGATAGATGTCAGAGATTGCGTGCTTAATGGCAAAGCTATAGACGAAAAATTCTTTCGTGATGTCGCAGGGTTTAACGAAGCTAAAATCCAACAAGTTAGGAGCAATTTTTTAGGCCCTCGTATATGGACGTGGGACGCGAGAGGCGAATTTCACAGCATTCCGGTGACGGATGAACATGCTGCCGTTGCTCGTCCGACGGCGCTAGTAGCATCTCCCGTACCCGCTGGGGGACAACAACGGTATGGAAGTTTCGGCGACGCCGTGCGTGTGGCACATGAAGGCTTGTCGGAAGCCGTGTTGAGCGGAACGAGGGAAGTCCAACTGGACGGGAATAGATATTTGGTTAGCCCCTACGGTGGCAGGCCGGGACTTTTAGGCGTCCAATTTGACGGACGTATAATACATGTGGTTCCTGGTGCAGGTGGAAGTCTGGAAATTTTCCGGGACTGCGAATACGGCACTTTTGAAGCTATATATGATGGTGGCAAGCTTCACATCCATATGCATGGGAAGAAGCCCAGCAAGCATGAACTGTCCCTCGCCGCTACAGAAATGGGTAATGCAGTTCGGGCTGTCGCAGGGGCTTTTTCCGTTTCTGGTGTTTTTGCCCCGCTGTCCATAACAGATATTACTTTCGGTGATTATAATACCCCTCTAGCCGTTGTGTTGGCGGAGCGACCGGTTCAGACGGTGGTGCCAGCTACACAAAAACCCGCAGTCGTTGCGGTAAAACCCGTTCCTCCTGCGCCAGGACCAGCCGTGGTAGCGAGGCCTGTAGTTCCTGTGTTAAGAACCGTTGCAGTGGCAGCTCCTCCTGCGATGTGTACGCCCGTCTGTCCTGATTATTCGGATAGATTAGACCAACTTCAGAAAGACAACGCTGCTCTTTTAGGGCAGCTGAAGGCCGAAGAACAGGCCAACAGAGAAGCAATAGCCGCAGCAATAAGAGAAGTCGCTGAAGCGAAAGCCGCTATGGCCGCCGCAGCAAAGGATGCTGTGACAGCAGCAATGAAAGAATCTGTGGCTCCGTTTCTGGAGCAGCTTAAGCAGCAGGAGCAACAGAGGGACAAGTGGTTCTGGCAAAGATGGTTTACCTCTTCGTCAGGTGAACAGGAGGGGGCTACCCAAATTGCAGGACGCACTGCCCCCAATGTTTCTGCAGTTGCAGCCGTGTCTGCTGCTGCTTTTGCTTTCGTGCGTCCAAAGCATCCTGAAGATCATGCCTTGGAGCGAGGTAAAGAGGTATTGCGGGCGTCACCTGCAGAGATTCCTTCGCCACCGCCGACTACTCTTTATGAAGCGTGGGTTGCGGCTGAGGAGGCTATCACTTCACATAGGAATGCCCGCGACAATGTGGCTGCGATTGTCGATGTCAAGGTTGCCCTCGAAAATCTTCGTATCGCTGCCGTTGCCGTGTTTGCGGGCCGTGAAGGAAAGACAGTTGCGCTTGGCGACGAGCTGAAGATGTCGGCAAACGATGCTGCAGGTTGGGCCGCAGGTTATATTCTTGATCATGCCCACAAGCTGCAGATTCCCCTTAAGGGCGAAATGGGACTGTGGTCGATTGTCAGACAAGCCGCCGACAGAACAGAAGATGCTGGTCTGAAATCGCAGTTCGAGGAATTTGCCTCGAGACGGCCCCAGTCGCTTGGGACTGTTACGCAAAATGATAGGTTGCTTCGTTTGTCGGCTTGACGGGTCGAGCATTCCCTTATCTGTTGACTGTGATTTTCAACCCTAGCCCGTTCATCGTCTCGACGAAGGCGGGAAAGCTGGTAGCGATAAAGGAGCCGTCGTCGATCGTGACGGGCTGTTCCGTTGCGCCGCCGAGGACGAGGAAACTCATTGCGATGCGGTGATCCATCGCGGTCGCTATGGTGGCTCCGCCGACCGGCTGCGCACCGGTGCCGTGGATCGTCAGATTATCGCCGTCGATCTCAACTTTCACGCCGCAGCTTTTCAATCCCTCGGCGATGAGAGCAAGGCGGTCGCTTTCTTTCACCCGTAATTCGCCAAGCCCCAGCAGTCGTGTGGGTCCCGTAGCGCAGCCTGCTGCGACGGCAAGGATCGGATATTCGTCGATCATGCTCGGCGCGCGTTCTGCCGGAATGGTGACGCCCCGTAAAGCGCTGCCCTCGGCGATGATGTCGGCAACAGGTTCGCCGCCCTGATCGCGGCGGTTGCTAAGCGTTATTTTCGCGCCCATTTCCTGCAAACTTTCGATCAATCCGGCGCGGCGTGGATTGATGCCGACATTCCTCAAGCTAACCCTCGATTCCGGACGCAGCAGGGCGGCGACCAAAGGAAACGCGGCGGAGCTGATATCGGCGGGCACGATGATGTTCTGTCCGCTCAGGCGCGGATGGCCTGTGACCGAAACGGCTTCCGTTCCATCCGGTTGTTTTGTCACGGTGACGTTTGCGCCGAAATGCCGCAGCATGTTCTCGCTGTGATCGCGCGTCGGCGCGGATTCGATCACGGTGGTGATGCCCTCGGCGCTGAGTCCCGCTAGAAGTATCGCTGATTTCACTTGCGCCGAAGCGACCGGCAACCTGTAGGTCATGGGCTTGAGGTGTGACGATCCCGTCAGATGCAGGGGCATCCGGCTGTCGGTCGTCGTGAAGCTTGCGCCCATTTGCGTCAGCGGCAGGATCACGCGCGACATCGGACGTTTGCACAGGGACGCGTCGCCGGTCATGCGGCTGGTGAAATCACATCCGGCCAGAATGCCCATCAGCAACCGCGCCGCTGTGCCGCTGTTGCCCATGTCGAGGATTTTAGCTGGTGCTTTCAGCTTACCGAGGCCGACGCCCTGAATATGCCAAATATGATCCGGGTCTTTGGTAATTGTCGCGCCCAGTTCGCGCAGCGCTGCGACGGTGCAAAGGACATCTTCGCCCTCCAGCAGGCCGGAGACGCTGGTCTTGCCTTCCGCCAGCCCACCCAGCATCACGGCGCGGTGCGAAATGCTTTTATCGCCGGGGGGCACAATATCTCCGGACAAAGCGCCGGATTTGTAGGAGACGAGGGGTTGGGGAGATTTATGTGACATAATATTTTCTAGCTTTTACGTCTTTCTGCCGCAAGCCGTCTCTGGACGATCTTACCACCCCATGATTTTCAGTGGTGCTAACGAATCGTTCACAAGTTATTGATTCAAAGG
>CAIQVS010000127.1 GCA_903875345.1 uncultured Pseudomonadota bacterium | reverse complement strand
GTTCCGACCATGTACCGGCTGCTGCGCCGTTCACCCGTTCACACTTCTAAGGAGTAAAGCCTATGCTGCCACATGATAATCATGCGCATAAAGAAGAGCCTCGCCCTGATGCGATAAATGTCGAACAGATTCAGGCGCATCCGAGAGCGGCTAAAACCTTGTCCAAAACAGGCCGTCAATTAAGGACGTTTGCTGCGCTCGTCGCTATGGCCCTTATTGTAGGATTTCTCGTTGTCCATCACCTGAAAGCAAACGATCAGGCGGATTTGGCGACGGCGACAAAGGAATCTTCGACCGCTTCGCGAGCGGTTGACATTGTGGCGGCTGAAACCGCGCCGTCGTCGGTTCCCCTGACGTTACCGGGAGAAACCGCTGCTTGGTATGACAGCGTTATCTATGCCCGCGTTGATGGCTATGTTGCCAGCTGGACAGCCAATATCGGCGATCACGTCCAAAAAGGACAGGTACTGGCGACGATTGATACACCCGATCTCGATGCACAACTGGCGGCGGCGCAGGCGAAACTAAAAGCAGCTAACGCACTCGTCGAATTCTCAAGATCGACTTTTGAACGTTGGAAGAATTCACCGGCAGGGGTCGTGTCTCAACAGGAGCGTGAGGCGAAAAAGGCTGATTACGATAACGCGTTGGCACAGGCCGGACTCGATCAGGCCGATGTTGACCGTTATACGGCGCTCACACAATTCAAGCAGGTCACAGCACCTTATGACGGCACCATTACCGAACGCCGTATCGACATCGGCAATCTGGTGACTGCCGGAAGCACCTCCAACACAACTTCGCTTTACCGCATCGTGCAGGACGATCCCATCCGCGTCTTTGTCGATGTGCCGCAGAGCGCCGCCAGTGACGTAAAGACCGATCTGCCAGCGCATATTACGGCCAGCAATGTCCACAATCGCATTTTTGAAGGCAAGGTTGCCCGTACAGCAGACGCCATCAATGAGCAGACCCGCACTTTGCATGTCGAGGTCGATATTCCCAATCCCGATCATGCGCTGGTATCGGGCATGTATGTCGATGTCGGTTTTGAATTGCCAACTGAAGGCTTGATTCAAATTCCCGCAGCCGCGCTGGTGTTCCGTTCCGGCGGCCCACAGGTCGCCGTAGTCGATAAGGATAACAAGGTTACTTTCCATAAAGTGACGATTGTCCGCGACGGCGGCAATGCCGTCGAGATCAGTTCCGGTGTTGCTGTTGGCGACAAGATTGCTCTCAATATCAGCAGCCAGATTGCCGACGGCGAAACGGTCGAAACGCATGAATCCACAGATGGTGTTCCGAATGCCCCCACGCAAAAATAACGCCGCCCGGAAGGGCTTCATGCAGCCGCGCAAATGGATGCTTGGCGCAGTCGCTTGCTGGTGCCTGACCGGCTGCGCTGTCGGGCCGGATTATCATCCTATCGATATGCCGGTGCCGGAGAATTTTACGGCATCTCAAACGGATGCGCCTAAGCCAGATCAACCGCTGATAGATGCGATGATCTGGTGGAAATCGCTTAAAGACCCTGAACTCGATATGCTTATCGACCAGGCTATCGCCAACAATCCCGATCTTGAAATCGCGCTCGACCGTGTTCAGGAAGCGCGGACGCAGGAAGAAGTCGTCCTTGGCGGTGCCTTGCCTGACGCCGATCTTAGCGCTTCCACCGCTGTTGGAAGTGGCAGTGACCTAACCAAAGGCCGCGCCGATAGTCCTTTGCGTGCCGGAGACAACAGCAGAGGTTTTGACAAGATTAGCAGCATCGCAGGCTTTGACTCTGCTTATGAACTGGATCTGTTCGGCAAATATCGCCGCGAAATGGAAGCGGCGGATTATGGTGCACAGGCAACCATCGCAGCCCGTAACAATGTACTAATTTCGGTGATTGCCGATGTCGCGCGCGCTTATATCGATATGCGTGCTGGACAAATGCGGGTGGCCGTCCTGCAAAAAAATATCGACAACATTAATGACTACGTCAAACTGACGCAGGAACGTTATGATCGTGGCATCACGAACGGGCTTGATGTGACGCTAGCCGAACGTCAGCTTGCTTCACTTGAAGCCGAGAAAGCGCCGCTCGTCGCTCAAATTCATGCGGCGCAATATGTCCTTGCTACGCTCTTGGGGAAATTCCCTGAAGAAATCTCCAAGGAACTCGACCAGACCGGATTAGTACCGTCCTTGCCTGACAATATTCAAACCGGACTCCCGCTTGACCTGTTGCGCCGCCGTCCCGATATTCAGGAAGCGGAACGCCACGCAGCGGCTGCCACAGCAGAAATCGGCGTCGCCGAAGCTGATTTATTCCCGCATGTATCCTTGGTCGGCGGTGCCGGTCTTGAAGGCGGAGAAGTTACCGGCTCGGCAAATCTCGCCAGCTTTATCTGGTCGCTTGGCCCATCCGTCAGTTGGTCAATTCTGGATTTTGGAAAACTTGATGCTTTGGTGGATAAGGCCGATCTTCATGCCAAGGAAACACTCGTTCAATACAAAAAAACCGTTCTTAATGGCGTGCGTGAGGTCGATACCACCCTTGATGCTTATAAAGCACAGCAGGACAGGCTTTCCCACCTCGACACTGCTCTGGCCGCTAGCCAACGGGCCGTCATGCTGGCAACCAAGCGCTTTAATCGCGGCCTGACTGACTCCCTCAACGTCATTGATGCACAAAGACAAGAATATGATCTGGAAGCGCAATATGTAATGGCGCAGCAAAGTGCCGCTGAGCAATTCATTGGCCTCTACAAAGCGCTGGGTGGTGGCTGGGAGCCATATCAATCTTTCCCTCCACTCCATCAACCGCTACCGGCTATCGCGGCAGCTTTTGCAAGCTTGGTAAATTCGCATGACTCACAAAAGGAATAGGTAGTTAATTAGGCACAGACAATCTTTGGGAGTTAGCCTGAACTGCAAGTGACATGGAAAATTACAAATGAATACAAAAATCACTCCGGATGTAAAAGCTACCGAATATCTGGCAAATGAGAGAACCTTTCTCGCTTGGATCAGGACAAGCATTTCTATTATGAGCCTTGGCTTTGTTGTCGCTAAGTTCAGCGTATGGATGCGTGAACTTGTCGTGAGACTTGATCCAGCTGCCTCGGTTCCTAGTGCGGGAATGTCTATGCCGATCGGCGTGACGATGATGGCCTTTGGAGGGCTATTAGCGCTCCTTGCAGCATGGCATTACCATGCCGTGAATAAGGCCATTGAGCGAGGCAGCTTTCGTGCCAAGCTGAGCTTAGTTATCATAGTAACGTTTGCCATTGTGCTTCTAGCTATCGTTATGATCGCAAGCATGCTATTAACAGCTCAGCATCTTTAATTTGAATTGTGTAAATCAATTGACTGGGGCAATTTTCGTGAGAAGTTTCTCACTAGAAAATTTAAGTTCATTTAGACAAAAGCTTCACAGCCACACTCAGCAAACAAGCTGCATAACAAGCCGTAGACGATAAGCCCCAACGAAGAACTTTCGAACGGGGAACAAAGCCAACGCCACGCACAAGCCCCGCCATCATTGCCCACATAAGGAGCATAAGAACCCCATGGTCTGTGTTGCCATCTGCTGCCACCACCGCCTTGGGGTAGATCGTTATTCCAACAATCACTGCGCAGCCAATCAGTAGTGGGACTAAGGAAACTTTCGGAGCCTGGTTTTTATCG
>CAIQVS010000126.1 GCA_903875345.1 uncultured Pseudomonadota bacterium | reverse complement strand
GCTGCTGCCGATGATGTTCGTGTCCGGCATGATGGGGCCATACATGGCTCCGATTCCGGCCAATGCTTCCGCCGCGATGATCTTCTCCTTCTTCGTCGCCATGGTCGTCGCCCCATGGCTGCTGACAAGGCTGTCCGCGCATGGGAACGCAGGACATGAAAGTCACGCAGAGGAGAACAAACTCGGTGCGCTGTATCGTCGTTTTGCCGAACCGATTGTGCGTTCACGCCGTAACGCGAAACGCTTTCTCATCATCGTCGGCGTGGCAACGGTCCTATCATGTGGCTTGTTCGCAACGCGCAGCGTGACGGTCAAATTGCTACCGTTCGACAATAAATCCGAACTCGATGTTCTGGTTGATCTGCCCGAAGGCGCAAGCCTTGAGGACACGGAACGAGCGTTGTTTAGCGCCGCGCAGATCGTCGAGAAAACGCCGGAATTACGCAGCCTTCAAGCTTATGCGGGTACAGCAGCCCCCTTCAATTTTAACGGCCTAGTTCGCCACTATTACCTGCGCGAAGCGCCGGAGCTTGGTGAGTTGCAAGTCAACCTTGCCGATAAATCCGAACGCCATCGCAGCAGCCACCAGATCGCGCTCGATATCCGCAAACAACTCGCCGCTCTCGATTTCCCGCAAGGCACGGTTGTGAAAGTGGTCGAGGTTCCGCCAGGCCCACCCGTACTCTCGACCCTGTTGGCCGAAATCTATGGCCCCGACTCCAAGACCCGCCGCGCTGTGGCCGAGGAGGTGAAGAGGATTTTCCATGAAGTGCCCTACATCGTCGATATCGACGACTCCTATGGCCTTCCGCGTCCGCGCCTGCGCTTGTCGATAGATCAGGATCAGTTGGAGTATTTCGGTGTTGAGCAACGCGATGCGTATAATACCATCGGCTCCTTGATGGGGGCCACAACCATCGGCTATTCGCATCGCGGCGTGGATCGCAATCCGATCCCCATTGTTATGCGCCTGCCGAAACAGGATTTGACGTGGTCGCAACGCTTGGCTGCAACGCCGGTTCCTGCCAACGCCTTGCCTGGAAACCGTGGCATTGTCGATTTGAATGACGTTGTGCACGCGACAAAAGAGAACGGCTCGCCTGTAATATTCCGGCGCGACGGCGTTTATGCGGATATGGTGACGGCGGAACTGGCCGGAGCCTATGAAGCGCCGATCTACGGCATGCTGGATGCCGCCAAGCTAATTGACAAGCATGATTGGGGCAATCTGCCCAAACCCGTCATCGGTTTGCATGGACAACCTGAAGATGAAGCGCGTCCCAGCTTGCTGTGGGACGGCGAGTGGGAAGTCACCTATGTCACCTTCCGCGACATGGGCGCGGCGTTTGCTATCGCCATTCTCGGCATCTATGTACTGGTGGTGGCGCAGTTCAAGAGTTTCAAGCTGCCGCTCGTTATTCTGACGCCCATCCCCCCTGACGCTGATTGGCATCATCTTCGGCCATTTGCTCTTTGGAGCGGCATTCACCGCGACCTCGATGATCGGCTTTATCGCGTTGGCGGGGATAATCGTGCGCAATTCGATCCTGTTGGTCGATTTTATCCGTCACGGCAGCGGCGAGGGTAAAACCTTGCGCGAGATTCTGCTCGATGCCGGAGCAATCCGCTTCCGCCCCATACTGCTGACGGCACTCGCAGCCATGATTGGTGCGGCGACCATACTCGTCGATCCGATTTTTCAGGGCTTGGCGATCTCATTGCTCTTCGGCCTTGCATCATCGACGCTGCTGACCGTCCTTGTCATTCCCGCCATCTATGTCGTTCTTAAAGACGCCGATGCCATTCAGGAGAAACGCGCATGAAAAAATCTTTTCTCACAGGATGCCTTCTGGCGGCGATGTCCTTTGGAACAGCCCATGCAGAAACTCTGGAAGAAGCGATGGTCATGGCCTATCAGACCAATCCGGGCATCGAAGGACAGCGGGCGCAATTGCGTGCAATCGACGAGCACGTTTCGCAAGCGGAAGGCGGCTGGCGTCCTAGCGTCAATGCCGTCACCTCTGTTGGCAAGCTCTACACCAAGACGCCAGACAACTCATTCCTGCCGCCTAACGGCACGCATACACCGCAATCGGTCGGAATTGAAGTATCCCAGCCCATCTTCCATGGCGGACGCACGGTTAACGGCATCGACGCTGCCGATAAAAGAGTGATGGCCGGACGGGCCATGCTCCAAGCTGCGGAACAGCAGTTACTGCTCAATGTCGGTAAAGCCTATCTCGACATTCTGCGCGATCAAACCATGATTGAGCTTTATCGTCATAATCAGGAAGTTCTGGATGTGCGGGCGACCGAAACGAAAAAGCGATTTTCCATTGGCGAAGTGACGCAGACGGATGTTCTGCAATCCGAAGCGCGCCTTCAAGGAATAAAAACGGGGTTAACCCAAGCGCAGGGACAGTTGGAAAGTGATAGAGCCGTTTATGTCCGCTATGTCGGAAAGTTTCCTGAAAATATGCAGGAACCAAAGCTGGCACTCGAACAACCTAAGGCTCTCGATGAAGCTGTTGATTTGGCGACAAGAAAGAACCCTGCGGTGATTGCCGCCCAATACGCTGAAGACGAAGCTAACGCCACGACCAGCGTCAACAAAGGCACTTTGTTGCCTCAAATCGACCTTGTTGGAAATGTGGGCCGGAACTGGGATCAAAATGACTTCATTCCCGGACGCCAGGATTCGGCTCAGGTTCTGCTGCGCATGACGATTCCGCTCTACAGCGCTGGAACTGATTATTCGAAGGTACGCGAGTCTCAGCAGACAGCTAGCGCGCGCCGCATGGAACTCGAAGATGTACGTTTGTCGGCGCGGCAAATGGCGATCAGCAGTTGGAACGCGCTTTTAACCGCTCGATCCGCAATCGCCTCCAGCCAATCGCAAGTTGATGCCGACGAATTGGCTCTAGAAGGAGTCAAAAAGGAGAACTCCGCCGGTACGCGCACAACGCTCGACATCCTGAATGCCGAACAGGAATTGCTGGCGGCCAAGGTCAACCTCGTGCAGTCGAAACACGACGAGGCCGTCGCTATCCTTCAGGTGAAAGCGGTTGTAGGGACCTTAACTGCAGAAGCCCTTAAACTTCCCGTTGACCGCTACCGTCCTGAAGATAATTACGAGAATGTCAGTGGCAAATTGATCGGCTTTGCCAATACGAAAGATTGATAAACGGCCTACGATCAAGTGCAGTGATTTTTTCTATAAACCCCCAACAAGGAGAATGGCTATGAATATGAATGTAGGAACCGTGGATCGTGTTTTGCGCGTTATCGTCGGCATCGCCCTTATTGCCATCGTTTTTGTCGGCCCCCAAACGCCGTGGGGCTGGATTGGCATTGTTCCGTTAGCTACGGCGGCCATTCGTTTCTGTCCGCTCTATCGTTTGCTGAACATTAACACCTGCTCAACGAGACGTTAGTCAACTATCTGCATGCGGAAACCATGCTTCGCAACTCATAGTAATCCTCCAAAGCTATGGGAAACGCAGCATTCGTAGACGCAGCCTTAAGTTCTGCAGCCAGCTTGCGCTGAAACTCCAAATCATACTTCTTAACTGGAGGACACGCGCATGCTGGATCAG
>CAIQVS010000125.1 GCA_903875345.1 uncultured Pseudomonadota bacterium | reverse complement strand
GTAAAGTCACCGGCGGTTTCCGTTCCACCTGGGGCGCTGACCTCTACGCCGCCGTTCGCTCCACCGTCGGCACCGCCGCAAAAAGCGGTCTCGATGCCTTCGCCTCTATCAAATCAACCCTTGGAATATCAGTCACTTGCCAGGGGGACGTGAGCAGTTACTCGTTTTTGTAACTGCTCACCCCGCTTGACTTGAAGAATCGGGTGTGATTCAAGCTAAGGATGACGCAAGACATTGATCTTGATAACTGTTCCCGAGGGGATTTGAAGCAGATGATCCGCCTGCTGATGAAGCAGGTTGAGACACTGGAAGCCCATGTTAAGAAGCAGAATAAACGCATTGCCGACCTTGAGTCGCGACTGAATGAGCCGCCGAAGAATTCCGGCAATTCCAGCATACCGCCGTCCAAAGGATTCAAGGGCAACAAAGGCGAAGACCATAACAAGGCCGAACGGACAGGGGCTCGCAAAAGGCAGCCTCGGGCGCAAGGGAACAAACCGGCCTTTGGCGGACAATCCTGACGAGATCGTACGCGTGATGGCGAAAACGTGCGAACATTGCCGCAGCGCGCTTGGTGAAGAAAATCAGACGCTGCGCGAAGCTTATGACAAGATCGACATTCCTGAAATAAAACCGCACGTCACGCGCGTCGAGATTTATGGCGGCATCTGTCCCTGCTGTGCGAAGAAAACAACACCGACTTGTGTGCCGGATGGATTGGAAAAAGGCTCGCCTTTCAGTAAGAACGTCGTGGCGCTGGCCTTGTATCTGCGCGTCGTGCACGCGGTCAGCTATGAACGGCTGGCGCGATTGTTCCGCGATTTGTTCGGGCTTGGCATCAGCGAGGGTGCTCTGGATGCGATGCTGCGTCGTGCAAAACCGAGCTTTGATCGCGACAGTGCGTCTATTCTGGCTCGATTACGAAAATCGCGCGTTGTGTATTCGGACGAAACGGGCGTGCGGGTGGACGGCAAGAATTGGTGGAACTGGGTGTTTCAAAACGACGCTATTGTTTTGCACGTTATTCGACGAAGTCGCGGGCAAAAGGTGATCGAGGACGTTCTCGACGGCCATAGACCCACATTGTGGGTGTCGGATTTGTATGGAGCCCAGCAAGGGCATGCCGACAAGTGGCAGATATGTTTGGCGCATCAATTACGGGATTGTCGCTATGCTATCGAGGCTGGAGATACCGTGTTTGCGCCGCGCATGAAGTGCCTCTTCCTGCGTGCGTTCGTCGTTGCCAAGCGCCGTCACAGCATGTCCGAGTTTGCACGTAAGGGCAATAAAACCAGGCTTGAGAATGATCTGAATGCAATCATGGCATTGCCGATCGAACAGCAAGACGCAAAGCGTTTACACAAGCGCTACCAAAAGCACCGCCGGTCTTTGTTTACGTTCCTGGATTATCCTGAGTTGGCACCGGACAACAATTCTTCAGAAAGAGCCCTGCGTCCCACGGCGACTTATCGTAAAGTCACCGGCGGTTTCCGTTCCACCTGGGGCGCTGACCTCTACGCCGCCGTTCGCTCCACCGTCGGCACCGCCGCAAAAAGCGGTCTCGATGCCTTCGCCTC
>CAIQVS010000124.1 GCA_903875345.1 uncultured Pseudomonadota bacterium | reverse complement strand
TGGAACGCCCCACCCCTGATGCTGGCCGGAGCGGGCGTAACCCTCGGACAAACCTATCCTTTGCCGGTGGTCGAGCATAACGCGGCGCGGCGCCGCGCGCTGGAGGCGTTGGCGAGGGTTAAAGTCGATAAAGCTTGACAAAAGCCCTATATTTACCGACATTGCCCGCCTTCCGGACAAGACAGAAGATTTAGGATACGAACATGGCAAAGTCGAAAAATGACATCAAATTGGTAAGCTCGGCGAACACGGGCTTCTTTTACGTCACCAAGAAAAACCCCAAGAACAACACCAAGAAACTGGAACTGAAGAAGTACGATCCGGTTGTGCGCAAGCACGTTGCCTTTAAGGAAGGCAAGATCAAGGAGAGCAAGAAGAATTGACCCGTCTGCAAGCCGATCTGACGCTCGGTCTTGCTGGATTGATTTGGGGTTTCGGTTTCGTCGCGCAAAAAGACGCGCTTGGCCACATCGGCCCCTTTACGTTCGTCGCCGCCCGTTTTGCTTTATCCGCGCTCGTCGTGTTGCCTCTGGTCTGGCGCGAGAGGGCTTTTGACCGTTTGTGTTCGGCGCGGTGCGGATGGCAGGGCTATGCCTCCCTCTTCGCGCTTGGCGCGACTTTTTCAGGCGCGGTGCTGCTGCAGCAAGTCGGAATTGGCACGACGACGGTCACCAACACAGCGTTCCTGACCGGGCTCTATATCGTGATGGTGCCGTTGGCGGCGTGGCTTCTGTACCGGCATAGAATTCTGCCTTCGGCGCTGATCGCGGGAGCGTTGTCGGTTCTCGGCATCTGGCTGCTGGCGGGCGGAAGCCCCGACCGGATGCCGCAAAATTTTGGCTTAGGCGACGCGCTGGTTCTGGGATGCACCGTGTGTTTCGCTTTTCAGGTTCCCTTGCTGGGGCAACTGGCGCAGCGGATGCGCGCTCCCTTCATCCTTTCGTTTCTGCAATATCTGGCGGTTGGCGTGATTGCTTTGGCGCTGGCGGTGCGTTTTGAAACAATCGATTTTGCGGCGATTCGCGACGCATGGGGTTCGATCCTCTATGCCGGTATTGCTTCGGGCGGCATCGCCTATACGCTGCAAGCCGTCGCGCAACAGCACACGCCCTCGGCGGATACGGCGATCATCCTGAGCACGGAATCGCTGTTCGGCGGGTTGGGAGGAGTCTGGCTGCTCGGCGAGCGTTTGACGGCGACGGGCATGATCGGCTGCGGCGCGATCATCGCGGCTATCATCGTGGTCGAGCTTGGCCCGCTCTGGAAAAAACGCCGCGCAAAAAGATAAGCCCCATGAACTACCGCCATATCTATCACGCCGGAAATATCTGCGATGTCGTGAAGCATAGCGTTCTGGCCATGCTGCTCGAACATCTGCGCGGCAAGGAGGCCGGGTTTTGCGTCCTTGATACCCATGCTGGTGTCGGGCTCTACGATCTGCAGGATTCTCGCGCCGCCAAGACGAAAGAGGCCGAAGCTGGAATTCTGAAACTTCTTTCCGCCGCGCCGTTGCCGGAACTTGATCCTTATTATGGGGCGCTGGGGCGGCATAATCCCGGTTGGAGCCCTGCGCAAGGCCGCGAAGGGTTCCGTTTCTATCCCGGTTCGCCGTTGCTGGTTGCGGACATGTTGCGCCCGCAGGACCGGTTGATCGCTTGCGAATTGCACGACGAGGATGCGCAGGAATTACAAAAACAAATGGGGCGTAACAAGCAAGTCGCGATTCATCACCGCGACGGATACGAGGCGTTGCGCGCCTTCCTGCCGCCGGTCGAGAAACGCGGATTGGTCGTGATTGATCCGCCTTATGAAAAACCGAACGAGATGACGACGCTTGTTCAGGCCGTGGCTGAGGCGCATCGGCGCTGGCCGCAGGGCATGTTCATGCTGTGGTATCCCGTCAAGGAACGCCCGGCCTTGTGGACGTTTCACGAGGCTCTGGTGGCGACGGGCATTTCGAAACAGCTTTGCGCCGAATTTATTTTTCAGGAAGAAACCCGCGCCGACCGTCTGAACGGCTCCGGCCTGATCCTCATTAACCCGCCTTGGCGCACGGATGAGAGGCTGCAAGCGTTGTTTCCCGCCCTGCATGAAAGGCTGGAAACATCCTATCGCGGAAGCGCCGTGCGTTGGCTGGTGGGGGAATGACGTTGAGAGCTTGTTCACAAAGTTTTAGGATATGAGGATTCAACTGCCGATTCTTTCATAAGAGAGGGAACGGCATGGGATACGAAACGGATATACCGGATAAGGAATGGGCAATAC
>CAIQVS010000123.1 GCA_903875345.1 uncultured Pseudomonadota bacterium | reverse complement strand
TCCTGCCGGTAACGAAAAACCCGACAAGGAACGCTCGACTGAAAGAATTGATGCCGTGGTGGCAGCCATCATGGCGGTTGGACGATTGCAGACCGCCGTGGGCGGTTCGATCTACGAGGAACGCGGACTTTTGATGATCTAAATGAAATTGCCAGCACTCTTCACTGCGATTGGTCGCGCTTTCGCTCCAAAGCAATCGCGCGCGTCTGCAGGTGTGCCGTCATACGGCATGATCCCGCCGCTTGGATCCGTGCCATCTGCATCGGGCTTGATGATTTCACAGGCGACGGCAATGGCCGTGTCGGCTGTTTATGCCTGCGTTGCCATTCGAGCAAAGGATGTGGCGCGTTGCGCGCCGCGTCTGTTCGTCAGGAACAAGGAAGGTGGACGCGATCTCGTTACCGACCACGTCATTGCCAAACTATTCATGCGACCGAACCGCCAGCAGACATGGTTCGAATTCTGGCAGCAGATGATGATCGGCTATCTGCTGCGCGGCAACGCCTATGCCGCGATCTTGCGTGATAAAAGAGGCAATCCGGTCGAGCTGATACCGATCAATCCCGATGCCGTGATGGTGCTGGAAGCATCGGATGGTTCGATTTTCTACAACGTCAATAGGATCGGCCTGTGGCAAATCGCCATGCTGCGGAATTTGCCAGTGGCGGTGCCTGAAGAGGATATGTTCCATCTACGGGGCATAAGTTTCAATTCGCTGGTCGGCGTATCGACAATTGGTTTAGGGCGTGACGCCATCGGTCTGGCGATGGGGCTTGAACAGCAAGCGTCGCGCTGGGTTGGTAACGGCGCCCGTCCGTCCGGTGTGTTAAAATCCAAGACGCGGCTTTCGGAACCGGCAGCCATGCGCCTTAAGCAGCAATGGCAATCCTTTACGGGCGGCTTGCAAAATGTCGGCCAGACGGCGGTGCTGGAAGAAGGTGTCGAATGGCAACAGGTTCAGTTGACATCCGTCGATCTCGAATTTATCCAGCAGCGCAATCTGCAAATCGCCGATATCGCCCGCTTTTATGATGTCCCCTTAAGCCGCCTCAGTGTCATCGGTGGCGGGTCAACGAAAATCACGCCCGCCGAAGAAGAACAGGCTTACGTAAACCACACGGTGATGCCGGATCTGGTCGTTGCTGAACAAAAATTCATGCAGGTATTCGGCCTCGATAAAGAAGGCATCGAGGTTGATTTCGACGAGGGGCAGTTGCTCCGCGCCGATATCATGACCCGCTACAACGCAGCGCGCCTCGGCGTGTTGACCGGCATCCTGACGCCAAACGAAGTTCGCCGTTCCGAAGGGCTGCCGCCGATGCCCGGTGGCGACAAACTCATGGTGCCTGCCAACACCGCAGCGCTTGGCTCCGATATGACCGGCACATCGCCTGACGGTGCCGGACGTCCGAAAGGCGGCACTTTGCCCGAACCCGGCGTTGCCACCAGCGGCGATCCCGATCCGCAGCTGGATCCGCAAGGCGAACTATAATTATTTTGGAGAATTGAGCATGACGATGATGCGCGCGGCAGTGAATGCCCAGATCAATCCGCTTGGCGAAAACGAAGTGGAAGTCATCATCTCGACTTCGGCCTTGGCGCGCGATGGTCACATTCTCGAACCGGCTGGATGCGATCTAACTAATTACCGTTCAAACCCCATCGTTCTTTGGCAACACAACCCGGATGTGCCAGTGGGCCGTGCCGCTGACCTCGTGATTGAAGGCGACCGGATTCGTGCGCGCATCACATTCGCCCCCATTGGCATCTCTTCAAAGGCCGATGAAATACGCGGCCTTGTCAAAAATGGAATCGTATCAGGCGTGTCAGTCGGTTTTGACGTGTCTGAGAGTGAGCCGCTTGATCCAAAAAAACCATATGGCGGCCAACGATTCACCAGGTGGGAGCTACTCGAATGTTCCTTCTGCTCGGTACCAGCCGATCCTGGCGCGCAGTTGACCAAAC
>CAIQVS010000122.1 GCA_903875345.1 uncultured Pseudomonadota bacterium | reverse complement strand
TCCCTAACAGGGTCAGAACACAAAAACGGACACGGACGAACGCCGATCCGGACGGTGCGGGAAGAGACGGGGCCGATCAGCGTGGCGCGAGTGACGGGACTTGAACCCGCGACCTTCGGCGTGACAGGCCGACGCTCTAACCAACTGAGCTACACCCGCATACCTGTAAACAGGCTGCATAAGGCCGCAACGATTAGGCTATTCACCCCTTTCCTGTCAATGGAATATGCATCATCGTTAAAAAACAGCCCTGCAGCGCTTCACGACCCCCTCGCCATGCCGGAATCTTTCTGGTAATGCTCGGAAATTCTGGCGCGGCGGGCAGTTAGCTCAGGGGTAGAGCATCTCGTTTACACCGAGAGGGTCGGGGGTTCGAAACCCTCACTGCCTACCAGAATTTAGCATCTCCTATCCCTCCGTCGTGGGCAAATAGACGACGATCTGCGTTCCCGTGCCCGTGGGACCAAGCTGGGCGCTGATATGACCGCCGTGCGCCTCAATATAACCACGACAAATGGCCAGCCCCAATCCGGCGCCGACGGCAGCGGATGCCGCGCCACTCCCTTCCTTGATCCTGTAGAACATATCGAACACGCGTTCCCGTTCATCCTCCGGAATTCCTGCGCCGCGATCCGTCACAGCCAATCGCACGCCGTGTCCTTCCCGTCGCGCCGCTATGGTAACAGGTTGATCGGACGATGAATATTTACAGGCATTATCGATGATGTTCACCAAAACTCTTTCAAGTACAGCCGCGTCGGCATCCAACATCGGCACATCGAAGGCAATATCGATCCGCAAGGGGCGGTTGCCTGTCTGCTTGCGTAACTGAGTTAAGGCCGAGCTGACTACGTTTCGCACATTAACCGGCTGGCGCCGCAATTTCACTCCGCCCGCGACCAGATGCGTCATGTCGAGCAGATTGTCGATAAGCCTGTTCAACGCCTCGGCTTCATCTTCAAGCGCGGTCAAATGCTGGCGGCTCGATTCCTCATCCCGTCGATCCAGCGACTCCCGCAGCCTGTTAATTGTGGCCATGATCTCAACCACCGGCTCACGCAAATCATGGCTGACGGAGGATAAAAGGCTTCCGCGCAACCGCTCTGTCTCCGTCTGCAAACGGGAATCTTCGACATCGGCGACGAGCCGCGTTCGTTCAATCGCAATCGCCGCCTGATTGGCGAGACTGGTCAAGAAATGCTCCTGATCGGGCGTAAAAAAGCCGCTGTCGGGACGGATAGCAAGCACACCCGCCGTCGTTTTTCCTACCCGCAAAGGCAAGCCATAAAACGGCGCGCCCGGAAGCGTCTCGGAATTCAGCCCTGCGGGCTTACCGTGCCGCAGCACCCAGTCCATCGCCGCGTTTGAAACGGTATCGAGGCGCAAGTCCGGCGGAAAGGACGCTTTGGATTCCAGCCGTTCGCCGGACGGCACCAAAACCGTAATCCGCGCCTTGAATACACGGCAGGCATAATGAACGATAGCTGCGGCAATATCTTCAACCGTAGCCGCCGCCGCGATACTTTTACCAAAATCATACAGCGATTGGGCGCGTTCGGCATTGTGGCGCGTCACCTGTATCTGGCGCTGCAACCGATCTCCAATCGCGCTGATCGCCACCGCCACCACTAAAAAGAACAGCAAAGTCAAGAGGTCTTCATGCCGGGCGATCAAAAATGAATAACGCGGTTCGACAAAAAGAAAATCAAAGACGGCAAAGCTGAGAATGCTCGCGCTCGCCGAAACCGTAAAGCCGCTATCGATTGAAATCAGCAGAATCGCAATCAGGTACAACAGCAACAGACTTGAAACATCCGAAATAAACGACGCTCCGGTGGCAACGACCGTAGCAATCGCAACCGTTATTCCCGCCCTCAGGTAAAGCGGCCATTCGATGCGCCTAAACCATGGGATGGTGACGGCGGACTCCGCCAACGCCATCGGCGGGTCGGGCTTCTGGTTCTTGGCCTCAGCCGTGTTGACAACCGTAATATCGAAACTGCCGCCCCGTTCCAGAATGATCGCCGCCACCGAAGGACGCATCAGGCGCGACAGGAACGAACGTTGAGTCTTGCCGATAATGATGACCTTGACGTTGCGTTCGCGCGCAATGCGCAACAGTTCACCTGCGATGTCTTCGCTGGCAACCGTCATGACCTCGCCGCCAAGACTCTCGGCGAGATGGAGTGAACGCGTAATATCGCGCCGCACGCTTTCCGATAACTGCATGTGGCGATGCGTTTCAATATAAATGGCGATCCATTCCGCTTGACGACGCTTGGCGCTGCGCTTGGCCGTGCGCACCAAGGAACTACCC
>CAIQVS010000121.1 GCA_903875345.1 uncultured Pseudomonadota bacterium | reverse complement strand
ATCAGGACACATAGAACGCTACCAATAGCTAGTAGTCTCGACGCTTTTTCAAGCCATTTTCCATGTTTTTTGGTTGTTGCATGACTATGTATCATCTGCGTCCCTCATTGCTGTTATGTCCGCCGCCACGTGATCCCCCGCCTCCAAAAGCAGGAGCGGATCGCGCCGGAGCTGCCGACATGGTTGAACGGCTATAAGTGCCGCGCTGAGATTGAGCCTGCACATCAGATCCACGCGCAAAGGACTCAAACGCCGGAGATGACTGACGTTCTGGAGCGCTTTGCATCTGCATTTGTTGTGAACGCTGCCGGATAGCTGCGGTAGGTGCTTGTTGCATGCGTTGAACGCTGTTGGCTTGCCGTGCAAAATTGTTTGATCGTTGCATGCTGCTTTGCCGGATGAAATTTTGCGTTTGTGGAGCATAGCCACGGAAATTTGCGCGAGCCTGACTGGCAGCGCCTTGAAAACGTGCACGTGTGGCAGAAGTGTTATAGGGGACACCGTGGCGATGGCCCGGATCATGCGCCCAGACACCACCGTTACCCGATGATCGTCCGCTATTCATGGATTCGAAACGACGGTCGTCGATGTCGATATGATGGTTACGCCAGTCCCAACTGTCCCAACCCCAAAATCCATCGAGAATAGCAACTCCGACACCAAAACCTATCAACCCCGCATAGAAAAGACCATCAGGCTGGGGAAAGTAATAAGGTTCGTAGTCGGGATATGGCCATGTACCATAAACAAGAGTCGGATTGTAATAAGGCACATAAACCACCTGAGGATCAACGGGCGCGATAGCAATCGCGTTATCCTGATTTGAAACCGTTTCCTGTTGGTTGGAAGCAAGATTTCCTGCCCCCTGAGCTTCCTGACGCAAGCGCTGCACGGAATCCATCACGGCTGCTTGCTGCGCCAGAAACGCATCACCAAGCTGCTCCGTCCATGGCAGCTGAGCATCCATCATCGTGAGAACTTGCGGAAAGTTGACCAGCGACTTAACGCTAGGATCCCAGGGTTTCTGCATCAAAGCCTGAGCCAATGGATCACCGTGAAGTTGAGCGTTTTCAGGCTTTTTTAACCAGCGGTTGGCTTCCACGATTTCGAGAGGGTAGGTCGCCGCCATCAAAATCTGTGCGACCAGCTGATCGGGATAAAGCGCAATTGGCGCCGTCATTTGATCAATCTGCTGCTGCGAATAAGCAGGCGGTGCCGCAGCCGCCACACTTTGTGCATTCGCTTTGAAAGATATTATGACCAGCAGCGCGAGCGCTAACAGGAATATCTTTGAGTATTTTGTTCCCAAAGTCATGCAATGTTTGCCACTACTCGACATTGACAGTAGTGGGGCCACCGCTCGTTCCTGTATTCCCTTTGGCGCCCGTATTGCCCTTCTTGCCCTGGCTTCCTGTTGCGCCTTGCTGGCCTGGATCACCAGGCATGCCTTGATCGCCAGGCGCTCCCGTTGCCCCTGTGTATCCTGTATTGCCTTGATTGCCGGTTGCCCCTGTCGCTCCGGTGTAGCCGGTATTACCCTGGTTGCCCGTCGCGCCTTGCGGTCCGGCGGGGCCGGTACAAGCAGATAATCCGAGCGCCATGATGAGCATCGCCGATGGAAGTGAATATTTCATGAGAATTCTCCTATGAAGTTATCGCGCGGCAACTGGTGCCGCGCGTTCGGCGATTACATGCTGCCGTATCTGAACTCGGGCAGATTCCTCACCCCATCTTTTGTTGCGCCTGGCAGAGTGATTTTTGTCTTGGTTATCCGAAGATTATCATAAGGGAGGACAATCATATGCGATCCCATATTTAACCAGCCACCGACGGAGATAATGACGTAAGCCGATTTGTTGTCATCTGGACTGACGATGAGATCTTCAATCTTACCAATAGTTTCATTCGCATCATTGACGACATTGGTGCCAATAAGTTTAGATGCCCGGTAGCCGGTTGACAGCTTTTGAACATCAACGCTCACGAGTTCTACGGTCTGCATCGT
>CAIQVS010000120.1 GCA_903875345.1 uncultured Pseudomonadota bacterium | reverse complement strand
CCCTCGATACCGACAGCCGTATGGCGTTGTTTGCCCATTGCTCGTGCTTAACTGTCAATGCCGTGTATGGATATTCTGGTTATGTCAAAGGCCGCAAGCGTCACGCCGATCAGTTGGCCGAAGCCCTGTCGCTCGACATGGCCGCCGCGGGCTGGAAGCCGACCGCAGCCAATTATCTCGGTCGGGTGTCCAAAACCAGAATTTTGAAAGCCGTCATCGAGGCCAAAGGCACTCAAGCCGTGGAACTAATCGAGCATATGCGGAAGCTCGACATGGCGCAGCAGGCCGAACGGTTGCTGGCGGACACCGGCTGGCTGCCGGAGCCGCTGCGCACATCGAATGGTGAAGCTCAGATCATTGCTGAAACACCGCAAGAGTCCGAAACGTTAACCTCTGACGACGCGACTGTCGAACTCCCGGCATTTCTGGCCGACGCAGCCTGACGCCACCTTTTCCTTCCTTTCCTTCAACACCAACAGCCCGGCCTCGCGCCGGGTTGTTGCTTTTATGGAGATCAACATGAATTGGTACAAATCCTGCTGTTACGACGATGAGCAAAAACGCAGCTTTCACAAGACCGGATTGATTCGGCTTAAAGTGCTGGCCAAAGCCCTGAATTTTGATCCCGGCAGCTTTAACCGGCGCTCAAACCAAGGCGGTATCGCCGTTTCGGGCGAAGTCACCCTGCATCATGAACGTCTCTATGTGCAGATAAGCCAACCAGCAACGCAGGCCGATAGCGGCATCCTCATCCGCCCCTGCAAGGGACGTCTGGATTACACCGGCGGCCTCAACCACTTCGCGTCCCTGTCGATGCTCGACGACATCCCGGGGCTTGCCCGTCTTTGCACCTCCATCCTGCATCAAGGAGCCTAACCATGAAGATACTCACTCAAGAATTACGCGAGCAGCTCATCAAGAACGGTCGCGAACAGGCCTCAGTCAAGGGAACCAGCGCAGAACGCGATTTCTGGCCGGTAGTCAAATTATTCCATCCAGCAGGCGCGGCGACATGGCTCCTGACCGAAATTGAGCCTGATGATCCCGATATCGCTTGGGGTCTTTGCGATCTCGGCATGGGGTTTCCTGAATTTGGCACCGTCAGCCTTGCCGAACTGGAATCCTTTGTTGGATTTGCCGGCCTACACATCGAGCGAGATAAATTTTTCAGCGCTAAAGCACCGATCTCGCGCTACGTCGATGCCGCACAAAACGCCGGATATATCGTCGAAAAGGTGTTTCCATGAGCATCCACACTTTTCTCAGGCGTTATTATCAATTCCGTTCACGTTGGTATCGTCTTTCCCGCGCCTTCCATTATGCCACGGCACGACTCTCACAAGACGACGCTCAAACGATCATTCGCGATTGCCAATCCTCGGCAGGCTGGTATCCGCTGATGATTTTGACGGAGAAGGATGTCTTCGACATGGCGGCTGACATTCACGGAGACGCCGCCGATGCGCTTGCCCCCTACATTCCAGGTGCTTGCGACTATGTGGGCAGCAAATGGGAGACACCCGGCGACGGCTATTGGTATGCCCTTCGCTGGGCACTTGATGTCGTCCAAGATTGGGCGGCGCTAGACGGCGTTTTTCCCGCCTCAGATCCTTCAATCAGTTCTTCTACCCCCTGCCCCGTGAAAGGAATATCCCATGGCTGATTATTACACACAGATCGTCGTTCAGCAGACAATTCCTGAACGGCTTGTTTCGCCTTTTGAACGTTTGTTGCTCGCCGAAATCTTCGAGCACGAATCCTCGGAAGAAGGCATCTATTATTTTGCGAGCAATGGTGCCTCATGCGACATCACGCTCGACCGCATGAAACTGGAGCAGGTACTTGAGCAAACAACAGAACGTTCACGGCTTCGTTCGTTTATTACCGATCGTCTCAAGAAGTCAGCTTCCGACCATGACTATATCGATTTTGATCTTTCGGCCGTCCCGTCCGGAGATGTGGGGTGGCCCCCGTGAGTTGGACAGAAACTGGGCAAACTTAAGAGAGAGTCCCGCCGGTTAAGTTTCGCTGGTTAAGCGGCCAGCCGCTCGATGTCTGTTTCTACCACTTTCTTTTCATAAATTGAATCCCTTTCT
>CAIQVS010000119.1 GCA_903875345.1 uncultured Pseudomonadota bacterium | reverse complement strand
TCAACGGAAAGATGATCTCCCGCGCGGCCTTTGCAAGGCAAGTTGACACTGCCAAACCCGTTATCGAAGAGCTCGCTTGCACCGAATTTGGCCAGACTTCCGAATTTGAATTAAAAACCATCATCGGTTTCCTTGCATTTTCCGAAAGAGATGTCGACTGGGCATGCATTGAGGTTGGCCTTGGCGGCCGGCTGGACGCTACGAACGTTGTAAGACCTGAAGTGACGGTAATCACGAACATAGGCCTCGACCACACTCAGATCCTTGGCGACACGCATGAGCTTATTGCTGCCGAAAAGGCCGGCATCATCAAGGAAGGCGTCCCCTGTATTACGGCAACTGACCATCCTGGCGCCCTCGATGTCATTACACGGACCGCGAACCAGCGGAATGCGCCTCTCATCGTTGTCAGCCGAGGAGATGCTTCGGCCCCAACAGGCAAACCGGGTAGCGTATACTGGGAGCCTACGAGCCATGGCCCCTACGGCGAGCACTATGGCGGCATCCGGGTTGCTACAGAGACCCGCGTGTATGCCGCGCCTGAAGTTGCGATGCAGGGGAGTTATCAGCGCATAAATGCGGCCTGCTCGGTTGCAGCCGTTGAACTTGCGATGAAGTGCCTGGGAGAGAGGTTGTATGATGGCCCAATTCGGAGAGCGCTGCGAACGGTTTCTCTGCCCGGTCGTTTAGCGACCATCGACTTGCCCCAACGACGGGTGGTCGCCATCGACGGGGCTCATAATGAAATGGCAGCAGCCGCATTGAAGGGCCCGCTTGAAGCGATCCGAAAAAGGCGAAACCTCTCGAGGGTTTTGATCGTTATCGGTATGCTAAGCGGGCATCAGCCAGAGCCTGTACTGCATCAACTTGTGCCGGGGTCGGATCGGGTGTTCTTGTGCAGCCCTAATTGGAAACGAGCGCTGCCGACAAGCGATCTTTCCGCAATCATACGCGATGAACTGCCCGGACACGACGTTGAGGAGTGCGGAAGCGTCAAATCTGCCGTGGAAGCGGCAATTCGCTTCAGTCGTCCAGGCGATCTTATTGTTATCACCGGTTCCTTTTACACTGTTGGCGAGGCTGAACCCGGCTGGATATTACAGCTGGGAGAGCAGTACTTATCCGACGAAATGCACTAATCAGGAGATGAACTCATGAAGATCATGATCACAGGTGCGCGTGGTAATTTTCCAACGGCTCTAATCCAGCGACTGGCAGTTGATCGGAACGAGTTAGTGCTGTTTGACTTAGAGCCAATGAGCGTGCCTGAAGGTTCCATCGCAATTCAGGGTGATATTCGAGACGCAGGACTTGTTACTTACGCAATGCAAGGATGCGATGCGGTAGTACATGCAGCGGCTCTGCACGGATCGTCTGCAGGAACGAGGAATTATGACGATTTCTACTCTGTTAATATAACCGGACTTCACAACGTACTGCGCGCGATGCTGCTTAATAAAGTCAAGGCAATCGTCTTTTCATCTTGCGATTCTGTTTATGGGGATGGCACCCGCGGACGCCTGATTGTTGATGAGAGCACGCCATGCATTCCTAACCAGTATCACGCGCAGACAAAGCTGGCTGGCGAGGAGATGTGTCGGTTTTACTCGCGCAAACATGGGTTCAGTGTAGCAACATTACGATACGGCAAGTTTACTCCTACCGATTGGAAAGCGGACGGATTGGGAAGGCTTAACAACTATCTGGATCGAGAG
>CAIQVS010000118.1 GCA_903875345.1 uncultured Pseudomonadota bacterium | reverse complement strand
CGCCTCATTGGCGTAGGGTTTGCTCCCGAGTTGCGTGCAATCTGTGCCAGGCAAAAAGGCCAAAAGGGCATTGCAGAGCGTGTTCTCCTCATTCATTCAGCCTTTACAACCAAGGATATGGCACGGCATGCTATCGCAAAAACAGTTTTCAAACAGCACTCTTAGCTGGGTGCTTGATACCCCTTACATCTGTCAGCTTTCTGGTATCATGATGGTCCATATAAGGAAAATCAGCTTCTTCCGCTATATTTGTGGATGGCGTTAACTGATTACAATGGCGATATCCATGAGACTTTCCAGAATTCATTCCGGCCCCGTGCTGGACTTCTTCACCCCCGACTTCACAACCGAGCTTAAGCTGCCGCTTGCCGGTTCGCCAGTCTCTGCGGGCTTTCCATCGCCTGCTGAAGACTATATCGAGATGGCTCTTGACCTGAATAAAGAGCTTATCAAGCACCCTGAAGCCACCTTCTACGCAAGAGTGAAAGGGCACTCCATGATTGACGCCGGTATAGCAGATGGCGACCTTCTGGTTATCGACAAGGCGCTTGAGCAGAAGGATGGGGATATAGCTGTCTGCTTTATTGACGGTGAATTTACTTTGAAGCGGTTGGCTTTGAAGGAAGACGGCATCTACCTCATGCCTGCCAATGCTGAATACAAGCCCATCAAAATCATTGAGGATAATGACTTTCTGATCTGGGGGATTTTATCCTATGTTATCCATAAGCCGAGATAACAACGGCTGGAGACTTTTTCATGTTTGCCCTTGTCGACTGCAATAATTTCTACGCTTCATGCGAGCGCACCTTCAGGCCAGAGCTGCGCCTGCGACCGGTTGTTGTTCTCTCGAACAATGACGGCTGCATCATCGCCCGCTCCGAAGAAGCCAAAGCGCTCGGCATCCAGATGGGCACGCCGGAATTCAAGTGCCGCGAACTGCTTAAGAAGCATAATGTTTCAGTCTTCTCCTCGAACTATGCCCTTTACGGCGATATGTCGTCACGGGTGATGCGGCTTCTGGGCAAACTTGCTCCTGAAATCGAAGTCTATTCCATCGATGAGGCATTCCTGGATATGTCGAGCTTCACACGCTTCGATCTGGCTGATTACGGCCAGCACATGCGAAAGACCGTTCGGCTGCATACTGGCATCCCTGTCTGCGTCGGCATTGCGCCGACGAAAACGCTTGCCAAGATTGCCAACCGCCTGGCAAAAAAGAATCCGCACTATCAGGGCGTCTGTGTGCTCAAAAGTCATGCAGAAATTCACGATGCCCTTGAGTGCACCAAGGTTGAGGATATCTGGGGAATCGGGCGGCAGTGGAGCAAGCTGCTGCAGGCAAAGAGAATTGAAACCGCCGCTGACTTGGCCGCTGCATCAGCTGCATGGGTGCGCAAGCATCTGCACATCGTCGGCGCAAGAATTCAGGCCGAACTGCAGGGCAAGTCCTGCCTTGAAATGGAGCTTGTAAGGCCCGCAAAGCAAAGCATCTGCACCTCGCGCTCTTTTGGCCGCAGCGTGAGCACGCTGGCCGAGCTGCAGCAGGCGGTTGCAACATTCGCCGGCAAATGCGCTGTAAAGTTGCGTAAAGAGGGTTCACTTGCCTCAATGCTGACGGTATTCATAGCTACCAGCCCGTTCGATGATTCCGGAGCCCGCTACTGGGGAACCCGCACTGCGGCACTCAAGCATCCTACAAATGATTCCAGAGCGATCCTCAACGCTGCTGATAAGATTCTTGAGGGGATATTTCGCGATGGAATGGTCTATAAAAAAGCGGGCGTTATTGTGAGTGGGTTTGTACCAAGAAAGTCATGCAGTACGACGCTTTCGCTTTTCCCTGAAGAAGAGCCCTCTGCCTATGAGCGCGATGCCCGGCTTATGCTGGTTATGGATTCAATCAACCAGCGCTATGGTAGTGGTGCTGTACATCTTGCCTCTGAAAACTCCGAAGCCTGGAAACCTAATCAGGAGCGTCTTTCGCCCAGCTATACCACGCGGTGGGATGATATTATTGAGGTGAAGGGGTGAACTCAAAGTGCTGCGGTTGAAGATCTTAATCCCCGCCCATCCCCACCATCTCTTTCGCAAACTCATACTCCTTCCCAAGTGGCAGCTGCAGCCGCTCAAGATACTCAGGAAATGCCTTTGCCCAGTTCATGTTTTGATGGATATCGCATTGAATGGACAGCTCCCAAGCAATTGAGTGGGGTGTAGGTTTACCGAGTAATCATAGTATTCCAATCCGCATATTGATAGACCAAGTGATCGGATGCTTAGTGTTGGCATCGACCCAGACCTTTGTTATGTCATTCGAAAAGCTCTGAAGCAAGTCTTCTCGTCCAATTTCTATAGCGTTTCGTATCGCCGACCAGGTTGAGATATAACCCATAAACTCATTCAAATCCCAATCAAGACGGATTTCCATTGATGGTGGAGCAAGTTCTGTAAATGGGAAGTCAATAGTGGCGTAACCACTATCAACCAATTTGCGCTCTGGTGACCAATAGGTTCCTATTTCATTCCAGTAAAAATGTTGAACCCTATCATTGATGCTTGGTTCAAATTTTGGAACGCTGTAGCTAATCAAAGCGAGGATGCTGTTTGTGCTGGCAACCCTACGCACCTCGTTATAAAACCTCGGTAGATCAAACCAATGTGCTGATTGTGCTGCTGTTATCAAGTTTACGCTACCATTGTTTAACGGGAGATGTTCAGCGGATGAGCATTGATAGCTAACGTTTTTGGATTGAATCGCGTTTGCGATTTGATCGGAACTTGGATCAAGTCCTATAACCGTGTCAAAGTATGGGGCAAGAAGTTGTGTCAGTTGACCTGTCCCACACCCTACATCTACAGCAAGCCTTGTCTCAGGAACTAATGACGTTAGATATGAGGCAATTTCTGAGGGGTATTGTGGTCTAAAAGCGGCATAGGCTTGACCGCCTTGGTCAAACCAATTCCTGGAATTTGTTGGTTTTGTCTTCATATAATCGCCTGTTCTTTATATCACAACAGATCAATCTCCCCCCATTCCCACCATCTCCAGCGCAAATTCATACTCCTTCCCAAAAGGCAGCTGCAGCTGCTCCAGGTACTCAGGGAACGCCTTTGCCCAGCTCACATAATTAGTAGTAGGCCAGCACCTGATAGCCAGTCCAGTGAAGCCTTTGCCTGCTATGAGCGGCACAGGGGTAGCCGTCTGCATCTGGGCTGATCCCGTCAGTACAAAGCAATCCTATTTGCACTCGGTATCGCTTTTTATAGCTTCGAGCTGGTAGTTGAGGGTTGAATCGAATTTCAGTTTCATTTTTCGCTATCCGATAACGGCTTTGTCAGGATACCAAAGAGTGCCTTGTTGATGTAATAATTTG
>CAIQVS010000117.1 GCA_903875345.1 uncultured Pseudomonadota bacterium | reverse complement strand
GCGGGTCGGTGAACACCACGCCTAGGGGTGCGCTGCGCAGGCCAGGAACGACCGGCTGACCCAGCGCGAGTCGTGCGGCGTTCCAGCCGGCGATGCGCCCTTCGTCGGCGGCTTCATGCAGGATCGGGATGAAGTTGCTGGCATCGCCAGCGATGAAAACCGGGCTTAGCCCGTCCAGGTTGACGGTTCGTGTGGTCAGCGGATCGAAGGAAGGCAACGCTTTATCGTCAAGCTTAAGCGTAGTCTGATCTAGGCCGATGCCCCCCCACGTTGGGGGTGCGGCCTGTGGCCGCCAGCACATAATCGAACGTCTCGGTCTGTTCGGAGCCATCTGCCATCGTGCGCCGAAGATCGATGAGTTCGTCGTGACGCTGCATGGCGGTCATGTGCGCGTCGGGTTCCAGCGTGAATTCTTCGTTAAACGCCGCGATGGCGTAGGCGCGGATCTGTGGGTCGCTGATCGGGCCAACACGCCCACCACGACCGAGTACCACCACGCGTACCCTCAAACGAGACAGAGCCTGACCTAGTTCCAGACCGATGATGCCAGGACCAATCACGGCTATGGCTTTGGGCAGATCGTGCCAGTCGAACACATCGTCGCTGGTAATCAAGCGTTCACCCAAACCTTGGAACGAATCCAGCGGCTTGGCACTGGAACCAGTGGCGATAACAATGCCCTTAGCTTTGACCTGGGTATGGCCGGCGACTTCAAGTGTGTGGTCATCGAGGAATCGGGCCAGGCCGCGTAGACGTTCCGCGCCGGGTATGTCGTTCACATCCTCCAGCACGAAACCGACAAATCGGTCACGCTCGCGCCTGACCCGCTCCATGACCTCGTGCCCGTCGATGTGGATGCCGCCGTCAATATGGATGCCGAATTCCGCTGCTTGGCCTATGGCATGGGCAGCGTCGGCGGCGGCGATCAGCAACTTGCTCGGCATGCAGCCGACGCGGGCGCAGGTGATGCCGTATTCGCCGCCCTCAATCAGCAAGACGCTTGCGCCTGCGGTTTTGGCGGCGTGGTACGCGGCCAGGCCCGCCGTGCCAGCGCCAATGATGGCCACGTCAACGTGCAGTATCTTCATGTTGTTTGCCTCAGTGTGCTTCACGCCGCTTTACGCATATCGAAATACGCTTCCAGATCGTCGGCACTGCCGATGAGCTTGCCGCCGATGAAGACTTGCGGCCAGGAGCCGCTGCCGGAAACCCCTCGCAGTCAGATATCTCGGAACGTTCGGAATGGCCTGAGTGATTCATGGCATTCACTTTTATTTTTAAAAAAATCTGCAAGTCCTAAGCGGGAAAGTCATCTCGATCCATAACCGCGCTTTGGGCTAGGGTTCTATCAAAACCTTGATGATACTCTAGCCACAAAAATAGCCGCAATCAGTTCGGTATCGAACATATAGGAGAGCATAAAAATCCGGGGGGGATGTGAATCTTCTGAAAGTCGGCAAGGGTTAAGATATAGCGGAAAACAATTGTTTTCCGCCAGATGGATCGGCCTCCGAAATGCGATCACATATCGTCTGCCAAACCCGGTAAAGCGTGTTCGGCACGGATGTCCCCAGCCCGAATCCGCTTCTCAACCGGTGCTAGTTTTATTTTGTGTTTGTTTGATTGGCAATACTGTCATGGGCATCTTCGGCTAAAAATTTACGGTAATCTATTGAGAGTTTTAACCCGGCAAATTGCCCACCCATTCGGACTAATTCATGATTTGCATTGTCAAAGGTTAGTTTCACCACGCTTAAGGCACGGTCTTCATAACCTGGCTCAATGTCATGCGTATCTAATAAAAAATGATAAATATAAATCTCTTGCTTGCCTTCCTGTTGGATTTCTAACGGTATGCCAAGCTGTTCCACTATGGTAGCCTTTTGTGGTAATTGCGCAGAAATTTTAACAATCGAACTGGCATTGGCCTTTAACTGGCCTTTTTCTGTATTAATTTCACCGCCTGCCAAGGAACGCAATGAAGCTTCCAAGAATT
>CAIQVS010000116.1 GCA_903875345.1 uncultured Pseudomonadota bacterium | reverse complement strand
TTTCGGATGTTTGTCATCTCTATCCCCTTGGCTTTCCGCCATTTTAGGGGCGCGACTCTCTCTTAGCTACCTGTCCAGTTTTCGGGGGCCAGCTCAGTAATGTACCGAGATTATTCGCAAGCGATTGTAAACGTTCCCTTAGAATAGGTGTTGGGATTGTATCGAGCATCTTGCCTTCAAGCCCGATACGATGCGCGATGTCTCGAAATTCTTTGCCGTGCTTGGCCGATTCCGGCAAAAGGGTGTGCACCAGTTCATGAACAAGAATACATAACACGTCCACCGGATCAGCTATGTCAGCACGGATAATGATTTCATAATGACGGTCATCTGATTTATCCGAATGCCAGCATTCACCGGCCGTTCGTCCTTTCTTTCCGCGCGAAGTAAAGGCAATCGCAAAACGTATCTTCTCAGGAATCGTATAACCGAACTTGGCAAAATAAAGGCGCAGTTCATCAGTGGCGGCACGTAACCAGCTTTCACGAGTGGTATGTGTGTTGGTGTTCTTCATAATAGCTTTCCTTTCTATGGTTGAAAATATGGGCATGGTGGTTTTTTTTAGTGAGGGCGTTTAAACGCCTCCACTATGGTTAATGAGGCTTGAACACAGGCCGTGTAGGTTGCAGCTCGTCTTCCCATTCACAGCTACAGATCGGGACTATGTAGTTGCTGTCACCATCTTCCCTTGGTATCTGGATGAAGTCGGGCATTCCGCCGCAACTGGTACAGGTGGTCTTAAAAAAGAACTCCACCAATATGACGGCTAACTGTTCATGCCAGTCAGCGATAATGGCGTTGTAAGCCGCATCCGGCTCCATCTCCATGTAACATTCAAGGGCTTGTGTAATGGTTAGATCGATGACTTCGGACATAGGATTTCTCATGGTATGTTTTCCTTTCAGGTTGTTTTGTGGATGAAACTTCTTTGCACTTCAGCGCGAGTTTCCAGCGCCGCATTGCCACAATTGTTTGAGTGGCAAAGCCGGTTAAATAATTTTAACGATGTTTTGATATTGTGTGTTTGCAGGATAAACTACTGCTCAGAAAAACAGCCGGTTTAAAACGATGCTCAAAGTATCAGGCGTTAAGACGAAAAATGTGCCGGTTGCGCTATCGCCGGATGAAGATCGAAAGCTGCGGTTAGCCTTCGGGCGTTTTGCCCAAGAGCAAAACTTAAAGGCCGGTCAGGCCGTCGTCGCTTCCTATTACGCAGGTCATCAGTGTTTTCACTGTGACTGTCGCCCCGATATGGCCAATGCGCCTTTGCTTTATCTGATTACAGCTACCCATATCCGGCGCGAAACCGATGGCGAAGGCACCCCGCACAGGGACAACTGCGAATTTGCCCTTGATGCAAAGGAGCAACGGACGCTTGTACGCAGTTATAAAATTCGCAAGCGAAACAACCGATGTTTTAATCTGTTGCGCAATTTCAGGGACGATACGGATAAGCCTGTTACCAAAACCGACTATTCGGGTTTTTCAACAAAGTCTCCGGCATTGGCGACGGTGATGCGCGAGCTTCTGCATGAGGCGAAGCTGGATCATATCTTTTCAAAGGAGCCGGTATGGGGGGCGCTGATAAACGCGCATACCAAAATCAGCTTTTAACGGAAGCCGCACAAGCCTTCGAGCTTTACAAAGGACATAACGTTTCCGAGTGGTTTGCAACCTCAATTGAGGAATATAAAATCCTCAAAAAAAGAATTGAAGCAAACCAAACAGGCTGGAAACGACCGCATGGCCTCTACATCGACACCTTTTCCCGTATTGAAAACAAGGGTCTTTATCTGAAAAAGGATTCCCCTGAAGCTTTTGTAGTCATCAAAGGCGAATTTACTGTTTTTGCCGAAAAAGAACCCGATACACGTCCGCCTTATCTGGTTATTTGTCTGTTAGGCTACGCCACCAAAGAATCCAAGCGTGTCGAAATTCTGAAAGCCTATGCTCACCCCTGTATGGCATGGGATAGGTTACTGCTGGTCGATAGTAATAATGAGCGCCGGACATTGGGCATTCTCACGGATTGTCGTGACAAGCTGGCCAGCACGCATGATACTGCCCTGACTATTATCAAACCGCTCTTTGATATGAGTCCTGACGATACGAAGGACGCAACCAAACCATGCTTGCCAGATTTTATCCTTCATTGCCGAGGGCTGAATATTAAACATCAGGTTATCATTGTCGAAACGATGGTAAGCGTCTGGTAATGGCCGCGTGGTAATTTATTGACGAACATTCCACGGGAGGAGTTCGGCGATCCGCTTCATGGGGTGGTCGGCGATGCGAGCGATGATGTCGCGGAGGTAGGCTTCGGGTTCGAGGCCGTT
>CAIQVS010000115.1 GCA_903875345.1 uncultured Pseudomonadota bacterium | reverse complement strand
TTGCTTTTGACGGTCAGCTTGACCATGATTTCGTCGCCGATATGCAAAGGCAAAGCGAAGTCCATGTTTTGCGACACATTGACCGTGCCCGGCCCCGGCAGAACCGTGCCCAGAATTGAAGAAATCAGCATCCCCGACCACATGCTGTGGCCGACGGTACCCTTGCGCGAGGAAATGCCCGGCACATCCATATTCAGGTGCGTGGGATTGAGATCGCCGGAAGCGAAAGCGAACAGCTCGACATCCTTTTGGGTCAGAACGCGCTTCAGGCTGGCGGATTGCCCGACTTGCAATTCGTCGAAGGTGATATTCTGCATCTGCTGATTTGCCATGATTGCATCCCGAGTTTGTTTGCGTCGTCTGCAAGACCGGACGCAGCAAACCAGAAAAGAGCTAACATTGCGTAAAAGCCGCGCGCATTTTCCGGCGAAGGACATTCGTTACGAGAATGTATCATCGGCGAAACCCTGATGGGATTCTGCCCTGAACCCTCGAAAAAAATTCAGCACGCACCGCTTGATCTGTATCAAGGGTTTGTTTCGCAACATTTTGACCGAATGTCCGCCATGTACACCATTTGTTAATCCAATCTTATCTTCTATGGCGTAGCAAGACCTACCGTCCCCTGTTTTTCCTCCTGCGAGGCCGTTTATGTCGAGTGTTGTCGCCAAAGGCTCCGAGTCTGCCGCAAACGATCGTCACGGGACGGTCGAACCCGATTTTTCGACCTCTCCCTTTGCCCCGTTCGCATCCGCTCTTCCCTGCGGTTTCCTCTATCAACAAGCGATCGACTACTGGGTTGACGCTTGGCAACGCAGCGCCATTTTTCTCGACGTGCTCAAGCAACGCAGCAACGCGCATCTCATCCATGAACAGGAAACCGCGCCGACCGTTTTGCATTTTGATTTCGAACTGGTGCTTGATGGCCGTAATTTCGTTCATCCGGTGAATTACCAGCTGCTCCGCATTTTGCCGCCAAAGGGAGTCATCATGGATCCCCGGAAGCGCCCATTCATCGTGTTCGACCCGCGCGCCGGACATGGCCCCGGCATCGGCGGCATGAAGCAGGACAGCGAAATCGGCAACGCGATGCGCGCCGGACACCCCTGCTATTTCGTCAGTTTCCTGCCCAAACCGATACCGGGACAGACCGTCGGTCAGGTCTGCGACGCCGAAGCCTATTTCATCGCGCGTGTCATCGAAAATCATCCGGAAGCCGACAAGCCTTGCCTCATCGGCAACTGTCAGGCGGGATGGCAAATCGCCTTGACGGGCGCGATATTCCCCGAACTGGTCGGCGTCCTTATTCTGGCGGGCGCGCCTTTGTCCTATTGGGCGGGCGTACATGGAAAATCTCCCATGCGGTACACCGGCGGAATGACGGGGGGAGCATGGACCACAGTTCTTTCCGGCGATCTGGGCAAAGGACTCTTTGACGGGGCGGTTCTGGTTGAAAATTTTGAAAAACTCAATCCCGCGAACACCCATTGGAAAAAAGCATACAATCTCTACAGCAAGGTGGACGTGGAAGCCTCGCGGTTTCTGGAATTTGAGCGCTGGTGGGGCAGCCCCATCATGCTGGGCGCCGACGAGATGCAGTTCATCGTCGACCACCTGTTCATCGGCAACCGCTTGGGCAAGACGCGGATTAAATCGATGGAAGGGCTGACGGTCGACCTCCGCAACATCAAATCGCCGATCGTCGTCTTCTGCTCGCAAGCGGACGACATTACGCCGCCGCCGCAGGCGCTGGACTGGGTCCTTGATCTTTACCGCACGGACAATGAAATCGTCGCGGCGGGACAAACCATCATCTATTGCCTGCATCAAAGCATAGGCCATCTGGGAATTTTCGTTTCCAGTTCGGTGGCGACGAAGGAACACGACAAGTTCGTGCAGAACATCGACCTGATCGAAATGCTTCCGCCCGGCCTTTACGAGGCCGTCTTTATCGAGAAATCGACGAACACCACGCGCGCCGATCTCGCCTCGGGCAATCATGTGCTGCGCTTCGAAACGCGAAAGCTCGAAGACATTCGCCGTCTGGGCTGCAACAGCCCCGAAGACGACCGGTGTTTCGCCACAGTCAAGCGCGTCTCGGACACGCTGAAGGGACTGTATGGAAATTTTGTGTCGCCGTGGGTGCGCGCCTTCTCGACCGAGGAAAGCGCCGAGCTTATGCGGCAGATGCATCCCATCCGCATTCGCTACAAAATGTTTTCCGACCAAAATCTCCTGCTGTCGGCGACGGCGCCGTTGGCCGCCCTCGCGCGCGAAAACAGAAAGCCGGTGCCGACCGACAATGTCTTTTGGCAACTGCAGGAAATGATCTCCACCCAGATCATTTCCACGCTCGACATGTATCGCGACATTCGGGACACCCTGACGGAACAGCTTTTCTTCGCGATCTACGGTTCGCCGTTGCTGCAAGCTGCGGTAGGGCTGCGCTCGTCGAGGGATCATTTCGGACAGGCGGGACGCGACCTCGACCGTGAACGCAGCAGTCAACAAAGTGTCCACGGCCTCATGAAGATGGCGACATCCGGCGGTCTGCCGGAAGCCATGGTGCGCGCCGTGTTGTACATCGTGCGCGGCGGCGGCTTCGACGAGCGCGAATTCAACGTCCTGCGGAAACTGTGCGACATGAGCCCGTCGCTGGCCATGACCCAGTCGGCGTTCAAGGCGCTCGTCCGGCAACAAAGCGCGATGCTGATGGTCGACGAAAAAGGGACGATGGAAGCGATTGCGAAACTGCTAGATTCGACGACGACGGAGGCCGAAAAAGAAGCTTTGGCCGACATCAATATGGTGTTTCGCTCCTGCGGCGACCTTACGCTGGAAGAAGAACGGCGCTTGAAGCAACTGGAGCAATACTTCGTTTCCTCGCACACCAGCCTGTATCGCCGCGTGAACGACATTCAGGTCTTCGTCGACGGAGACAACCCGCATCGTCGCGCCAGCGACAGCAGCCCGCTGCGCCGCGTCAACGACTTCCCGGTCCTTGGCGGCACGACACCGCCGAATTAACAAGCCTTACAGAGGAACGTTTATGCCGTTTGTGAAATGGAGCGATAATTTTAGCGTGGGTGTCGACGAAATCGACAACGACCACAAGAAACTCCTTGAAATGCTCAACGGTCTTTTCGACGCCGTGGAAGCCGATGAGGGGCATGCCGTGTTGTCCCCGGTACTCAACGGGCTTGTTCAATACGTGTCGTATCATTTCGACCATGAAGAAGGGCTTTTTCTTCGCACCCAATATCCCGACTATGCCGCGCACAAGAAAGAACACGAAGAGCTGACGGCGCAAGTCCTCGCCGCTTTCGACAAGTTCAATTCCGGACCGACGGAAACGATGCCGCTGGACGTTTTGGAGTTCCTCAAGAAATGGCTCTACGAGCACATTCTTGACTCCGACAAAAAGTTCGGCGCTTATCTGAGCGCTTCCGGAATAAAATTATAAAACACCGAGGAGGTACGATGAGCAAAGCAGTCAACGTGACCAAAGCCGCCGAGATGATCCCCGACGGAGCGTCTCTCATGATCGGCGGCTTCATGGGCGTGGGCAATCCCCACCGCCTGATCGACGAGCTGGTACGTCAGGGGCGCAAGAACCTGACCGTCATCGCCAACGACACCGCCATGCCCGGCGTCGGCATCGGCAAACTGATCGCGGCCAAATGCGTGGCGAATCTGATCGCGACCCATATCGGCCTGAATCCGGAAACCCAGCGCCAGATGATCGCCAAGGAAATGAATGTCGAGCTTTGCCCTCAGGGCAGCTTGGCCGAACGCATCCGCTCCGGCGGCGTGGGCTTAGGCGGCGTTCTGACCCCGACGGGCGTAGGCACGCTCGCGGCGGAAGGCAAGGGCGTCATCACGCTCAACGGCAAGGACTTTCTTCTGGAAATGCCGCTGAAGGCCGATTTCGCCCTCATCGGCGCGCGTCGCGCCGATTATCGCGGCAATCTCGATTACACGCTGACGGCGCGCAATTTCAATCCGATCATGGCGCTGGCGGGCAACGTCGTAATCGCCGAACCGAGCGAAATCGTCCCTGTCGGCGTCATTCCGCCCGACGATGTCGTGACGCCGCACATACTTGTCGACTACCTGATCGAACGGGAGCAAAATCATGGACGATAAAACCATCATCGCGAAGCGCGTGGCGCTGGAACTGCGCGACGGCAATCTGGTCAATCTCGGCATCGGCATTCCGACGCTGGTCTCCAAATACCTGCCGCGCAATCTCGACGTGTATTTCCAATCCGAGAACGGCATCATCGGCATGTCCGCCGTCCCCGTCGCGGGCATGGAAGACGAATATCTGACCGACGCCGGAGGCGGCTATATCGGCGCGCTTCCGGGAGCCTGCAGCCTCGATAGCTGCCTGTCCTTCAGCCTCATCCGTGGCGGGCATCTCGATGTCACCGTTCTGGGCGGCCTACAGGTCGACGAGAAGGGCATCCTCGCCAACTGGATGGTGCCCGGCAAGATGGTGCCCGGCATGGGCGGCGGCATGGATCTGGTGACAGGAGCCAAACGGGTCATCATCGCCATGACCCACACCGCCAAGGGCGCGCCGAAGATCATCAAGCAATGCACGCTCCCCATCACCTCGACCCGACGCATCGATTTGATCGTCACCGAGATGGCCGTGATCGAGACTTCCGCCGACGGCCTGATCCTGCGCGAAACCGCGCCGGGGGTAACGGTGGATCAAGTCGTCGCCGCCACCGAAGCCAAGCTGACCATTCCGGCCAACGTACCGGAAATGGCGATTGCTGCATAAGGACTCTGGCCGACCTCGACGGATACTCAGTTCTCACCCATCGACCCGGATCAGTCCCGACATGGTCAGGACGAAGCCGAGCCAGTGGAATTTGGTCATATGGAGATCCATCCGTTCGGTCACGGCATTCGGATCGTTGACGAACGCCCAGTCGGTCGCATCAAGCGGCAGCACAGGCCGTATCTCGTCCGTAAAGCCCAGATTGCGCTTGTTGAGATACTGGATGCCCACATAATCCGAAACGCCCTGCCAGAAATAGCGGCGGCGGAACCATTGCGGCGTCAGGCGGTCGGCATGGATGAAATGCTTGATCCTGATGTCGGGATCGAAGAACAGCTTGTAATCGCTGGCGCGGATAACCCAGTCGATCACCCCTTCGTTCGACAACAAAGAATTTCCGACACGTCCCAGATTTTCGGGAAAATTACCTACGGCGTCGAGCGCCTCGCGCCGGTAGCAGCTGTTGCATTCGGTAATGGGATAATCGCAAAATTTCGCCGTGTCACCGTGTCCCGCGTTGGCGGACAGCAACGCCAGCATCGGCTCGGTGATCCAGTCCGGACGCGGCGTTTCCCATATCGGCTCGATCTCGCCGCCGATCTTGCCGACCCCTGCTCCCAGTTCCTCGAAGCGGTTAACGAATTTTTCCAGCCATTCCGGCGGCATGGTCGCGTCATCGTCGGCGAACGCGATCAGCGGCGCGGTGGTGGCGGCGATGCCGCAGTTGCGCGCGCGTGACAGGCCGAGCTTTGGTTCTTCGACAATGACGAATGTCCGGTCAGGACAATGCGCGGCAACCATCGCGGCGACTTCCGCCGTGGCATCGGTCGAGGCGTTGTTGACGACGCAAATCTCATAAAGCGCGGGATCGAGCGTCTGCTGGCAGAGGCTAATCAGGCACCGCCCCAGAAACTTGGCGCGATTATGGGTCGGAACGATAGCGGTGATCTTGACCACGGGGCATTCTCGCAAAGAGGCTGGATCGTCGGGAAAAGCTAACTCAGGAAGATATCTATCGGCAAAAGACGGCGGTCGGCTTCAGTCAACCAAAGGGACAAATCAACCCAAATGGTGGAAATAACGCAGGGGTAGGAACGGGCGGGAAACATTTCGTCTCTGTTTTCCTTTATCGCAGCTTACTTGACGCAAGTCACTAGCGCGTCAACCCTTCCGCCGCGCAACTAAATCCGGAGTAATTGCCCTAGAGCTTTGCCTCTTTTCTGTGCTAGACGTGTCTCGCTTCGTTGGCAGCTACGGGATAGCCCATGGACCATACCAGCCTGAACAACTTCGATTATGCCGTTCTAGCCGTCATTTTGATATCCGGGCTTCTGGCTTTGATGCGCGGCGTCATGCGCGAGATTTTTTCGCTGATTGCATGGAGCGGCGCCACCTTCGCGGCGTTTAAATTCTATCCGCTGGCCGAACCATGGACTCGGCGTTACATCGCCAACGAAGATATTTCGTCGGCGGCGGCTGGCACCCTTGTTTTCGCCGTTTGTTTTGTCGTTCTGACGCTGACCGGCTCGCTGATTTCAAAACTGGTGAAAGGCGATGCCCTCACCGCGATCGACCGTTCGCTGGGTTTCGTGTTCGGCATTCTGCGCGGCGTGCTGGTTGTTTGCCTCGTCTATCTGATGTTGATCACGGTGCTGTGGCCTGAACTTGATCAGGATGAGCGGCCAACGCTGCCGAACTTGTCGGCAACCAAGGCCTCCGCTCCGACAGCGGAGAAAGACAAAAACGGCAAGCCCCCTGCTCCGGAATGGGTCATGAACGCCAGAACCCGCTCTTTCCTCGCCTATGGAGCGAATGAGTTGAAAACCATAATTCCGGCGAAGGAATTCCAGAAAAAAACCACCGACTATCTACAAAAAAAGCATAGTTCGCTGTTGCCGACGCCCGCGTTGCCGAGCGGTCCCTTGCCCGACAGCCTTTTGCCGACAACGAACGTTTCCCAACCTGAGGTTCCCAAAACAACGCCATGAGTTTGTCCACACACCCCTATGACGATGACAAACTACGCGAGGAATGCGGCGTATTCGGTGTCTTCGGCAAGGATTCCGCCGCCGCAATGACCGTGCTGGGGCTTCACGCCCTGCAACATCGTGGACAGGAAGCCGCAGGGATCGTCAGTTTCGACGGCGACCAGTTCCACGCCCATCGCGCCCTCGGCCACGTCGCCGAGAATTTCAATACCGAAAGCGTCATCTCCCGCCTGATGGGATCGTCGGCCATAGGCCATACCCGCTACGCCACGACCGGCGAAACGGCCATGCGCAACGTCCAGCCCCTTCACGCCGAATTCGAGTTCGGCGGCTTTGCCATCGCCCACAATGGCAACCTGACCAACACCTTCACGCTACGCAACCAACTGGTGAAGCGCGGCTGCCTGTTCCAGTCCACGACCGACACGGAAATCATCATTCACCTGATGGCCATCGCGCGCGGCGGCGGCCCCATCGACCGGATGATCGAAGCTTTGCGGCAAGTCGAAGGTGCGTACTCGCTGGTAGCGTTGGCGCGGAATATGATGATCGGCGTGCGCGATCCGCACGGCGTCCGCCCCCTTGTGCTCGGCAAGCTCGACGAAGCCTTCGTGCTTGCCAGCGAGACCTGCGCGCTGGACATCATCGGCGCGACCTTCGTGCGCGACATCGATCCCGGCGAAATGGTTATCATCGACACCAAAGGCCTGACCAGCCTGCGCCCGCTCTCCCCTGCGCCGCGTAAATTCTGCATCTTCGAGTATGTCTATTTTGCGCGCCCGGATTCGTCGGTCGAGGGGCGGTCGGTCTACGAGATACGCAAGAACATCGGTGCCGAGCTGGCGCGGGAATCTCCGGTCGAAGCCGACATCGTCGTGCCGGTGCCGGATTCCGGTGTGCCGTCCGCCATTGGCTACGCGCAGGAAAGCGGGATTTCCTTCGACCTCGGCATCATCCGCAACCACTATGTCGGACGCACCTTCATCCAGCCGACCGACACGATCCGCCATCTGGGCGTCAAGCTGAAGCACAACGCCAACCGCCGCTTTATCGAGAACAAGCGCGTGATTCTGGTCGACGATTCAATCGTGCGCGGCACGACCTCGACCAAGATCGTCGAGATGGTGCGCAACGCCGGTGCGCGCGAGGTGCATATGCGCATCACCAGCCCGCCGACCAAGCACAGCTGTTTCTACGGCATCGACACGCCGCAGGAGGACAAGCTGCTGGCGCACAACTACACCGTCGAACAAATGTGTCGTTTTATCGGCGCGGACAGCCTCGCGTTTATCTCGTTGGACGGCTTGTACCGCGCAATGGGCGAGCCCAAGCGCAACGACGCCGCGCCGCAATTCTGCGACGCCTGCTTCAGCGGCGATTACGCCATTCCGCTCATCGACCTGAACGGCAGCACTGGCGCGGCGCAACTGCAACTGGTCGCGCGCGCAAGCCGGTAGATTCTGTTTCAATCCCCCTCGCGCTTCTTATCGGCATAGGGATTGGCGCTTTTCTTGAGATGCCAGCGGATCGGGACGCCTTTCAGATCGAACATTTCGCGCAAACCGTTGGTCAGGAAGCGTTGATAGCTGTCGGGCAGGTCGATGGGCTTGTTCAGCCACAGCGCGAAGGTCGGCGGGCGCGATTTCACCTGCGTCATGTAACGCAACTTCAGGCGGCGGCCTCCGGTAATGGGCGGCGGATGATTGGCCTCCATATCCTCAAGCCAGCGGTTGAGCTGCCCGGTCGAGACGCGCTTGTTCCATGTCGCGTAAATATCGATCACGGCCTTCATCAATTTGTCGAGACCGTCGCCCTTCAACGCCGAAATCGGGACAATCGGCACGCCTGCGGCTTGCGACAAGGACTCCTCGGTGCGTTCGCGCATGATCTTCATCGCGGCGCGTTTGTCCTTCACGGTATCCCATTTGTTGATGGCGATAACCAGCGCCCGGCCTTCTTCCAGCACATGGTGCGCAATCGTCAAATCCTGCTTGTCGAAGGCTTGCGCCGCATCCAGCACGAGGATCACGATGTGCGCGAGGCGAATGGCGCGCAGACTTTCATGCGCGCTCATCTTCTCCAGCCCTTCGCTGATGCGCGAGCGCCGCCGCAATCCCGCCGTATCGACGAGACGCATCGGCTGCCCGTTATAGCTCCATTGCACCGGGATGGAATCGCGCGTCAAGCCGGGTTCCGGCCCCGTCATCATGCGTTCCTCGCCGATCAGATGATTGACGAGCGTCGATTTTCCCGCGTTCGGACGACCGACAATCGCGATATGCAGGCTCATTTCCTCGTCAGACGCATCGGCGGACACGTCTTCATCGACGATGTAGGGACGCACAGCCTCGTAAATATCGATCATGCCCTCGCCGTGCAGCGCCGAAATCATGATCGGCTCGCCGAAGCCGAGAGCGCTCAACTCGTCGATCGTCGCGGGCACATGCGTGCTTTCGCATTTGTTGGCGAGCAGGACGATCGGCTTGCCGGTTTTGCGCAGCGTGCGGGCAATCGATTTGTCTTCGGGCGTCAGCCCGACGCGGGCATCGACGACCAGCAGCACGGCCTTGGCCTGATCGAGCGCGCGGCGCGTCTGCTGCACCATGCGCGAGGCGATGCTGTCCCGGACCGGACGGTCTTCAAGTCCTGCCGTGTCGAGCAAACGGAATTTCAGTTCGAACAGTTGCGCTTCGCCCTCGCGCCAGTCGCGCGTCACGCCGGACTCGTCGCTGACGATAGCCATTTTCCGCCCGATCAGGCGATTGAACAGGGTCGATTTCCCGACATTCGGTCGGCCCGCGATAGCGATGGTTGTCAGCACTTATTATCCTTCAAAATTTTAAGGCATTTTCAAAAACGTCATTCCGCAAAATTTGCGGAGCAAATTTATGCGGAATCCAGTTACGCTATCAGATAGAAATGCGCTTGCGGAGCTGTAAACTGGATTCCGGATGAAACCGCATTTTTGTAAGAGCAAAAAAGCGATTTTTCCGGAATGACGTTGGGTTTTTGGCGACTCCCAAAACTTCGATGGGTGGTGAGTTGTGAGCATAATCTACTGCAACGCCACCAGCCGTCCGTCGTCGCGCGCGACATAGATCGTGCGTCCCGCTATGACCGGAGGGACATAGCTCGGCTCGCCGAGATCAATCGCCGCGATCTGATGCCCGTCATCGGGCGAAAAACTGACCAGCTGCCCCATCGAATTGGTCAGCCACAAACGGTTGCCGCCCAGCACGGGACCCGTCCAGTAAACCGGATCGGAATCGTGGTCGTCCGGGTCCGACAGATGCGGCAGATCATGCGTCCACGACACGCGCCCGCTCTCGCGCAAGACCGCGACCAGTTGGCCGTCATTGTTGAGCGCGAAAATCGTATCGCCCGCCACCACCGGCGTGTTGATGCCGCCGACATCGATTTCCCAGTCGCGGTCGCCCGTGCGCAGATCGACCGACGCCATACGCCCGCTGTGGCTGATGGCGATCACATGGCCGCGATCGACGACCGGCAAGCCGCGAATATCGGCAATCGCGGGCAAAGCCCCCACCTGCGTCGGAGACGCCAGCGCGTAATTCCACGACACGCGGCCATTTTCGGCGCGGAGGTTATAGATCTCGCCGGAGCTGTAGGCGACGACGACGCCGTCGCTGACCACCGCCGGACTGGACGCGCCCATCATGGTGGCGTTTTCGATAATGCCGTTATGGTGCCACAGCACCTCGCCGGTGCTGGCGCGCAGAACCGAAAGCTGGTTATCGATGCTCACGGCATAAACGTTGCCGTCGGCGACCGTCGGCGCGGCGCGCAACGGATTTTGCAGCGCGCGGCGCCACAGTTCATGCCCGTTATGCGCGTCCAGCGCCACGACATCGCCGAATCCCGTCGTCGCGTAAACGGCTTCGCCGTCGGCGGCAATCCCTCCGGCGATAGCGCCGTCTTCCGCGTCTGGAGGCGTCGTGTCGAAGCTCCATTTTGCGGAGCCGTCACGCGCGTCCAGCGCCGTGACCAGTCCGTGCGAATCCATCGTAAAGACCGAGCCGTTGTTGATCACCGGACGCGCCAGAAGCTTGAAGTCCGAATCCGAGCCCTGCCCCATGTCGGCGCTCCAGATTTCCTTCGGTTGATCGGCCAGCGCCGCGTTCGGCATCACATGCGTCGGATCGTACCCAGCCTGCGGCCAGTTCTGGTTGGCCGCCGGTTCGGGCAATTCAGGCTTGTGATTGGGGACATCGGAATCCGGAGTCGCCTGCTTCGCCATTTCGACGATGCTGATGCGCGTGCCCTTGACCGTGCTGCCGATCTTGTTGCCGGAACTGCCGCACGCCGCCAGCGCGAACAACACCGAAACCAGAACAAGCGATCTGACGACGGACGCTCTCTCGCAAAAGGCGCTGTCATTCCGGAAAAATCGCTTTTTTGCTTTTGCAAAAATGCGATTTTGTCCGAAATCCGATTTTCTGTTAAGTCCTTGAGAAAATAAATCAGATTCCGCACAAATTTTCTTTCGACCCGCTGTGCGGTTCGAAAAGAAAATTTTGCGGAATGACGCCGCTCTTGAAATTCCCGGAACAGAAAAAAACCTCATCTCACCCTCACTGTTCCAGATAGCGCAGCATATCGGTGGCGCGAGCGCTGAGGCTCGCGGACACGGCGGCGCTTTGCGCAAGTTCGGCGAAAAGCTGAATCGCCTTGGCTTTATCCCCGGCGCGTAGCGCCAAATACGCCTGATATTCCTTAGCGGTCGCGCTCCACGGCATGTCGGGCTTGGTCAAGGGCTCAAGCCGGGACCCCAGCTCCTCCGGTTTGCCGATATCCATTTGCGAGCGAACCGACATCAACTCGGCGAATTGCCGGAACACGGTGTCGGCGCTTTTGTCCTGCGCCAGACGATCATAAAGCTGGATGGCCTTATCGGGATGCCCGGCCTTGGCCGCAAGCTTCGCCGCATGCAGCAACGCCAGCGCCGACGGCGAGGTTCCGCCATATTGATTGGCATACGCTTCCAGAGCCTTGACCTGTTCGTCCTCTTTTTCCGTGTCTTCCTTGCTCATGGCCTTCAGCAACGCACCCGTCGCCTGCTGGTTTTTCTGCATCTGCCACGAATTCCAGCCCGTCACTGCGGCGGTGGCGAGGATAATCGTGACCGCAATGGCCAGCGCGAGGCCGCCGTATTTTTTGGCCAGAGCCTCAAGGCGCTGGCGTTCAAGATCGTCCTGAATTTCCTGAAAAAGATTGGTTTCGGTCATGGTCCCTATTTCCATTTGATCGAGCAGCCGACGCTCGCATGCTGTTCGGCGGGGCCGCGTCCCGTCTCGGCAATCTGTTTCATCGCTTCGAACAGCTCGCGCTTGCTGCCCGGCGGCGGCACCCTCATCCCGCCCGGATCGATACGGCCATGATAGGCGAGTTTAAGCTCGGAGTTAAAGCCATAAAATTCCGGCGTGCAGGCGGCATCGTAGGCGCGCGCGACCTCCTGCGTTTCGTCGAAGGCGTAAGGGAACGGCAGGTTCTTCGCCGCCACAAGCTTTTGCATGTTGGCGAAGCTGTCGTCGGGATAAGAGTCGGGATCATTCGCATTGATGCCGATCGCGCCGATACCGAGCGGGGCCAGCTCCGCCACGTCGCGGACCATGCGGTCGAGCGCGTTCTGCACATAGGGACAATGATTGCACATAAAGATGACCAGAAGCCCCTTGGGACCCCGCGCATCGGCCAGCGTGACTATGCGTCCGTCCGTCGTTTTCAGGCGAAAATCCGCCGCCTGCCAGCCCAGTTCGACTTTGCCGTTTCCATCTTTGACTGCGGCACGAGACATGGCATCCTCCCTCGCTGATCGGATGGTATAGGCATATCCGACCGATGCCGGACGCGCAAGCTTGACCAAGGATGAAACCGTTGCCCTCACCCTCCACCCTTTATGTCCTGAACGACGCGATCCTCTTCACCGGCGAGGCGATGGTCGAGGGGCATTCCCTGCTCGTCCGCAACGGCCTGATCGTCGACATCGTCGCGCATCGTTCGGTGCCGATCGGAGCGGTCGGGATTTCCTTCGCCGATCATATCCTTGCCCCCGGCTTTATCGACGCGCAGGTGAACGGCGGCGGCGATATTCTGTTCAACGCCGCGCCAACGGCGGAATCCTGCCTGAAAATCGCCGCAGCGCACCGAAAATTCGGCACGACGCACATCCTGCCGACCTGTATTTCCGACACGCCGGAGGTCACACGGCAGGCCATTCAGGCCGTTCGCGAATCACGGCAAAAAGACTCCGGAATCCTCGGAATTCATCTCGAAGGGCCACATTTAGGTCTGGAAGCGCGGGGAATTCATGCCAAAGAGCATATTCGAGGGATAAATCAGGAAGATTTGCGCCTTTACACCCATGATTCGGGTGAAATCATGCTGCTGACGGTCGCGCCTGAAAATGCCACCCCGCAGTACGTTCATGCATTACATGAGAACGGATGTGTAATTTCTTTAGGACATTCCAATGCGTTATCAGAACAAGTTAATTCGTTACTTGAAATTGGAGCTTCCGGTTTCACCCATCTGTTTAACGGCATGGGCTGCATGAGCGCCCGCGCTCCCGGCATTGCCGGTGTGGCGCTCGATGACCGTCGCAGCTGGTGCGGCATCATTGCCGACGGGCATCATGTCAGCGCCGAAATGATCCGGCTCGCGCTCCGCGCCAAGCCCGCCGGAAAAGTTTTTCTGATCAGCGATGCGATGCCACCCGCCGCCAGCGACGCTCCGCAGCCCTTCCAACTTTGCGGCGAAACCATTCGCGTCGAAAACGGCTGTTGCGTCAACGCGCAAGGCCGGTTGGCGGGATCGGCGATCACGCTTCTCGACGCCGTGCGGCATTGCGTCAAGCATGTCGGCGTCGAGCTGGACGAGGCGCTGCGCATGGCCTCGGCCTACCCCGCCGCGTTCCTTGGTTGCGATAAAAAACTCGGCAAGCTTTTACCCGGATACGCCGCCAGCGCCGTCGCCCTGAAACCCGACCTCAGCGCGTGCGCGCCGTGGTTCAAAAAGCTTCCGGTATCCGGTTGAGATCATAAGGCGTCGCCTCGTACATCGCCTTGACCCAATTCGTGTAGATGTGCGCCGTGTGCCGCCAAGTGTTGGGCGGTGTTTTCGCAACGTCGCTGGTGCGGAAATAATGCTTCGGCAGCGGCGTTTGCGCGTTGCTGGAGCTGTCGCGGCGGTATTCGTTGCCAAGGGTCTCGGTGTCGTATTCCGGATGATTGAGGATATACAGGCGACGCGGAAAAAGGAATTTGCCGTTATCATACGGCGCGGACTCGACGAGAATATTCGGCCCGCCCTCCTCCGAATCCGCGACGATTTCGATGTCCGGATGCTGCAGGATGTCCTTACGGAGAGGACTCTTCCAGCGCGAAACCGGAACCGGGAAAACATCGGGAAAGCCGAACAGGATTCCGGTCTTGTCCGAGGCGATGCGATGCTCGAACAGGCCGAACAGCTTGGTCTCGCCCTTGATGCTCTCGATGTCGTGAAAATGTTTCAGCGCCGCCTTCGCGCCCCAGCACAGAAACAGCGACGACAACACGTTCGTGCCCGACCAGTCGAGGATCGCCGCGACCTCCGGCCAGATCGACTCGTCCTTGACGCGCGGCTTGAGCGCGTTGACGCCGGTGACAATCAACCCGTCGAATTTCCTGTGCCGAATATCGCTCCAGCCCTGATAAAATTTGCGGATATGCTCGGAGGGCGTGTTCTTCGTTTCGCGCCCCGCCTGAACATCCGATACATAGCCGTCGGTGGTGGCAAACGTCAGATGAACCTGCAACGCCGTGTTTCCGAGCCATGTCGCCAGTTGCCGCTCGGTCGCAAGCTTGTCGGCCATCAGATTGATGATCGCGATCTCAAGCGGGCGGATGTCCTGCCGCTCGGCGCGATCGCGCTCAATCGCCGACGGGCTGCCGAGCGAGGGCAGGAACGGATGGATTTCTTTGCTGCTGACGATGACGGGCATGGGATTCTCCTGGAGTCATTCTAATCCCATCGCGGAGGAGATTTCTAGCCCCGGCATGTCGATGCGAACGTAAAGGCCGGGAGTTACGCCAAGATCACGCCATCTTCCAACCCTTCCGGGTTGACTCGAACCTGAACTTGGCATTTGACCGGCTCTCCATCGTTTCTATTCTTTGAACGACGGCGCCTACGTCGATTTTGCCACACATATGCCCAAGCACGATCATACGCAGCAAACGCTCCGTCGGGGACGGCATATTGAATTGCTCTTTCTCATACCGCGCCACGGACTGGCTGTCGCAGCCAAGCAATTTTCCCAAATCGCTTTGGGATAAATCAAGATACGTCCTTAGATAACGTATTTCCTTGCCGCTCAAAACCTTCCGTTCTTCCACAAGATATTTGGCGATCGCGCTGTGCAACCCGTCCATATCGTGGATGATGACGCCTTCCCCATCTTCGTCTTTGACGATTTCAAAGCCGCTCATAAGATAAACGTTATCCAGACCAGACCCCTTATAGCAGTATGGCTTTTGTGATTGGTCGCCTTTGCGACCGAAAACATGATTCTTCATCGCAAGTCCTCCCATTCAACGGTTTTGATTTTCAACTTTCCTTGCTTCGTCATTATGATGGTCACAACTCCGGCATCCCTGTTGCCTCGAAGGTTTTTGACAATTTTGGCTTTCCATTCCCCTTGGTGCTTGCCGTGCTCCGGAGGAACGTTGACCATGCCTGTACGTAATATCCGCAGAGCATCGTTGAACGAAATACCGCGTTCCTCGGAGCGTTCGGCGCAATGCCCACCCCAAATGATATTGGATGAATCTTTGGCCAATTCGTGAATCTTGGATTCGGCGACTTTTGCCGTCATTCGAAAGGGGATCACGATTTTCTTGGCCTCATTCATACCTATCAGTATGATAGGTCATGAAGCCTAAATCAATAGTTAACGCAGCAACTTTGTTGCAAAGATGCAGAGGAAATCACCCGGCACAGGAGATCAGCGTTTACCACCATTACGCTACCCCCGTCCCAACCACGCCGCGCCGCGCAGACCGCTGAGGGCTCCGTGTTTGGCGGGAACGAAGCGCGTTTTGATGTCGGGACGCAGGGCATAGCGCCCCCAACGCTTCGGCACCTCGTCATAGATATGCGGCAGGTTGGCGAGGCCGCCGCTGACGGCGATAACGTCCGGATCGAACATATGCAGGATCGGGATCATCGCCTTCGCCAGCGTGGTGATAAATACATCCAGAACCCGTCCGGCCTCGGCGTCGCCACGCCGCGCAAGATCGGCGATCCTCTCGGCATCGGCTAGTTGTCCGGTCTTCCGTTCATAAAGCCGCGACAAGGCCGGTCCGCTCGCGGATTTGTCGATGCAGCCTTTTTGCCCGCAAGGGCAATCGACCGCCGCGCCGTCGGAATCCTCGCGGAACGGCAAAGGCAGATGCCCGATCTCTCCGGCCAGCCCGTTCGCGCCCTCGACGAGGCGTCCGTCGATCACCAACCCGCCGCCGACGCCTGTGCCGAGAATAAGCCCGAACACGTTATTGTATCCCTCGCCCGCGCCGTCCACGGCCTCGGACAAGGCGGCGCAATCGGCGTCGTTGGCGATCCGCACTTTTCGATTCAAGGCCGCTTCCAGATCGCCGCGCAAATTCCGCCCAACGAGGCACGGCACATTCGCCGCCGCGCGTATCAAGCCCGTGTCGCGGTCAACCGTTCCGGGAATGCCGATGCCGACCGTCGCCACGACGCGCGTTGCGGACTGCATCTTTTCGACCAGCGCGACGCATGTCCGAACCAGCGCTTCATACGCATCCGGAGTCGCGTGAACCGCTTGCGCACGTTGCTCGCCTTGTGCATTGAAAGCAGCTCCGGCTATTTTCGTTCCGCCGAGATCGATGCCGATTGCGATGTTCATGATTCCCCTTCGCCTACCAACGGGAATATCATGGATTTCGGCTTATGCGCAAATGAACGGATGGATTATTTAGAGGGAAGGTTTATCATCTCTATCTCTACGTCTTCCGGATAACCCGGCACGTCCAATAACACCTCCTGCGACAAGCCCAAAAAGCGCTCCTGATAAGGCATAATTGAGCATCGTGGTAGCGATCAATACTCTCATATAGGAAGCAGCATATTCATTTGCATGCTGCGTAAGACATCCGGCCATTTGCCAATCACTGATTACAGCCCCTGCGCCATCAGATCTGTTACCGCCAATCTGACGGACTAATTCTTGCTGGCACTGCTTTATGGGAGCCTCAAGGAGCGGATAAACTCTTGGCGCTGTGGAGGGTTGTTGCCTTGTTTCCAACGCCCCTGCGTAAACGCGGATTGCATTTGCAAGAACTTCTGTTCCTAAATTAATGTCAGATTGCGGGTCTGGCAGTTGTTTGACAACACTCACCACGAAGGGAGCATTCACAACAATCGCTCCCGCGAGAGCCCAAGCCCCCATTCTCTTAAACAACGCGGGCAGCGGCATAAGATTTGGTTGTTGATTTTGATTGTTCATAATTATCCTCCATAAAAAATTAGTCATTATTTTTCGGCGCACAGATCCACACCACCAACTCCGTAAAACGAGCAATCAGCTTATCCACAGCCCGAATAACAGATTGTCATAGGCATCAGAATCAATTTAAACTCATTAACCATAATTGCGCAACTTCGTTTCGATGCCGCAACATCTTGAATTGATTGCTTTTTTAAGTTGTTGTGCCTACAACACAGTTTCGAAACAGGTCGGCAAATTTTGCCGGATGTGTTAACGCCGTTTTCACCATCTTCGATTTAAACTTTAACCAATACTAATGCCGAATTCCTAAATCGTTACAGTTTCGGGAAGTCGTCCGGCGACCCGACAGCCGTGAAGAAAAGAACCACTGGGGAGTCTTTTACGTGAACGCCTTTTTGCAAACGCTCCGTAATCTCGGACCGGCGAAGCTCGCGGCCATCGCCATCGTGATGTTCAGCCTGCTCGGCTTCTTCGGCTTTATCGCCACGCGCATCAGCGCCTCGCCGCTGGCGCTGCTTTACACCGAACTCGACCAGCAAGATTCCAGCCAGATCGTGCAGAAGCTCGAAGGCATGAAAATCCCTTACGAAGTCGACTCCAGCGGCAGCCTGATCCGCGTGCCCTCCGATCAGGTCGGCAAGCTGCGCATGATGATGGCCGCCGACGGCCTGCCCAAGGGCGGCTCCATCGGCTACGAAATTTTTGACCAGAAGGAAGGCTTCGGCACCACGAGCTTCGTGCAAAGCATCAACCATCTGCGCGCGCTCGAAGGCGAATTGTCGCGCACGATCAGCTCGCTGAACGCCGTGCAGACGGCGCGCGTGCATCTGGTTTTGCCGCAGCATGAATTGTTCAGCCACGGCACGCAAACGGCGACCGCGAGCATCTTCATCAAGACGCGCAAAAGCACGACCCTGACCCGCGACCAGATTGCCGCCATTCAACACCTGATCGCCGCCGCCGTGCCGCAGTTGCAGCCCAATCAGGTTTCCATCGTCGATGAAAACGGCAACCTTCTGGCCAAGCCCGCCGGAGACAATGCCGCGCAAGGCGTTGGCGGCGACAGCCCGGACGATATGCGCAAGGAATTCGAACAGACGCAGGCGCGAAAGATCGAGGACCTGCTTTCGCAAACGCTCGGTTACGGCAAGGTGCGGGCGCAGGTGTCGGCTGAACTTGATTTCGACCGCGTCACCACCAGCTCGGAAATCTACGACCCTGACAGCCAAGTCGTGCGTTCGACGCAAAGCACGACCGAAGAGTCGGGCAGCAGCGAGAACAGCAGCGCGCCTCAACCCGTCACCGTCGCCAACAATCTGCCCGCCAATCCGGCGCAAGTTTCCAACGCCCTGAGCGGTGGTGGAGCAAACAACAAAAACAGCCACAGCGAAGAAACCACGAATTACGAGATCAACAAGACGGTGCGCAATCAGGTGCGCGAAGGCGGGCAAATTCATCGCCTGTCGGTCGCGGTCGTGGTCGACGGAAGCTACAAGCCCTCGGATGACGGCAAGACCACGACCTATGTTCCCCGCACCGACGAGGAGATGAAGAAAATCCACGACCTCGTCGCCTCGGCGGTCAATTTCGACACCAATCGCGGCGACACGATCGACGTCCAGAACATGCAATTCGTGCAGGGCGACACCGCGAAAGAGGAAGCCGGAAGTTCCGACGCGCTGATGGGCGTGCCGAAGGCCGATATTTTCCATGCTGTCGAAACTCTGGTGCTGGCGATGATCGGCTTGCTGGTGGTGATGGTCATCGTGCGCCCGATCCTGCGCCGCGTCTTGGATTCCGCCGGAAACGTCGGCGGCGATCAGCACGGCTTGCTGTCCGGAGGCGACGGCATGGGCATGGCGATGGGCACCGCCCAACTCCCCTCGCCGACGGGCGGCACGCTGAGCCGCGATCTTGCGAACGAAGCGGCGGCTCAGGCGGCGGACGAGGAAATCGAGCGCATGATCGACCTTTCGCGCGTCGAAGGCCGCGTCAAGGCTTCGTCGTTGCGCCGCGTCGGCGAAATCGTCGACAAGCATCCCGACGAAGCCGTTTCAATCCTGCGCAACTGGATGTATCAGGAAGGACGCTAGGCTATGCCCGCTGTACGTGTCCGCGAAGATGTCCGCTCCCTCTCGGGCGCCGAGAAAGCCGCGATCTTCATCCTGTCCATCGGCGAAGAATACGCCTCGCGCGTCTTCGCCCATATGAACGACGACGAGATCAAGGAATTGTCGCAAGTCATGGCCAATCTCGGCAACGTCAGCTCGAACCTCGTCGAGAAACTGTTCGTCGACTTCGCCGAGCAGATGTCGTCGGCGAGCGGAACCGTCGGCACGCTGGAATCGACCGAACGCCTGTTGATGAAAGTGCTCGACAAATCGCGCGTCGGCAACATCATGGAAGACATTCGCGGCCCCGCCGGTCGCACGATGTGGGACAAGCTGGCGAACGTCAACGAAGCGGTGCTGGCGGCCTTTCTGAAAAACGAATATCCGCAGACTGTCGCCGTGGTCATTTCCAAGATCAAGCCCGACCACGCCGCGAAAGTCCTGTCGCAGCTGCCGGAAAGCTTCGCGATGGAAGTCATCACCCGCATGCTGCGCATGGAGTCGGTGCAGAAGGACGTTCTCGAAGACATCGAACGCACGTTGCGCAACGAATTCATGAACAATCTGGCGCGCACCAACCGCCGCGACCCGCATGAAACGATGGCGGAAATTTTCAACAGTCTCGACCGCGCCAGCGAATCGAAATTCATGACCGCCCTTGAGGAACGCAGCCGCGACTCGGCGGAAAAGATCAAGGGGCTGATGTTCACGTTCGAGGATCTGTCCAAGCTCGATCCCGCCGCGATTCAGGCCATTCTGCGCGTCGCCGACAAGGCCAAGCTGCCGCTCGCGCTCAAGGGCGCGTCGGACGTCATCAAGGAGCTTTTCTTCTCCAACATGTCGGAACGCGCCAGCAAATTGCTGAAGGAAGACATCTCCGCGCTCGGCCCTGTGCGTTTGCGCGACATCGAGGAGGCGCAGACCAGCCTCGTCGCCTCGGCCAAGGATCTGGCGGGCAAGGGCGAAATCGTCATCGCCAAGGAAAACGACGAGGACGAACTTGTCTATTAACCACGAAACTTTGTCGAGAAATTCTATGGCTGAAGCGCCTCCCGTCCGTAAATTCATGTTCGATCGCACGTTCGATCCCTCTGCGGCTCATTATCGCGCACCGGAACGCAAGCCGGTGACGCTAAAACCGGAACAATATGATGCGCTTAAGAAAGAATCCTTCGACGCCGGATACGCCGAAGGGCGCAAAGCCGGAGCGGATGCGCAGGGACAACAGCTCATCGCGCTTTTCACTCGCATCGACGAGCGTATCGGCCACATGATCGACAGCATGGCCGAGCTGCGCGTCCGGCAGGATGCCGACATGCGGCAACTGGCCATTGCCATGACCCGCAAATTGCTGCCAAACTTCACGGCCAAGTACGGGATTGAGGAAATTCAGGCCACGCTGAATGACGCGATAGCCGAAATGGTTCATGAACCGCGCATGGTCGTGCGGGTTCACGCGGATCAGTTTGACGTCATTCAGGGCAAGATTGCCGAGATCACGCAGCAGAAAGCCTACAGCGGCAAGGTCGTCGTTCTGTCCGATCCCGAAATTGCCGCTGGCGATTGCCGGGTCGAATGGGCGGACGGCGGCATCGAACGTAAGACTGAAGCGACGTTGAACACTATGGCCGGGCTCGTCGCCCCGGAAACCGTCACTTCGTGACATCGTATTAGGAGTCAATTATGGACGACAAGGAATCCCTCACCCTCACCGAACTCGAAGCCAGCGGCGGCGAAGCCCCCTAAGGACGGTCCGCCGATCTCGGTCAACGACCTTGACGCCGTCTATGGCATTCCGGTCGAGGTTGCCGCCGTTCTCGGCAAGGCCGAGATGCAGGTCAGCCATTTGCTGAAGCTCGGTCGCGGCGCGGTCATTGAACTGGATCGCAAAGTCGGCGAAGCTATCGACATCTACGTCAACAACCGCCTCGTCGCGCGCGGCGAGGTCGTCGTCGTCGAAGACCGCCTCGGCATCACGATGACGGAAATCATCAAGTCGGAGAGAACGAACTAATCCGCACGGCCTATGATCATTTGAAGGACTTACATACATGAAACTTCTTATCGTCGGACAGTTGGAAGGTCACATCTCCACCGCCGGGCGCATCGCCACCCAGCGCGGAGCGAAGGTGTCTCATATCGACACGGTCCAAGGCGCGCTGAACGCGCTGCGCAACGGTCAGGGCGCCGATCTGGTGATGTGCGACGTGACGCTCGATCTCGCCGCCTTGATCGTCAGCCTCAAGAACGAACGCATCACGGTTCCGGTCGTCGCCTGCGGCATCGGCACCGATGCCGACGCCGCCGTCAAGGCCATTCGCGCCGGAGCAAAAGAATACGTGCCGTTGCCGCCCGACGCCGAGCTGATCGCCGCCGTCCTTCAAGCCGTCGCCGAGGAAGACGAAACCTTCATCGCCCGCGATCCGGCTATCGCCCCGTTGTTGCATTTGGCCGAACGCGTCGCCAACAGCGACGCCTCGATCCTCATCACCGGCGAATCCGGCACCGGCAAAGAGGTCATGGCGCATTTCGTTCATCGCAAGAGCCGCCGCGCCAACGCCAATTTCGTCTCGGTCAATTGCGCCGCGATCCCCGACAATCTGCTGGAATCGGAATTGTTCGGGCATGAAAAGGGCGCGTTCACGGGCGCCGTCGCGCGACGCATCGGCAAATTCGAGGAAGCCAACGGCGGAACCCTTTTGCTCGATGAAATCAGCGAGATGGATTTGCGTCTGCAAGCCAAGTTGCTGCGCGCCATTCAGGAACGCGAGATCGACCGCGTCGGCGGCACGCAGCCGATCCGGGTCGATATTCGCCTGATTGCGACCTCGAACCGCAATCTGGAGGAAGAGGTCAAAGCCAAGCGTTTCCGCGAAGACCTTTATTTCCGGCTCAACGTCGTCAATATCCAGATGCCGGCGCTGCGCGACCGTCCCGCCGACATCATCCCGCTGGCTGAATATTTCATCTCGAAATACGCCGCCGCCAACGGCTTGCCGAACAAGAGCCTGTCGGTCGCGGCGCGCGGCCTGCTGCAGTCCCATCACTGGCGCGGCAACGTGCGCGAGATCGAGAACACGATGCACCGCGCGGTGCTGCTGGCGCACGGCGCGCAGATCGACACCGACGCCATCATGCTGTCGGGGCAAGGGTTCGCGCCGGAAGGATTATTGAGCAAGAGCGTTTCCGTTCCGTCCGCCCCCGGCAACGCCGCCGCCGGTCAAGCCAATCTCGTCGGGCGCACCGTCGCCGATGTCGAGCGCGATTTGATCATCGATACGCTGAATCATTGCTTGGGCAACCGAACCCACGCCGCCAACATCCTCGGCATCTCGATCCGCACCCTGCGCAACAAGCTGAAGCTCTACAGCGAAACAGGCGTTCCCGTTCCGTCGGCAGCGGGCGAAGAACGGGTTGCGGCATCGTGAGCGAGAGGCGAAAGAACGAGGGGTTTCGGGTTGTTTGCAACCGCGAATTCATGATAGAATGCGGGTCGTTAGAAGGGGAAGCTCATGTCAAAATCGACGACGAGATCTATCTTTGAGATGAAGCCCGACGCGGCGTTCGAGGCGCGGCTTGACGCCGAGGCCGAGGCCGATTACGCGGCGGGTCGCGTCGTGCCGCATGAGAAAGTGCGCGCGTGGCTGGAAAAATTGTCGCGGGGCGAGCGCGTCCCGCCGCCGATTGATTAATTCATGCCTATGCGCGTTGTCTGGACACGAGCGGCGGTGCGCAACATAGAGCAGGCTTATAACTATGTCGCCGATTTTAACCCCCGCGCCGCTATGCAAGTCGCCGGAAGCCTCTTTGCAGCAGGGGAACGTCTGGCCACTTTTCCGCACCGGGGTCGCTTGGTCCCGCGAACGAACATGCGGGAGCTTGTAACATCCTACCCCTATGTTATTCGTTACCGTATTGACGGCAATGCCCTCGTTATCCTCCGCGTCCGCCACGCTTCGCGCCGTCCAACCAATCTGTAGGTCGAGATGAGATTCTTCGCTCCGCCCTTTCTCCTGAACATGACACGGCTGCGGCATGACTGACCAAAACACAGCCGCCGCTCCTGTCGCCGCCGAGTCCGTCGATTTTCTGAACGGATTCTTCCGGCGCGGCGAAGTCTGGCTCGGCATCGGCCTGTTGATCATCATGACGACGCTGGTGCTGCCGATCCCGCCTTTCGCGGTCGACATCGGTCTCGCCATCTCGATCACCTTTTCGGTCCTCATCCTGATGACCGTGCTGTTCATCAGCAAACCGCTCGATTTCAGCGCGTTTCCGACCGTCCTGTTGATGGCGACCCTCATCCGGCTGGCGCTGAATCTCGGCACGACGCGCCTCGTGCTGACGCACGGCAACGACGGCACCGACGCGGCAGGACACGTCGTGCAGGCTTTCGCCAGCCTCGTCATGGGCAACGATTTCATCATCGGCGTGATCGTCTTCGCCATCCTGACCATCGTCAATTTCGTCGTCATCACCAAGGGTTCGGGACGCATCGCCGAAGTCGCGGCGCGTTTCACTTTGGACGCCATGCCCGGCAAGCAAATGGCGATCGACGCCGATCTGTCCTCCGGACTGATCAACGAGGACGAGGCGCGCAAACGGCGCAAGACGCTTGAAGACGAAAGCCAGTTCTTCGGCTCGATGGACGGCGCGGCCAAGTTCGTGCGCGGTGACGCCGTCGCGGGGCTCGTCATCACGTTCGTCAACGCGATTGGCGGCATCACCATCGGCACCTTCCGCCACAGCATGCCGGTGCTGCAAGCGGCAGACACCTATGTGCGCCTGACCGTCGGCGACGGCCTCGTGACGCAAATTCCGGCGCTGCTGGTCTCGGTCGCGGCAGGCCTTCTGGTGTCAAAAACCAACGCCGCCCTTTCGACCGACAAAGCCTTGTTCAGCCAGCTTGGCGGTTATCCGGGCGCTTTGATCATGTCGTCGGCGGTTCTGTTCGTTTTCGCGTTGACCCCCGGCATGCCGTTTATCCCCTTCGCCCTGATGGGCGGATTGACAGGCTTTGTCGCCTATCTCAGCGGCAAGGCGGCCACGGCCCGCGAAGATGAAGAAAACGCCGCTGACGACAGCAAGTCCAAACCAGCCGCCGTGACCGAAGAACCCATTTCACGCTCTTTGTCCATCGACATGATCCGGCTTGAGCTTGGCTATGCTCTTCTCAGCCTCATCAACAGCGAGGCCGGTCAACGCCTGACCGACCAGATCAAGGGCTTGCGCAAGCAACTGGCGGGCAGCATGGGCTTCGTCATGCCCGCCGTGCGGATTCAGGACAATCTCCAGCTTCCGCCCAACACCTATCTGATCCGCATCAAGGAAATCGAGGCCGGACGCGGCGAGCTTCGCCCCAGCATGTTGCTGGTCATGGATCCGAAGGGCGCACCGATCGCCCTGCCCGGCGAAAACACGACCGAACCGACCTTCGGCCTGCCCGCGATGTGGGTCGATACGACCTATCGCGAGGAAGCCTTATTCAAAGGCTACACCGTCGTCGATCCTCCGACCGTCATCACGACGCATCTGACGGAACTCATCAAGGACAATATGTCCGATCTTTTGTCCTACGCGGAAACGCAGAAATTGCTCGACGAACTCGGCAAGGAACAGCAGAAGCTCATCGCCGACGTTATTCCCAGCCAGATCGCGCTGAGCGGTCTGCAACGCGTGCTGCAGAATCTTCTCGCCGAGCGCATCTCGGTGCGCGATTTGCCGACGATCCTCGAAGGCATCTCCGAGGCGACCGGCGTCACGCGCAATTTGTCGGCGATTTCCGAGCATGTGCGCTCGCGCCTCTCGCGGCAAATCTCGGACGCTAACACCAACGATATGGGCTATATCCCGCTGATCACGCTGTCGCCGGAATGGGAACAATCGTTCACCGAATCCATCGTCGGCGAAGGCGACGTGAAGCAACTGGCGATGCCGCCGAGCCGTTTGCAGCAATTCATCACCACCGTGCGCCAGACCTATGACCGGCACGCGATGGCGGGCGAAGCGCCCGTCTTGCTGACCAGCCCCGCCATTCGTCCCTATGTGCGTTCGGTAATCGAGCGCTTTCGCGCCACCACCACCGTCCTGTCGCAAAACGAAATTCACCCGAAGGCGCGGATCAAGACAATGGGGCAGATATAGTGATCCGCTTCAAACAAAATGAAGAGATTAAATTGCCGCAAAAGCGGTGGCATCCCCCTCCCCTTGCGGGAGGGATTAGGCGAGGGGTACGCAAGTGATAACCGCAATGCCTTTTTGCACCCCCCGCCTAACCTCCCCCGCAAGGGGGGAGGAACATCAGCGTTCCTGTTGCAATCAATTTCTTTTATACGATGCACGCCTCAGAATTAAAATGACGGGACCAATATAGATGCGCCTCAAATCCTTTTACGGCCCCAATTTGACCGAGGCCATGCGCGCGGTGCGCGAGGCGCTCGGCGAGGACGCGATCATCGTCGCCACACGCGACGATGACATGGGCGGCATCCGCGTCACGGCGGCGATCGATGACGTCGCGCCTGCAGCGCCGACCCATGCCGCGAAATATTCCGCTCCGATCGACGACGGCGGCTCGCAAGCGATCGAGATTATCGCCGACGCGCTGACGCGCCATCAGGCGCCAAGCCATATCGCCGAGAAGCTGCTGGCGACGGCGACGCAATTCGCCAACGACGATCCGGTGCTGGCGCTGGGCGCGGCCTTCGACACGCATTTCCGTTTTCAGCCGATCGTCGACGACAAGCCTGAAAAGCAGTTGATCCTGATCGGCCCGCCGGGCGTCGGCAAGACGCTCTGCATCGCCAAATTCGCTACCAAGGCCACGCTGAGCAAACGCGCCGTCTCTGTGGTGAGCGCCGACATCGAACGCGCCGGAGGGATGGAGCAGCTCGCCGCCTTCACGCGGTTGCTGAAGCTCAATCTGATCGAGATCGAGGACGCCCACGCGCTGCGCGACGTCGTTTCGCTGCGGAAAGACAACCTCGTTTACATCGACACGCCGGGGCGCAACCCGTTCGACGAGCAGGAACGCCATAGCCTGCATGAGCTGGTCAAGGCCGTCGGCGGCGAGGCGACTTTGGTGATTCCCGCCGGTCTCGACGGCAGCGAAGCCGTCGATATGGCCAACGAATTTCGCAAGATCGGCGCGACGCGAATTTTGTTCACGCGCCTTGAGATGACGCGGCGTCTTGGCAGCATGCTGCGCATCGCCTTCGACGCGCACATGCCTTTCGCCAATTTCAGCCTGTCGTGCAAAGTAACCGAACCGCCGCAGCCGATGAATCCCGTCGCGCTGGCGCGGCTGGTGCTCAACCGCCACGAAGCGGCACAGGAAATCAAGACCGCGCCCAAACTCTCAACCCGGTGAGTCAAAGCCATGCCCGATCCCATCCCCTTGAAATCCGATAAACCCATCGCCCCCGCCAGCGCGTTGCTGTGTTCCAATATGCTCGCCGTCGCCAGCGGCAAAGGGGGCGTCGGCAAAACATGGTTTTCGATCACGCTCTGTCACGCGCTGGCCAAACGCGGCAAGCATGTCTTGCTGTTCGACGGCGATCTCGGTCTGGCGAATGTCGATATTCAGCTTGGCCTTACGCCCGACCGCGATCTCGGCGGCGTGATCGAAGGCACGACGACTTTACCGGGCGCGGTCACGAACTACGCCGAGGGAAAATTCGACGTTCTTGCCGGACGTTCGGGATCGGGAAATCTCGCCAGCCTCGCGACGCAGCGCCTGTCGGATCTGCGCAACGATCTGATCGCGCTGGCGCGAAATTACGATCAGGTCGTGGTCGATCTCGGCGCGGGAGTCGAGCGTTCGGTGCGGCAAATGGCGGGACCTGCGGCGGTCACTTACGTCGTGCTGACCGACGAGCCGACCTCGCTGACGGACGCTTACGCCTTCATCAAGCTGACCCGCGCGGCCAATCCTCAGGCGGATTTGCGCGTCGTCGTCAACATGGCTGCCAACGCTGGCGACGGCCAGAAAACCTATGACACGATCCGCAAAGCCTCGGAAAGTTTCCTGAACTACTCGCCGCCGCTCGCCGGAATCGTGCGCCGCGATTCCAAGGTGCGCGACGCCATCCGGGCTCAGACATCCCTGCTCACCCGCTCGCCGACCAGCGACGCCGCGAGCGATGTCGAGGCCATCGCGCAACGCCTGCTTGCCGGAGGAGGGGTGCCGACCTGACCTTTACGATTCCCATACAGAAACCCACGTCAACACCGGGCATAGCGCCCGCAACGCCGACCGCATCCGTCAACGCCGCCGTCATCACCGTGCCGGAGCAAATCCAGCAACTGATGCGACCGGTTCAGGTTGCCGCCACGATCAGCCAAACCCCGACGGCGGCAACGCTGACCTTAAGCACGGCGCTCGGCGAAGTCGTTTTGACCTTGCCGCAACTGGCCGCAGACCAGCAGCAAAAATTGCTGCAGCAACTTCTCGCGCTGTTCCAAAGCCAACGCCCGCTGACCTTGCAGCTCCAGCCCGG
>CAIQVS010000114.1 GCA_903875345.1 uncultured Pseudomonadota bacterium | reverse complement strand
TGGGGCCGTAGTCGGAGGGAATGCAAGCTGAAACGGTAAGTAGAGGTGGCCATGTCGTCACTTAGCTATAATACTTGGCATCGTCTGATACTTAATCAACAGACACTGATAGAATGCCTGCTTCAGGGGCTGTTTTTTGTTTCCCCCGCACACGGTGATCCCCCGCGAATCTAAATTCTAGGCGTGCCTCTCGCTGCGTGATCGGTGCGAGATTCTTCTGGCTTCGTTCTGTGAATGAGCCGGTGAGGGGTCTGCGCCCATCTCCCGGCCAAGCCCTGCTTCGTACTTGCGTTTGTGTAACAATCCGCCGAGGTCGCTCCTTGCGCTTCGACAAGAAGCTGCTGCGCCTTGGCTCACTGGGGTGATTTATTATGCTTACCCTTATTGCCGTTGTTGACCGGTTCCATCGGGTTGTTCGTCGCCCGATCCGGAGATTTCACGGAAGCAGCTTCATTCGCCACGCTGACATGGCGGTTCTGAGCGTTTGGCGATCCCCCCCACCACATCCAGATATACGAAGCGCATCACCCGGCACCATCTGACTGTCATCGGGTCGTGTCATGCTGCGCTACGGCATAAGGGCCGGGCATATCACTGGGGTCATTGGACGTCGGTTCCCCTGCCCTCGCATCAAACCAAAATACGCGGATTCACCGGCGACGGGACCTCCTGTGTCGCTTCGATGGCTGACGGCGCAATCCGTTCATGTCGCAAGTGCGTCATGACGTTCGATCTGCGCCCAACCCACTGAAAGACAAAGAGAAGTCATCAGAAAAACAACGGGGGATCGAAAGCCGGATTCGCTGAACGCGACCGCTCGTCCTCCTCAGATACAGGAGAAAGTCATGACTGAAGTTAACAACACCAACACAGCCCCCATCGCTACGGTGGGAGGACTTGTAGCCCGCACGGTTGCAAGCGTCGGCATCGCCGGTGCGTATCACTTCGCCGACAGGGTGCTGACCAATGCAGCCGGTCTTGCGTCCAGTCATTTGGCCGTAAGCCAGTTGCAGGATGTCGACCAGCCGGTGCAGCAAGCCATGATGCAAACCTTGTCCGGCGCGCATATGCCTGAGTTGGTATTAACCGCCGCGCTCGGTGCGGTCTGGTGGTCGCCGATCAAGAGGCTGGCGAAGAAGATCACGTCAGGACAAGCGGCGACGATGTCGGCGCTGTTCATCGCTTCTTCGATGGCGGTCACAAGTCCGGCGCATGCGTACTATGACGTGTTGGATAATCCTGAGTTTGTGGAAATCCTTCCGAACCAGACCGCATTCGCCATACCGGAACAGGGAGCAAACCGTCAAAATCAGGCCGCGTTCATGTCGGAGCAATATCTGACAGACAACAAGGTCGCGATGAAGCGGTTTCAGGTGCCGCATGTGCTGATCCATAATCCTTCGGTGTGGACGAGGGACTATTACGTTCCCTCTACCAAACTGTTGGTGGTGGATCGCACGCCGTACATGCGCGAATGGGTCGCCGAAAGCAATCGTGGCACCTCGTCAAAGGATGAAAGCTTCCGCTTCGAAAGCGGCGAAAGCGTCAACATCACGGTGGGTGTCGTGATTGCCGCCGAAGTGACGGAGGATAATGCCGCCAAATTTGTCTATCACTATGGGGCAAAGACAAATGGCGCGGCAAGATCCAACGATCCGAATGCAACGTTCGCGTCGGTCATCGAGGGGCGGAGTCTTTCCGAAGTGATGGACACGAACGTGCGCGGCAAGGTGCAAGCCGTCCTTGCCCGCGAGTTTGGCCGTAGGTCGACGGACGACTGCATTAAGGAGAAAGCCCAAATAATCGACCAACTGGAAAAGGAGGTGAGAGACGCCTTTGCCACAGACGGCATCACCATCAAATATGCTGGTTTCGCCACGCCGTTAAACTATGACAATCCGGAGATCCAAAAAGCGATCGATCTGGCTTTCATCAGTTCGCGGCAGGTTCAAGCGGCGCGTACGTTGGAGCCGGTGCTTCCGACCCTGAAGGCGCAAGCCATGATCAAGGTCAACCAGAGTATCGGTGAGGCTATCGCCAAATGGAACGGCAGCTTGCCGAACCTTCCGTCGGTGGTGGTGTTGCCGCAGGATGTGTTGGGCGAACTGACGGGTCTTGTCACAGGAGGCGCGGCGGCTTTGGCTGCTCCGTCCCATCCGGGGCAAGCGCCTGCGACGGCAACGTTTCCGGCTCCGAACCGGTAAGCATAATGTGGTAGCTGGTCATTCCAATCGGTCATAGCAAGACTTCAGGCTCGCCACGCACTGAAAGGAAACCGGCTACCATGACCAAACCAAAGCGGGGGAAAATGCGGTCATACCAAGACCACGTTTTCCCCTGCGGAGGTTACTATGGTAACTCGTATGTGGATAAACAATGGAGTGATAACGACGATGAGGAAGTAAAACAATGCGGCATCTTCAATCGCAAAAGTTTTTGTCTCAACATTGTAATAGAACGAGCGCGCGCATGCAGGTTTTGTCCTAAATAGTTCGGTAAGTCTGCGCTCCTTGATGTTGTTGATGCTGCCCCTTGCGTCGAGAGTAGTGTTCGCCAAATCATTCAAATCAATTACTGATTTATCCTGACTGCTTACGGCGCGCAAAAGTTTGTAATAGGGATCATTGCTCGGGCGAAATCTCTGGCCACGGCAAAATTCTTTGATGTCTGCGTAATAGTGGGCTTTCAGCCTAGAGATAACTTTTAAGCGCAGTTCTCCTAATTCAAAAACTAGCTCTTGCTGGGTGTTTAAAGACTCGGTGACGTTATTCATCAGGCAGACTTGCTGGCAAAGCTGTTGTGTAAGCCAATAATCGCCGCGACTTTCTTCATAAATGAGGTTGCTATTTTTGATGGTTATATTGAGAGCTTCGCTGCCAGAGCGAATTAGCTTATCTACATCTTGCTTTGAGCCGGGGTTAATTTTGTGTATCCCAATGCGTTTGGCGATATCCGGTACGAGTTGGATTAAGTCACTTCCAATTTCATTGATGCCAATCAATATGAGTTTGGGGAGTTCCGAATTTTCGTTGGCTTGTTCTGCGGCCAGTTTTGCAATATTGGCAAGTTGATCGCGGATTTCTTGGGGAAGCCTGTGGAAGTCATCAATGACAAAGGTGCCGCTTTTCGGAGTGGTTGCAAGCTCAAGGATCAATTGTTGATGGTGCGTGGATCGCACGGAGTAGTAGATAGGGCGTTGTCCATCTGCTAAGTCTGCTATAATTTTTTTTACGCAGGTTGTTTTTCCGCTGCCCGATTGCCCTTCAATAATGACGGGTTTTTGAGGCCTACGTATATCAATAAGTATATCGTTATAATTAGGGGGCGGAACAAAAGTAAATTCTGGTACGCCTTCGGTGACGAAGACGTTTTCAATTTTTTGAGTCATTCATTAACTCTGCGCACGGGGTTCAGCGGTGCTGGCAAGCTACAACTGTGAAATTTAAGAATCCACCGACATTATTACAGCTGTAATAATTTTTCGGGGTCGGTGAAAAACTAACCCATTGAAATAATGGTGCTGCTGCGCGGAATTGAACCGCGGACCCCGTCCTTACCAAGGACGTGCTCTACCCCTGAGCTACAGCAGCGTCACGCAGATATGCATGAGACCTTGGAGCGATAATTGCCACAGGCGGCGCGCAAGCGCAAGTTTTGCGAAAATCGCCAAAACGCTCCGGAATTACACCAAATCCGCGCGGCCATAGATGGCGGGGATTTCTGCGCCGCCGCGCTCCTGTCGCTCGGCCAAAGCCCACATCTGGTCGCCATAGGAAAAATGCCACCATTCGCCCGGATGCTGGCGGAATCCGCCGTACCGCAACGCCTGACGCAGCAAGAGCCTGTGTTCATGCGCTCGCCGCCCGGCTTCGTCGGTCGCTCCGGCAAAATAATCCGGTGTCGCCGGAGGCGCTCCTTCGTCGATGGGCGAGCCCATATCGACCTCACCCCCCTGCTCATCCGCCAGCGTAATATCCAGCGCCGCTCCGGTGCTGTGCGGCGGCGGCGTGGCGGGATCGTCGCTTGGAATCGCCCAATAGCGGAAAACTTTTTCAGCCAGTTTCTCGCGCTGCTCCGGCGTCAAGGCCGAGGGATCAAGCCCCGCCTCCCGCGCCTTGAAGCCGAATTCGCGCTCGACCATAAAAATCTGCACCTCGTTGGGGCGGTACGCATCGAACAGCATGATTCGCCAGCCCGGACGTTGCCGATGCAGCCAATCTTGCGCCTTTTGCAAAGCCGCCAGCACTCCCGTCCTCAGCATCCACGGCGATGCCTTGCCATACGACGCGCCCAAAGCCACATAAGGCGCCGGATCGAAGAAAACAAATTGATCGCGTGGAATCGGCACCAAAGACTCGCCGCATTCCCGAATGGGCACTTTCCGGTAATTTTTCTGGATTTCCATCTGCCGAACAATGCCTCTGCGCAATGCGCATTTTATGATCGCAATCCGGCGAATATAGTATCGTCAAATAGGTTGTCCACCCATCCGTGATCTTGAGTATACTGGGATGACTTAATGACCAGATAAACGGTCGTCATTCCCGCACAAGCGGGAATGACAAAATCTTTTTTGGATTCTCATGGAGTCTGAATATACATGCCCTCATCCACCCGCCCTGCCCTGAGCAAGCTCATTGCCTCAATTTTCTCGCCGCCATTTTGCGGGTTGCCCGTCATTGTCTGGCTGTATTTCGTCGCCTCCTTCATCCTGTATCCACACAGCCCCATCTGGCATTACAATTTTGTTGATTCCGATGATTACCTGTATCTCGTGCAAGCGATGGATCAGCTCAAAGGGCAGGGCTGGTACGATCTGGTGCAGAAACGCATCAACCCGCCGGAAGGGACGTATATACATTTCTCCAACCTGCTCACCGGCCTGTATGCATTGCCGATTTTCTTTCTCAAGCCATGGCTCGGCGGACTGAATGCCGCGACGCTGACGGCGGCGCTGTTCCCGTTATTCTTTCTCGCCGCCTTTCTAAAAATAGCCTGTTGGAGCGCCGAGCCTCTGGTCGGCAAAGACTGGTCGAGGCTGACCTCATTGGCTACGCTGTTTTCGCTTTCCTTGCTGCTTCAATTCACGCCGGGTCGCGTCGATCATCACGGCATCGAAGCCTTCCTCGCCCTGCTCGCGTTCGGCTGTGTCACGCGCATGACGCTGCGACCGACCGCATGGAAAATGGCGGTTACCGCCGGATTTACTTTGGCGGTCGCGCTGGATTTCGGGCTGGAAATCCTGCCGGTACTTCTTCTCATGACGGCATGGATCGCTCTATGGGCAATTGTCAAAGGCCGCGAGGCCGCGCAAACCGCCCTGATTTTCGGCCTGACATTATTCCTCAGCAGCGCTGTTTTTCTCATGCTGACCAGATCGCCGGAGAATCTTTCCGACACCAGCCTTGATGCCTTTTCCCTGACCTATGTCACCCTTGCCGCAGGGGGAGCATCCTGCTTCGCCGTCATTCGGCTTGCCGCCCATCTAGCGCTCTCCATATCGGCGCGGCTCCTGCTCAGCGGCGTATTCGCTGCCGTGATCGGAACCGCCTTTATGATGTATTTCCCTGATATGATCGGCGGTCCGTACGGCGGAACCGACCCGACCATAGCCAAAATGATCCTGAAACGATCGACGGAAGCGTGGCCTCTGCTGCATGACGGCAGCCCCTACCGGCGTTCCGTCGTCCTGCCCGTCATAGCTTTGCTGGCTTGCTTTGATTTGTTCCGGCGTCGGGATGACGCGAAGCTTTGGAGCATTGGCCTCCTGACCCTGCTGATCGCCACGACCTTCACGCTGGCGATTTTCTATCAGCAACGCCTGATGGTCTATGCCGAGGCTTTCAGCGTGCTGCCGCTTGCCTATGCCGCGCAAAGAATTTGGCTGGCAACGAATGCTTCGCAAGATCGGCTCGTCGCGCGTTATGGGAAAATTTTTGCGCTGCTGCTGATCGGGCCTCTGACGGTCGTGATCCTGCCTTTGCTTATCGGCGATTATCTCATCACCAAGAATCCGGTTTTTTTTCCGGTGCAGATCACGCAGAAAGCCTGCGACATGAACGGGCTCGCCGATGTGCTGAATACGCGCTACGGCGACCGCCCGCGCCTGATCATGAATGCGATGAACACAAACGTCGAGATCCTGTTCCGCACGCAGCACGCGATCATCGCCGCGCCGTTTCATAAAAATGTTCGCGGCAATCTCGACTCCTATGCATTTTTCTCGGCCACAGACTCTGCGGTTGCCGAGACTATTGCCCGTAAACGCGGCGCGGAGCTTGTGGTTTTGTGCAGTTCCCTTGATGCAATTTACAAGGCTTACGACCCCAACAATCCGCTCGGCAAGGCCGATCCCAGCCTGTTCGCGCAGCAACTGATTGATGGAAAGATCCCATTATGGCTCAAACCGGTCGCCTTGCCGGAACTGGGCAACTTGCTTTTGTTTGAAATCCGGGAATCGGGTGAAGTTGGCGCCAATAAGTAGGGTTTTACGGAACAAACTTAACCATAACCACGGGCAAATCCTTGTTGTCCGGTGGGTCTCGATAGATTAGACATACATTCATGACTCAAAAACAACAGCAGCCCAATTCTTCCCATGCCGAGCGCGAAGCGCGGCGCGCCGCAGCCTTGCGCGAGAATCTCAGGAAGCGCAAGCAACAGCAGGCGGATTCGACGGTTAACGACAAAACGATCAAGGAATAGACTCATGTCCGTCATGCCCGATCACTGGATTCGTAAAATGGCCAAGCAGAGCGGCATGATTGAGCCGTTCGAGGAGAAGCTGCAGCGCACGGGCGTGATCTCCTACGGCTTGTCATCCTATGGTTATGACGCGCGAGTCGCCGTCGATTTCAAGATTTTCACCAATGTCGATAACGCCGTGGTCGATCCGAAGAATTTCTCGGACGCGAGCTTTGTCACGCGCAAGACCGATGTCTGCATCGTGCCGCCGAATTCTTTCGCGCTTGCGCATACCGTCGAATATTTCCGCATTCCTCGCGACATGCTGGTGATATGCCTCGGCAAATCGACCTATGCCCGCTGCGGCTTGATCGTCAACGTCACGCCTCTGGAGCCGGAATGGGAAGGCCACGTGACGCTGGAGATTTCCAACACCACTCCCCTGCCCGCCCGCGTTTACGCCAACGAAGGCATCTGCCAGTTCCTGTTCATCAAGTCCGACAGCCTGTGCGAAACCTCCTACGCCGACCGTGGCGGAAAATACATGAAGCAAACCGGCGTGACGTTGCCGCGCATGGAGGGCGTCAAGCATGCCTGACGCTCGCGCCACCGCCAGCCTCATCGCTTTTGAGAACCGCCAGATCCGTCGCCAGTGGCGCAATAACGAGTGGTGGTTTTCGGTCGTCGATGTCGTTGGCGTCCTGACGGACAGCGCCATCCCGCGCCGCTATTGGTCTGATCTCAAACGGAAAATCGAGGAAGAACAAGGGCGGGCGCAGTTGTACGATAAAATCGTACAACTGAAATTGCTGTCGTCCGACGGAAAAGCCTATTCGACGGATTGCGCCACGATCGAGACGATGCTGCGCATTATCCAGTCCATCCCCTCGCCCAAGGCCGAGCCGTTCAAGCAATGGCTGGCGAAAGTCAGCTATGAGCGCCTGCAGGAAATCGAGAATCCGGAACTGGCGACCCGCCGGGTTCGCGCGCTCTACAAGGCCAAGGGCTATGCCGACGACTGGATCGACAAGCGGATGCGCGGCATGGCCGTTCACGAAAAGCTAGTCAACGAATGGGAAAAACGCGGCGTCAAGGACACGAAGGAATACGCCGTGCTGATGTCGGAAATCGCGCAGGCCGCGTTCGGCGTAAATCCCGACGAGCATAAAGCCGCGAAGAATCTTGAGCCCCGGCACGATCTGCGCGACCACATGAGCGACCTTGAGCTAATATTCATGATGCTGGGCGAAGCCTCGACCGCCGAAATCGCGCAAATCAAGGACGCCCAAGGTTTCGACCAGAACCGCCAAGCCGCCATTGAAGGCGGAAGCGTGGCGGGCAAAGCCCGCGAGCAACTGGAGCATCAAACCGGTCGCAAAGTGGCGAGCAAGGGAAATTATCTGCCCAACGCGCAAAAACTGACGCAAAAGAAAGGCTGAATTGAACTCATGGACTCCATTCGCATCGTCGGCGGCAAACCGCTCGAAGGTAAAATTTATATCAGCGGCGCGAAGAACGCCGCCCTGCCCTTGCTGGCCGCGAGCTTGCTGACGGACGAGACGCTGACGCTCGGCAACGTGCCGCATCTCGCCGACATCACGACGATGGCCAATCTGTTGTCCCAGCACGGCGTCAACATCAGCCTGAACGGAGAACAGAAACTCGGCGGCACTGGCCGCGTGATGGAGCTTAAGGCCAGCAACGTCAGCAACGTCACCGCCCCCTATGACCTCGTGCGCAAAATGCGCGCGAGCATCCTCGTCCTCGGCCCGCTGCTGGCACGCTGCGGTCAGGCGAAAGTATCGCTGCCCGGCGGCTGCGCGATCGGCACGCGTCCGGTTGATTTGCATATCAGCGCGTTGGAAAACCTCGGCGCGACGATCAGCATCGATAACGGGTACATCAACGCGAACGCGCCGAATGGTCTGCGCGGAGCCGAAATCGTCTTTCCGGTCGTCACCGTCACCGGCACCGAAAATATCATGATGGCCGCTGCTCTGGCCAAAGGGCAAACCACGATCGTCAACGCCGCGCGCGAGCCGGAAGTCGTCGATCTCGCCAATTGCCTCGTGGCGATGGGCGCGCGGATCGAAGGCATCGGCTCGGATCGGCTGCGCATCACCGGTTGCGACCGGCTGCATGGCGCTACGCACAGCGTCATCCCCGACCGTATCGAAACAGGCACATTTGCGATGGCCGCCGCGATCACCGACGGCGATGTCGAACTCATCGGCGCGAAGATGGAGCATCTCAACAGCGTCGCCCGCGTCCTCTCCAAAGCCGGAGTCAGCGTCACCGAAACCAAACACGGGCTTCAGGTTTGCCGCGTCAACGGCTTGCATGGCGTCGATGTGATGACCGAACCCTACCCCAGCTTTCCAACCGATCTTCAGGCGCAGTTTATGGCCTTGATGACGGTAGCCGAAGGCGCGTCGATGATCACCGAAACGATTTTTGAGAACCGCTTCATGCATGTGCCGGAGTTGCAACGCATGGGCGCGAACATCACCGTTCACAACGCCTCGGCGATGGTGCGCGGCGTTGCGCATCTGAACGGAGCGCCGGTTATGGCGACCGATCTCCGCGCCTCGGTGTCGTTGGCGCTGGCGGGATTGGCGGCGAAGGGCGAGACGATCCTGAACCGCATCTATCACCTTGATCGCGGCTATGAGCGGCTGGAGGAAAAACTCGCGGCCTGCGGCGCGACGATCGAAAGAATCCGGGCGGCGGCATGACCGGAAGTTTGCTCAAACTTCGCGCCAAGGACGCCGAAGATGTTCAGATCATCTCCGCCGTGCTGCAAGATTCCATCGTTCCGGTCTGCGATATGCTCTATCGCCCTGAGGCAAAGAATTTCGTCATGGTGGCGCAGCGCCTGTGCCGCGAGAACGACGCGACAGAACATCCTGAACGTATCTGCTGCGCCGCCAATTTTTCCAACATCGCGTCGGTGCAAACGCACGGAATCGACCTGCATCATCATGACCGGATGCTCGACCTTCTGATGATGGTTAATGAGGGCGACTCGCTAACGATGCTGTTCGCGGGCGACGCGAAAATCCGCCTCGATCTGGCCGCCGACTGGTCAATGATCCTTGAGGATTTCGGCGAACCCTGGCCGACGGCGTGCAATCCGTGTCATGAAGGACAGGCTGGAATTAAACTTTAATGGTTTCAACGCGCTATTTTCACGGCTCTTTACGTCACCCCCAAGACCTGATACCTCTTTGGCCGTTAACACTTAACCCTTGCGACTGCTAACTATGGCTAAAGAAGACCTCCTCGAATTCGAAGGCATCGTTTCCGAACTGCTGCCCAACGCGACGTTTCGCGTTAAGCTGGACAACGGTCACGAAGTCCTCGCCCACACCTCCGGCAAGATGCGCAAAAACCGCATTCGCGTTCTGGTGGGTGACAAGGTCAATGTCGAAATGACTCCCTATGACCTGACCAAGGGACGCATCACGTTCCGGCACAAGTGACCCGTCCGCCTTTCGTCCTTGCGTCCGCTTCGCCACGTCGTGTCGCGCTTCTGCATGATATTGGCATTACGCCTGATCGCATTATCCCTGCCGACATCGACGAAACGCCCAAACCGAACGAGCTGCCGCGTCCGCTTGCCGAGCGCCTTGCGCTGGCAAAACTTCATGCCGTCGCCGCAAGCGAACCCGACGCGTTCGTGCTTTCCGCCGATACGGTCGTCGCCTGTGGCCGCCGCATCCTGCCCAAAGCCGAAGCGCCGGATGAGGTGCGCGCATGTCTCACGCTTCTGTCCGGACGGAGACATCGCGTCATTACCGGCGTTGCCCTCCGCTCCTCGCAAGGTAAAATCATTCAGCGCGCCGTCACCAGCGTGGTTCTGTTCAACCGCATGTCTCCGCCTGAAATCGAAGCCTACGTTGCCAGCGGCGAAGGCATCGGCAAGGCCGGAGGCTACGCCATTCAAGGCCGCGCCGCCGCGCATATCCGATTTATCTCCGGTTCCTATTCGAACATCGTCGGCTTGCCGCTGTTCGAAGTCGCGCAGATGCTGCGCGGCGCAGGCTTTCTGTGGTGAGCAGTCGTGGCAAAAGCCGTCAACATCCCCTGCCCTATTTGCAAAAGAATTTCCTCCGAGACATGGCGACCGTTCTGTTCGCGGCGTTGTTCCGATATTGATCTGGGACGATGGCTCGGCGAGGTTTATCGCGTGCCGGGGGAAGAGGAAGAACGCATCGAAATCGACGGCATTAATTCAACGACCGATGAAGATTAGGCGACAATACTTTTTGTCAGGTTTCTATCCTGACATTCGCCGCTATGAAAATCACGGCGCGATGAGCCACAAATTCATGTTAAGCCGCTACCGCAACCACCCCGACAGCCCATTGCTGAGGCTGTGGCAGGGAGGGAATAACTGGTGTAATCATCCCTGATGCGCGACCAAGCAATCGATTAAGAACACAACTGCCATTTTGCGCCCAATCTCCATAAAGATGGGGCGCCAGACAATTGACGACCACAGCTTGACGCAAAACGTTAGCTGTATTTTCCACAACGGCTTTCTCTCCTTCGGCGGGCATCGGTTTCCTGCTCCACGCTATTTGCGGATAGGAAGGAACAATTCTGACGCGATCCTCACAATTCCAAAACACGTCTCGTAATCTGGAATCCATGACATGAATATTACAAGGAATAGGATCAAAACCTTCAAGTTTGATAAAGGATGGAGGCGCACCGGCATCGTCATACAGACGAACATTGAGCGCCTTGCGCAACGCCCCCTCCTTCCGATCTTTTCTTGCCCAATCGAATAGCACATAAAGGAACGAGGCCGTTCCCTTTCCGGTGAAAAGGAAATCGGTTATAGTCGTCGTCGTTCCTTCATTTTCAAATCTTCTTATAATATTATCAGGGCTCATCCCCAGTTTTATCAAACGATTGTGATATCTTGTTATGTCTTTTGCAAAAAGCTTGTTGGCATCTATTTCGTAATAATGCGTCTCCCTCTCGGTTCTTAGACGACGACAAAAATTTCCGGAAAAGGGTATATAACCGGTTTCATAATTTAGCCCCCTGAGCTTCGCCTCATGCTCAATCGCTTTAACGACCCATGCCGGACTTTGCCCCAAAGACAAAACACGTGAGTTCGGAAGTTCCTCAATTATTTCGTGCGCCATTTGCGCCACTTGTATGGCTTGATCCGGACTTAACCAATCCACCGCCTCTCGGGCAGCTTGTTCCCACGAGGAAATCGCATCGACATCATTCTCTTCCGATGGTGTTAATTGATCATCTCTCGAAAGCGGAAAAGGTGAGGCGGAAATGCGCCCCGCCGCGAATTTACGAAAATAAACAACTCCTCTTTTTAATGGCATGAAACACACGCTATCTGTTTATGGTATGTTATTAACGTTTTTTTGTATTCTAGCTCATCAAGCCACATAATTTCAATGGTTTCAATACTTTCATCGCATTCGCACTCGTTAACCTTATGATCTAATCATAAGGCGGTCTGTGCCATCCCTTGGGCGATAAGGTAAAGATTTCGGCACCTGAGTCCGTCACGCCGACCATATGCTCGAACTGCGCCGACAGGGATTTATCCTTGGTCACCGCCGTCCATCCGTCGCCGAGAACTTTTACGTCGTAACGTCCGGCGTTGATCATCGGCTCGATCGTAAAAAACATGCCGCGCAGAATTCGATCGCCCTTGCCAGCCTCACCATAATGCAAGACGGAAGGTTGCGTATGGAAAACCTTACCAACGCCGTGACCGCAGAAATCGCGCACGATAGAAAATCCCGCCGCTTCGGCGTGGGTCTGGATCGCGTGGCCGATATCTCCGAACGTCGCGCCCGGCTTCACCGCCTCGATGCCCATCATCAGGCATTCATAGGTAACGTCCACAAGCTTGCGCGCCTTGACCCCGATTTTATCGCCGACCAGAAACATGCGGCTGGTGTCGCCGTGCCACCCATCCAGCAACACCGTGATATCGATATTGACGATGTCGCCGTCCTCAAGTCTTTTATCGCCGGGGATGCCGTGACAGACGACATGGTTCGGAGAAATGCACGTCGCGCGCGGATAGCCGCGATAACCAAGCGGCGCCGATGTCGCGCCGTGGTCGCGCGTGAATTTGTCGCACAGCTCGTCAAGATCGCCGGTACGCGCTCCCGGCACGACATAGGGCGTGATGAAATCCATAACCTCGGCGGCTAATTTCCCCGCTCTGCGCATGGCGGCGAAATCCTCAACACCGTGCAGCTCGACATGGCCTTTCTCGTGATGGGAAGCATCTTGCATCAATCCACCTAAAATCCGCCGGGCTTGAAGCCGACCTGAATGCCAACCTTCTCGGCATTGCTCATGTTGGTTGCCAGATTCTGCTGATTGACCGAAGCCAGCATCGCCTGTCCATATTCCGTCGGCGCACGACTCGACGCGCTCTTTTCGGCCATCAGCAGATTGTTGATAATGCCGGGCAAACCGCCGTCCGCCACCTTGCCGCTGCGGATCCCTTCGTCCTGACGAGCCTTCGGCCCCCAAAACAATTCCGTAACCCGTCCGTCACCGGTTTTCTTTTTCTTCTTCTTTTTGGGCAAGCCTGTGTCTTCGTCGATCTCTTCCGGCTCGTTGGGATCCTCCCACTTGCATTCTTCCCAGTTCACGCCAAGAAAATCCTGAATCGCGCTCGACATAAACGGCAGATTGATCAACAGCTCGCGAAACATCTCGGCGGCATTGAAAATCGCTTCTTCTTCAAGTTTTTTCAGAGTCGCCTTCTGCTCATCGGTCTTGGTGCCCTTACGCGCCTCCACGACCGGCTTCATGCAGTTGTCCTTCAGCTTCTTCGACCATTCGGCAGCGATGCCGCTGCGCTCGTGTTCTCCGTTTTCCTTGTAAAGATCGGCGAGGGTTCGGAGCCGCTTGACCAGACATTCCGACCAATACCACCAATCATTGAAGGGTGCGCGTTGACTATAACTTTTTGCCATGACAAAACCACAATCATTGTTTCTTTAACGAATTTAGGAAGCTAGGAGATTTTTGGACATTCGTCCAGACGCATGCAAAGCGCGTAAAAAAGCCCTGAGGCCTACTCCACCCGGCCAGCCGAGCGCAGGAATTGGCTGTTTTTATCAGCCCAGCGGCGCCTTAATTCGCCCTGCTCGTCGCGACGTTGCGGCGTGATATCGCCCGGCAAAAAGCCCCTGCCCTCGCCGGATCGATGCAGCTCCCTGCGAGGTTGCCGAATATCTCCCACACACTCGCGCTCAAGCAGATCATTCAGGGAAAGCGGCAGACGGCCATGTTCCACATAGCCGCTACCGATACCCTCTCCATCACGCCCCATCGGGCCGTGAAACAATTCGCTGGCCAAACGACCGTTGTATTTATCGAACCAATGCGATTTCAGGAACTTCTGCATATCCCGCGACAATTGGGGCAGATGATCCAGAGTTTCCTTCATCATCACGGCGAGACCGGCGATAACCCGTTCATCGTGATGCGCGACATTGGTCAGCGAATCCGACGGCGTGTCGGTTTCCTCGAGCAAAACATAGATGCGGCGAAGCAAATCCAGCGTCTTGGCGTTTTTGTCCTGCCGTTCTTTTTCCGGCATGAAAACGTCTTCAAACGGCGGCTTGGAATAGATGTGAACGCACGTCGTCAGGCGGTCCACGACCACCTGAGCCCAATGTTGCCATTCGTCGTACGATGGCTTGAATATGGGTTCAGTCAACATCGAAACGCCGAATAGTTCGTACATAGCAAACGCAAATCCTATTCGAATTAACCATAAAAAGCAACTAAAATTACAAGACTATTTTAGTGCCATTCTAATATATCGAGCGGCATCTTTCCGCAAAACTTCCTTTCCGTCGGCAATGCCTGCGAAAGAAATGGTGGGGCGGGGGCAACTGGCGTGAGAATTACTATACGTCTATTCTATTGTTCTGCATCGTTTTTCTGTTTAACGGGCTCTAGATAAGTTTGTCGGGCACGTTCCTGTTTTTCTCGAAGTTGGTCGAGAGCATCTTGTGCATCTTTGTCGCCTTGTGCCGCAGCGTCTTTAAGCAGATCGGCACCGTGTCTAAAATCAGCTTCGACGCCTTCGCCATTTATATAAGCAACACCGAGGGCATATGCCGCTGATACATTGCCTTGGTCATAAGCTTTCTTAAACCAAGAGATGGCACCAGCTTTGTCGGGAGTATCAGTTAGACCGTTATATTTATAAACGGCAACCATATATTGTCCATCACCGTCCCCTTGATCAGCGGCTTTTTGAAAGAGATCAAAAGCTTTTCTTCTGTTGCGAGCAATGCCGTCACCCGAATAATACATCTGCGCTAAATTATACATGGCATTAATGTTGTTTCTTTTGATTGCTTCCTCATACCAGCGAATTGCTTCTTTCGAATCTTTATGAATGCTTTTCTTGTCTCCATTATAAAAGTTTCCTACGGAATTCATCGCATCCGCGTTTCCTTGGTTGGCGGCCATTTTGTACCACTTTAGTGCCTCGCTCTGGTTTGCTGGAATGCCTTTTCCAAACTCATAAGCACGACCAAGAAGAAATTGAGCATCTGCGTTTCCATGGGTTGCAGCTTCTTGCCACGCTTGAACCGCTTTGCTGTCGCTGAATGCAATACCACGGCCATCTTGATAAGCTAATCCGAGATAATATTGAGCCGTTGCATAATCAAAAACCTCTTCGCCCTTTTTCGGTCCCTCTTTGGTTTTGGAACCGTTGATAATTGTGTTGTGATCTCCTGCAATATTGATTGTTGCGGTCTCAATGCTGTTCTGTGAGCCGCCATCTGTAGCGATGGTTGTCGCCCCTGTTCCAGAATTTTTTGCAGAAATTTTTTCTGGAGGTGAAGAAAACAAGCCCGACAATAATACGTAGGAGATGCCGAGAACGGTGATTGATACGACAAACAAAACTTGCAGCCGCTGAGGCCATTTTTCCATTATTTCAACAATACCTTTTACAACGGCGTCCATGACATCTCCCTGCGGTTTTTCTTCCGCCAGTTTTTATGCCTACCAAACGAAATACAACCCAACGTCTAACCTGTTACTTAAATACGCCGCACCGGGTCAACAGCTACCATAACCTTTTGAGAGTTTTGGCCTATCTGGCAATCGTGCAAGGCTACCATAAATGCTTTCTGGCAAAGGCGTGACCTGAACCTTGTTTCAGGTATTTTTCAAACTGTTCTGCCTTGGCTTGGTCATCAAAAGCAAGATAAGTGACCAACCGCCAAGGCTTGAATTTGTTTGTATGGGTGGATTTGCCGGAATTGTGTTCTTCTATTCGTTTTTTCAGGTCGGAAGTTGTGCCGACATAGCGTTGTTCTTCATTCGCAAGACTCTGGATAAGGTAGACATAAAACATCGCACTTTCCTTAACCAGCCCTGCTTCGCTAAAGCTTCGCAGGGCATCCTGCGCTTTTTCGTTTGCAGGGCTTCGCCCTGCGCAGCTTTAGCGGAGCAGGGTGGCGGGGCGAGCGTGACCGGGGGAGAACATGCTCCTTGTTATCTTGTTGAGACAAAACAAGAAAAATTTTCGCGCGTTTTTCTAACTCGTTGATTTACGTACTTCGCTGATTTTCTTCAACAAACTTCGTCCAAATTGCATAGGCGTCTTTGCAAAGCTGAAGCACAGAGCTTTCCTTGTCATCTACAAGTACCGTATATGAAGGCTCGCCAACGCCGAACACACCCACCCCACATCTTCCCATGCCATAGCCTTTTTTGACGCAGGTATCAGGTGCGGCTTCCAAAACCTTTCCCTTTTGGTCTGTGCGAATCTTTCTGAAATGTTTTGCTCGGTTGCAAAGCATGCGAACAGTGTTCAGGATGCCGGTTCTGTTATCTGGAATATTTGATGTCGATAGACTTGTGTCCTTTTTGGCACAATCGTGAAGATGCTCGACTGTGCATAACTAACCCGAGCTACGGGATTGATGCTTGTTAACGATTTGTGAATCTTGACAGATTCTGGTGAGCCGATCCAACAACAACGTGTAGAGGCACGCCATGTTCGTAAGCGTCTGGTAATGGCCGCGTGGTAATTTATTGACGAACATTCCACGGGAGGAGTTCGGCGATCCGCTTCATGGGGTGGTCGGCGATGCGAGCGATGATGTCGCGGAGGTAGGCTTCGGGTTCGAGGCCGTT
>CAIQVS010000113.1 GCA_903875345.1 uncultured Pseudomonadota bacterium | reverse complement strand
GGTGGCCTTCATGACTCCCAAGATTTTACGCACCCTGTGCGCGGCTCTAGACGCCGCTAAAGAAAGCATCAGCCTTCCTCTCTTCGCGCCACGCACACGGTGCTCGAATGGCAACCTGAGCGAAAGCGAACTGACTTCAGTTTGCGCCCTTATTGCTTACACAGCCCATCAGCAACACGTCAGCGAGAAAGAAGTACGCCGGGTTATCGAATGTGCCTTCGGCAAAAATGATGTCTCGGAGATTGAAGAAGACAATTACAAGGCCGTGATTCACTACCTCGTCGATTTGAGCGCAGACGAAGATTTTTTCAAAGACGATTTAAGGACGGGAGAAATTTATGGCTAGTGCATGTCTCCCACGCCTTGATGATTTTTACAGGGGATCGCAAGTGAATTGCAACGGCACCCTCGACGAAACAGAGCTTCGCGCCGTTTCCGCCGTCATTGCTTACGTGACCCATACATACAAGGCCAGCGAAGAAACGGTCGTCGCCTTTTTAACAACCGCTTTCAAGGTTGAAAGCGTTCGGGACATTCCGCACGACCGTTACGAAGACGCCATTCTTTATCTGGTCAATCTCAATATTGATAAGGCGATGAACTGATGATGAGCAACACACCCTCCATTGAACCCGAACAGATACGCGCCGCGCGAGCTTTATTGGGCTGGGGCCGGGCGCAGTGCGGCAAGATCGCTAACGTTTCGGCAGAGACGATCAAGAACGTTGAAAAAGGCGTTTTTGTCCCGAACGCCATGACCGTGGAAAAGCTTGTGACAACTTTTGAGCGGCACGGAGTCTATTTCATCACCTTCAAGGCTTGTCACGGCGTGATGCTCGACAAGGCATTGAAGCCAATCCTTTCAAACGAAACCGATACCAAAAACGTTTTACCGCAAGAAAGGGAATAACCCATGTTTGCCAACAACCTCCGCCTTTTATGCACTTCGCTTGGTTTTACCGCCGTCATTTTGAAAGACAACGTGCCGAAAGAAAACCGCGCGGTGCGAGCTGTCGCCATAGCGCGGATGATCGAAGAGTTTTGCCGCGTCACCAACCCCGCATCGTTCCCCCAAACAACGCATGCCGCCGCCGATTATGACGACACCAAACTCGACCGGATGATCGAGGAACTCAAACAAGGCGAATTTCATGCCGGAAAACTCGCCGAGCTGGAAACGAACAAAGCCCTTCTTCGCCAAGTTTACGACCTGCTCATTCAACGCCATCGCGCCTATGCCCCGGACACGCTGATCGCGGACGATGTTGCTCGCCTTTTAGAAGAAGAAATCAACCACGCGGTGGAGGCCGATATGATGATCGTCAACGTTCAAGGCAACACTGACGCCTTTGCTCCTTGCGAGCGTATGGCAACCGCCATCGTCGAAATTCTGAAATCCAAGGGCGAATGCTTTCCTAACGACCTTGTGGCCAAAGGCTTCACACCCGACGAAATCAAACGCCACTGGGCTATGGCCTACGGCTTGGCAAAGGTCGAACTCAACTGGATGGATGCCTGATCATGACAAACCCTTACAAAACGATAGTAACAGCCGAAGCGCGCGAAGTTGAGCTGACTTATCACGAACCCATGTTTCCCTTCGATGCGGAACGGGTCAGAGGGATAAAGATCATCGCCTTTGACAATGAAGGCAGAATCCTCGGCGTCAAAAAAGGTCGCACCTATGACATACCAAGCGGCTGCCAGGAGTGGGAAGACGACACCTTTGAGGAAACAG
>CAIQVS010000112.1 GCA_903875345.1 uncultured Pseudomonadota bacterium | reverse complement strand
GCAAGCGGGAGAGGGGCTCCTCCGCTCTTGCTTCAAAGTTAATTCTCTAAAATTAAGCTGACACAGTCCACTAGAGTGCGCATCCCTGTGGCGTTTGCTGGGGATTAAACAGGGGCGCACCTTGGCCATACCTATGCATATCTTCGAGGCGCAACATTGCCTCATTATTGCCTGAAATAGCGGCGCGCTCCAACTCTGCGACTCTTCCGGTGTCTGCAGCATCGTGTGGTGTGGACATAGGTCGACGAGCGGTCGGAGCAGAACTGGAAGCAAAAAGTTGCTGTGCGGTAAAGGCGTTCATGACATGATTTCCTGATGGGTTTATCCGGACGGCGCTCGGTATGCCTGATTTTTTATGTTGCAACAAGTGCCAAGTGACGCATGGCGCTGCGGAAAAGAAATGCCGAAAAAGCGATTAAGGATGCAACGGTATAGTCAGGAACGATGGGAGCCGCGATGCGTTAATTCATAAACCCGGCGCGGCGGAGGGCTTCGAGATGCGAGGGTTGTTCGGCAAGCTCGGACGGGATCATGCCGCCAGCCGTGGCTGCGCTCAGCTCGCCCGCGATACGGTTCAGCAGGGGCGCGGCGTCGCTGTCGCTCATCAGCGCATCACGCACCAGACCGCACAACGCCATGTAGGCTACAGGTGAAAGTTCAACCAGCACGTCTCGATTCCTTTTCTGAGTTTCTGTTTTCTTTTCAGTTTCCGTCGTCATTTTTTTCTTCGCTATGTTCCTAGTTTCAAATCCTTAATCTCAACTTAATCGGAAAACCTGCAACTAAAGAATCTTTTCTGACCTCTTCGAGAGACAAAAAAGCTTGAAAGCAATAGGACTTATTGATAATTGGCATGTAATAGCCAATTATGGTTATGTCAAAAAATTAACTGTAATTTTTTTTCGTCAGTAGCAGTGTCAGCCGGATAAAGTTCTTCCGATTCGAACCACGCAATACCTCCAACTCGACAGGTGCAAGATGAATATCGGCCAGATGATGAAGCAAGTTCAGGACATGCAAACCAAGATGGCGGACATGCAGAACCGCCTCGGCGAGCTGGAGGTCACGGGGCAATCCGGTGGCGGCATGGTCGTCGCGACGATGAACGGCAAGGGCGAGATGAAGAAGATCAAAATCGACGCCAAGCTGATCGATCCGGCGGAGATCGAGATGCTGGAGGATCTGATCGTTGCTGCATGCAACGACGCCAAACAGAAAGTTGACCAAAACGTGGCCTCGAAAACCGAGGAAATGATGGGCGGGATCAAGTTGCCGCCGGGCGTCAAGCTGCCGTTTTGATCCTTCTCGATCTGGGCGGCGTGAAACCAAAGGGTTGAAGCAAGCCCATTGACTTAAAAGGCCATCTCGCGCTAATAAAACCGCGTCCCGGCCAATTCGGCGAGAGGATACGTTCCAAGCAAGGGGGCGTAAAGCCAGTCCACGCGTTGCGTGCACTGGCTCGTTTGCGTTTGGGGATGCGTGTGTAGAAAATTTAGACAGCCTATGAAAATAGGTTGTCGCGTATGAAAACAGGGTAAGGAATGAGCCGTGGTATCCCCCTCCCCTTGCGGGAGGGGTTAGGGGTGGGGGAGTAAGGCTTGGTGGTTTGTTTCAGAATCTGAACCTTCACTCCAGCTTGTCTCCCCCCTCTCTAACCTTCCCCGCGAGGGGGAGGGAATACCTCTGCTCTTGCCACAAAGTGGTTTCGTAATAAGGCAACAAGTGCAGGAATAAATGTTCGACAGCCTCAGCAGCAAACTTGCCGGAATTTTTGACCGGCTCACCGGGCGCGGCGCCTTGACCGAGGCCGACGTGACCGAGGCCATGCGCGAAGTGCGCGTGGCGTTGCTGGAGGCCGATGTCGCCCTGCCGGTCGTCAAGGATTTTGTCGCACGGGTGCGCGAACGCGCGATTGGTCAGGATGTCGTGCGCTCGGTCACGCCGGGGCAGCAGGTTATCAAGATCGTGCATGACAATCTGGTCGATCTGCTGGGGCATCAGGCCGAGCCGCTTAATCTCAACGTCACGCCGCCCGCCGTCATTATGATGTTGGGTCTGCAGGGATCGGGAAAAACCACAACCTCGGCGAAGCTGGCGAAACGCCTGACCGAAGTTGAGCGCAAGAAAGTTCTGCTCGCTTCGCTGGACGTGCAGCGTCCGGCGGCGCAGGAGCAGCTCGCGGTTCTCGGCGCGCAAATCGGTGTCGCGACTCTGCCGATTATCGCCGGACAGCAACCGGTCGCGATCGCGCAACGAGCTTTGGAAACGGCGCGGCTCGAAGTTTTCGATGTCGTTATTCTCGATACCGCCGGACGCTTGGCGATTGACGACGCGTTGATGGCCGAAGCGGCGGCGGTGAGCGCGGCCAGCGCGCCGCACGAAAAACTTCTTGTCGTCGACGCGATGACCGGACAGGACGCCGTCAATACCGCGCAGCATTTTGAACAAAAAGTCGGACTGAGCGGCATCATCCTCACCCGTATCGACGGCGACGCGCGCGGCGGCGCGGCCTTATCGATGCGCGCCGTGACCGGAAAGCCGATCAAGTTCCTCGGCGTCGGCGAGAAAACCGACGCGCTGGAAGTCTATCATCCCGACCGTCTCGCCAACCGGATTCTCGGCATGGGCGACGTCGTGTCGCTGGTCGAAAAAGCCGCCGCGACGATCGACAGCGAAGACGCCGCCGAGATGACGGAGAAATTTCTTTCCGGCGGACGCTTCGATTTCAACGATATGGCCAAGCAGTTTCAGCAGATGCGCAAGATGGGCGGCATGGGCGGCCTCATCAAGATGCTGCCGGGCATGGGCAAGATCAAGGACGCGCTGAAAAATTCGAACGTCGACGACAAGATGCTGAAACGTCAGGAAGCGATCATTCAGTCGATGACTCCTGCCGAGCGCAAGAACGCTGATCTGCTCGGCGCGTCGCGCAAGCGGCGCATTGCGGCGGGTTCCGGCGTGCATGTGTCGGACGTCAATCGCCTCATCAAGCAAATGCTTGAGATGCAGAAAATGATGAAGCAAGTGCAGAAGCTCGGCAAAGGGGGCTTTATGCGGGCGATGGCGGGACGCTTTGCCGGACCGATGATGGAGGGCAAAGGGCAGTAATAAGAACAAAGGTTGAGGAAAAAACGGTGGCTAGACCGCTCTTTCGTCGCCGTTGAGCCTTACGTTTTTGAGTGAAGCGAATGACAATTTTAATAAAATAACAACCAACAAGGAGACTACGCAGATGTTGACACTACGCATGACAAGACACGGCGCGAAGAAGCGTCCATTTTACCACATCGTCGTCGCGGACAGCCGTTCGCCCCGCGATGGCCGCTTTATCGAAAAGGTAGGCAGCTACAACCCGATGCTGCCGCGCGAACACGCCCAGCGCGTGACGCTGATCGAGGAGCGCATCAAGCATTGGCTGAAGAACGGCGCGCAGCCGAGCGAACGCGTCGCGAAGTTCCTGCATGCCGCCAATATCGGCCCCAAGGTCGAGCAGCGCGTGACGCCGAAGAAGTCGGCTCCGAAAGCCAAGGCGCAAGAACGCCTGAAGGCGGCGGCGGAAGCTGCGGAAGCGGCGAAGAAGGCCGATGCGGCTCCGGCGGCGGAAGCTCCTGCGGAAACGGCTCCGGCCTGATCCTTCAGGGATGACCGCAGAAAGAAAAATCTGCGTCGGCGTTTTCGTCGGCGCGCATGGCGTGCGCGGTCTCGTCAAGCTGCGAAGCATGACCGAAGACCCGCACGGCATCTTTTCCTACAAGCCTCTGACGGACGAAAGCGGCGCGCCCGCGTCCGCCATAAAGCTCAAGAACGTCGCGGGCGATTGCTTCGTCGTGTCGGTCGAGGGTATCGACAACCGCGAGGCGGCTCAGGCGTTGCGCGGCGTGAAACTTTTCGCGCTACGCTCCGCCTTGCCCAAAACAAAAAAGGGCGAGTATTACCAAGCTGACCTCATCGGACTTGCCGCGCGCGACGCGCAGGGCAGGGATTACGGCAAGGTCATGGCCGTGCATGATTACGGCGCGGGCGTGTTTTTTGAAATTGGCCGTTCGAGAAAAGACAGTTTCATGCTACCGTTTAACGATGCTTGCGTGCCGGACGTCGATCTGAAAACCGGAACCGTCCTGATCGCTCCGCCTGAGGGGTGGGTGGATGAAAAAGTTTGCGATCCAGAATAGAGGAAAGACCGGTGGAATCCCCCTCCCCTTGCGGGAGGGGTTAGGGGAGCGCCAAGATGTTGAAGCGTGTACGTAACGAGAAAGAAAAGCCCGATGCCGAAGATTGATCTCGCCGCCGTTGAAATGATGATCCGCGATGTCGCATCGACGGAAATTATGCCGCGTTTCCGCAAGCTTGCGGAAGGCGACGTCGAAATGAAGGGCGTCAACGATCCCGTCACGATCGCCGATAAGGAATCCGAGCGTCGCCTGACGGAAGAATTTACATCCTATCTTCCGGGCTCGCTGGTCGTGGGCGAAGAATCCTTCGCCAAGGACAAAACGATCATGGATCGCCTCGACAGCGATCAACCGATCTGGATCATCGACCCCATCGACGGCACGCGCAATTTCGTCGCCGGCGAGCCTGAATTCGCGGTGATGGTGGCGCTCGTCCGGCATAAAAAGACGCTCGCGTCGTGGATCCATGACCCGAATTCGGGCGATACGATCATGGCCGAGCAGGGGGCTGGGGTCTGGTTGCGCGGGCATAAATTGCGCTTGGCCTCCAACGATCCGGCGACCGCGCGCGTCGGGCTGGTGGGCTCGCGGATCAAGAAATTTATTACCGAAGCGGCGGTGATGACGGAGGCGGCGGATTTTCCGAAAATCGAAATCGGCTCATGCGCCGGATTCGATTATCCGCGCCTGTTTACCGGTGAAACGACTTTCGCCTATGCGACGACAACGCGCGCGACGTTTCTGCTTTATCGCCACACCAACGCGTGGGATCACGCGCCGGGTATGTTCCTGCATCATGAAGCCGGAGGCTATAGCGCCGATTGGTCGGGACAACCCTACGATATGACGAAACCGCGCAGCGGCCTGTTGTTCGCGTCCAGCAAGGATGTCTGGCAGCATCTGTATGAACAGTTTCAACCGCTGATGCAGCACACGGCCAAGGCGGTGCCTTAGACGTTGCCTGCAAATCCTTATCGGCCAAATTTCTGAGCTTGAGCTTGACGAAGCGCAGCGATGGCAGTGTCTGCCAGCCTTCGAGCCGAAGCAGCCTCATCGTCTGTCAACTCACGTGTGCTGGGATTTCCTACGGGAGTTCCAGGAAGGGCGACAGCATCACGTCTAACTGTGTCTTTATCGCGGTCAAAATTTACCCCTACCGTATAGTGGTCTTGT
>CAIQVS010000111.1 GCA_903875345.1 uncultured Pseudomonadota bacterium | reverse complement strand
TGGCGCAACGATCATCAAGGTCAAGCTGCCGACGGAGAAGCTGGAAAACAAGGACTCGAAGAAAGTCGATGAGGACAAGAAAATCCCCGTCTCCACGATTCCCGAACGCGTCAGCCACATCATGCAATGCTGCTTTAACGGTAAGCGCGTGGTGGTGTTCTCCGGCGGCGCGGCCAAGGGCGAAGACAGCGTCCTCGACGACGCCCGCGCCATCCATGCCGGAGGCGGCAATGGCTCGATCATCGGTCGCAACTGCTTCCAGCGCTCGCACGAAGACGCGATCAAGCTGCTCGATCAGCTGGTGGAGATTTACAAGGGGAAGGCGTAGCTTCCGTGTAGTGAATGGGGGCGGCCGCTTTTGGGATGGAGGCTCAGCCCAATTTCCATCCAACGGACGTATAGGCCAATTTCCACCCAAAGGGGCTTGCGGGACGGATACTAGAACCGTCCCCAGTTTTTTTCCTTGAACATTTAGGCACGTCACCTGCTGGGACACTTAAAGCAACCCCTCTAGGAAGCTCAGCACCCCAAGGATTTTGGCCAAAGCGTTGAGACTTTTGCCGGGGAGGAGTCACTTCTGCCCCGGGAAATGCTCTCATCAATCTGCAACCATCTCGATTTATGCCCGTTGGCGTTATGCAACCCGTTATGACACTTCGATCTAACGCATAAAGACCATACCCCGCTATTGCTCCAGCCCCGCCTAACACAATTGCCCCCGTGAGTGCGCCCACTACGATCCTCGCCGGATTGGACGGTGCCTCAGGATCTCCACCAGCCCCCAAAAAGCCGCCTGCAACAAACCCAACCAATGACAGAGGCAACCCAAAACCGAGCATTGCTATATCTCTAGCGGCAGCTAACTGTCCCATCAATTTCGCATACTCAAGACTATTAAAATCCACCATTTTCTCTCCTATTTGTTTGATTTACACACATAAATTCACTCAACTCTGACGACTTAAACGGTGCGTCGAGCAAAATTTAATGGTTATACTCAAGCTATCATGGCAACTCCGCGAACGACGCGCACCAATTGCGAAGTTCCTGCCAGCTGTCGCGATCGGGCGCGAGCGCCAATCCTTTGTGCATGACCGAGGGACGATAGGATTCACCGTTCCAAAGGGCAGCATAACCGCCGGATTCCTCATGGATCAGCACACCAGCGGCATCATCCCACGGCGTCACATGGAAAAGGCTCGCGCGGAAATGCGCTTCCGGTTTGTCGCCGCCAAAATGCGGCTGCTGCAACACCAATCGGGGGTATTCATGCGCTCCAGCTTGCATCAGATCGAAGCGCGGGGATGCCGCGTGGCCGGGCAGCGACTTTTTATGCGCCTCAACCAGCCTGTCGCCGAGAAATCCATACATCCCCGCAAGCGGTTGTGGCGCAAGCGATTTGAGCCTCTGCCCCTTGTAAAAAGCTCCGCTGCCACGCTCAACTTCGACCAGTTCATTTGAAATGGGATCGTAGATCCAACCCGCAACCGTTTGATTTTGTTTCGCAAGGGCAACGATGACGCCAAACTGGGGGCTGCCGCGCACAAAATTGCGGGTTCCGTCAATAGGATCGATGATCCAGACAGGTGATTCGCTTGAAAAACGACTCAATATGCCCTGATTCGCCGCAAAAGCCTCCTCTCCCACCACATTTGACCCCGGTAGCAGGTCCAAAAGGCGGGTCGAGAGGGCTGATTCGGCGTTCTTGTCGGCGATTGTGACCGGGTCGTCGCCGATTTTAAAAGCTATATCGTCCGGCTTTAAAGCCTGGAAATAGGGCAGAATATGCTCCGCTGCGACTTCGCGAATTGCGGCACGGACAGCGTCAAAATCTGGATTATCAAACATATCTTAACTTGTTCTCCTAGCGACCTATAAGCAATAGAAATTAGATTTCCAATTTTAATGTTGGCCTCAACCATTGATCGAAATCAGGCAGAAGCAAAATCGCAAGTTAATTCAAGTCACTACATACGCGGGAATGGCTACAAATATCATAAGAGTTCCTTAAAAGTCCATGCAAGTTTCATTCGATATTAGTCATAGACTGATAGTCAGTTCCTTGATCTGCTTTTCTTTAAGAGCAATCAATTCTTCAACGGCATAATTTGGGAGAATAATGGCTCTAGTTCTCTCCGTTTTGGGTGCTTTGAACCGAATACCTTTTTTAGTCTGCTCTAGGCTCTCAACAACACGGACAGTTTTATTTTTTAAGTCCACATTTTTCCAGCGGAGCGCCAAAATCTCGCCTCGCCTCATGCCCGTTGTTAGCGCTAGCAACACTGGCCAGTATATAAATGAGCTGGCCCCCGAAAACTGGACAGGTAGCTAAGAGAGAGTCGCGCCCCTAAAATGGCGGAAAGCCAAGGGGATAGAGATGACAAACATCCGAAAGAAACACAGCGCAGAGTTTAAGGCGAAAGTGGCTATGGCGGCGA
>CAIQVS010000110.1 GCA_903875345.1 uncultured Pseudomonadota bacterium | reverse complement strand
CTCTGATCTATTTGGCTTTTTTAGGTGCCGTCGGCGCCAAAGCCGGCGGTGCCGACATGTTCCGAGCGACTGTTCGCGTTACCTTTTGGGGCGCGCTGGCCATGGCTGTAACCGCGGGACTTGGGCTTTTGATCGGAAAAACAGTCTAGGGTTGAGACGCTTACCCTCGGCGCATCTTTCACGGAAGCTGCGGAAGACGATCTTTTCGAGTTACCTCTGCATCCTGAATATCCGTCGCCGCTGCGTGATCACGACCTGAGAACCGGCCCGGACATCGCCTACACAAAGCCAAAGGCCAGAGCATGGCGCAACCTCATGGCTGCATCCATCAACGCAGGGCTTGAGCAAGGACACTTTTCTCTTCGCAAGGGCGATAATCGTTGGCCGGAAAAGGATCCTGATAAAGGCCATATCTATCGTTTCTCTTTCGCCTGCTTTCCCGCCCTTTGCTGCGTGAAAAATGCGGGAAGCGGCGAGCTTTCTTTTCACGCCGTCGTCTTTCCTGAACCTGATGCGGAACAATGGCTGTTCGTGCCGCAGCTCGGTTTGAACGGCGGCGAGGCTTACGGCATGGCCTGGCTTGAACGAGAGAAAGAAGCGCGTCTTGAAACCTCCATGGGATTCTTCAAGTCGAGAGAAGTCGCTCAGTCGACTCTTGCCGCTTTGGAAATCGAGACCAAGGGCTATGCTGAAAGATCATCCCGCCCTGTGGATTAGCTTGGCGCGTCCGGCCATCATGCCCAGCAAGCGGTCGGCAACATCGGCGCTGTGGCCGCCGACGTGCCATTCGCGCACTGCCGTGATCTCAGGATACTTGTAGTCGTAGGCGCGGCTGTTCTTGTAATTGTAAATCGTGATGACCGTGCGCTTTGTTGGGCGGATGATCCACTCGGCTTCTGTTTTGTAGCCGTCGCCCTTGGCCGGTTCGCCCCAAACCTCGACGAGGTCTTGGTAGCTGGCCTCGATGGTGGCGCGGTAGCTCGTGTCTTTCTTACCGGTCTCAATGACCCTTGGCTTCGTCCGCGCTGCCTTGCGTCCGGCTTCAAAGGCGCAGAGCAAGGCCGTGCGCAAGCCCCAAACGCTGACATTGTGGAAGTCGAGGCTGTCGGATTTGCGCGTCTCCAGCGTTTCGATCCGCAGCTGCTTGCGGGCGATGTCGGCGATGATTTTGTCGATGTCGGTCATGGCTGCCTCCCTCACGCGCTCTTGGCTTCGCGCACGGCGCGCGCAAACCAGGAGCGGTGCTTTGGATCGGCTAGGCGGCGTTTGAGGTGGGCAATGATGGCCTTTGGCGTCGTCGGCCCGCCTTCGATAAAACTCAAGTCATCGGCCAGATGCCGACCGAACCGCGCGTCCAGAAGGTCGCGGGTTTGTTCCGGCGTCAGGCTAAATTCCTTGGCGAAAAATTGGCTCGTCGCGTCCCAGGCCATGGGAGCGTCGTAGCCGCTCTGCATGGATGTTCCCCAGAAGCCCCATTCGTGGTTGGCGGTGGGGAGTGGTTTCGGTTTTTTCATGGCGTCCTCCGTTGTTTTCATGACACCATGAACGCTCTTATTCCGTTGATTATCAACTAGATAAGCGATTATCTTCTTGCTAAGAATATGCTTGAAGGCGCCATCAATGATTGTCTTTCGGGGCATCCTCGCGCCGCGAAATGCCCGTGATCTTGTAAATCCGTTGTCCGTCGGCAGGCTTTTCGGAAACGATTTGGTAACCGTGTTTCTTCGCCAGCGTGTGCGAAATAAATGCGCGTACCGTATGCTTTTGCCAGTCGGTT
>CAIQVS010000109.1 GCA_903875345.1 uncultured Pseudomonadota bacterium | reverse complement strand
GGGCGACCTGCGCGGCGTAGAGTGGTTTGGAAATCGCAAGGCCGCGCTTCGCCAAATCCTGCCAGCTTTTATCCTTGAGCGCCTTGTGTTCCCAAAGGGCTGGATAGAAAAGCCATGACGGGCCGCCGATGATCACGCCGTCGATATGGCCTTTGATACGCCCCTTGGCGACCGAAAAACCGAATTGCCCGCCGTCTGCTTTTTCCGTCCGCAGATCGAAACCGGCTGCGCGGAGCCACTTTATCGACAAAGCTTCAAACTGATGACCAGCCGCGAAGATACGCAGCGTCTGACCATTGAAATCCTTATCGGGATCCTTGGGTGTACCGACATATTCGTACTGGATACGGCGGGAACATGGGTCGCCAAGCATGGACGCGCCTAGATACTCACGGCGTGGTTGTTTATCGCGCTCAGCGATCAGGGCGGCGTCAACCAGATCGTTGATGCGCATGGCGGCGGGAAGCGCGCGTGGATCCTGTGCGGGGCGATCGGAGCCATGATTGAAGTCAAGCATCAAAACGGCACCTCCGGACTGCCTTTGCGCATGGCGTCCTGATAAGCCGTGACAATGACCTCGATTAGCGTGAGAACCTGTTCCTTGCTGTAGGCGGAAAGAGGCTTGTCCATGCCAATCTCGGCCACGCATTCGCCGAGCGGCTTGAGGCATGACTGGATGGACGCGCGTTCTAAATCAGTCAGATCAACCATGCCGTTTCCTTTCCGGAAAAGAGCCGCATAAAGATTGAGGCAGCTCATGCTGCAAAACTTCACGTCCGGCAGATCGCGGTAGCCGGTCATGCGCGGGGAAAAACCGAAGCCGCGTTCTTTGCGAAGGCAAATAGCGCACCATGTCACGCCACCTCCCTTTGCCCGACAGCCCGTTCGACCAGTTGGCGAATGCGTCCCTTGTTGAAGCGGAAATTGAGAAGGCATGACGCGCGATACTTCGTCATGCTGAAGTCGAAGCGCATGCCCTCACCAAGAAGGGCTAGTTGTTTCTCGCTGGCGGGTTCGTTCATCCAGCGGCGAGTCTTGTGGGCGCTTTCGCCCGTTTCGCGTTCATTCAGAAAATCGTCGGCCACGGCCATCATGACGGTACGCTCGCCCGTGCCGAGAATTTGCACGTCGCGCTCGAACCCGCCGATGGCATGCCAATAGCCACCAAGCCAGAAGATCGCGGCCCATGCCGAGAAGCCGGAGGCCATAAGCGCCGCGTCATCGTCGAAAAGGTCGATCCAGCGGAAACTACTGCGTTTCAGAAGATCAATTTCGGTCAGGGAGAAGTTTTCGAGCGGTAGCGGTTCGTCGCCCGCGCCAGCTTCGCCTGTCGCCGCGCCGGAGAAAAATTCGTAGCCACACAGGGCACATTCTTGCGCGGAGAGCTGAACCGTCGCTTTGCATTCGGGGCATTCTTTTGTGGGCGCATCGCCATGAAAGGTTTTTCCGTCCAGATTGACGTCTTGCTCTAAACTTCCGTGTATCAGCGTGGACGTGCCGAAGTCGAGAACGATGCAGTCGGTTTTGATAACGCCCGGATGTTC
>CAIQVS010000108.1 GCA_903875345.1 uncultured Pseudomonadota bacterium | reverse complement strand
TGTCATTTCGAAACGCAGTGAGAAATCTCTCTTCTCAAACTTAAGCCCGACTGTCTTACACTGCCAACTGCCAAAATCAACCAGCCGCATCACTGCTGCTTGCTGCCTCAATGTGCGGCGCAAGGGGCGTCCATACGCGGTACGCAAGAAACTGCTGGACACAATGATGCTGAACAGACCGCCGTCTTTGAGCAGGCTGACACCTTTTTCCATGAAGTAGGCATAGAGATCAGCGACACCATCAAAAGCTTCGTAGTGCGCCTGAAAATACGCCTTGAAGTTGCCCAGTGCTTCCTGACGCACGTAGGGCGGGTTCCCGATCACTGCGTCAAACCCGCCCGCCTTGAAAACCTGCGGGAACCCGGCCTGCCAGTCGAACACGTTGACGCGCTGCGCCGTCTCATCATCCAGGTCGAGTTCGCCGTCATAAAAGTCCGGCCCCACCAGCGAGTTGCCGCACTGGATGTTCCGATCCAGGTCAGGCAGCACGCGCTCATGAAACAGTTTCATCTGGCTGGTAAGCGTGTCACCAGACTCGCCTTCCAACACCTTGAGCAGCAAAGAGAGCTTGGTAACCTCGACCGCTTGCGTGTCAATGTCCACGCCAAAGATATGCGCCAGCAGAATGCGCTTCTTCTCCGTCGCGGTTAAGCGCCACTCGCCGTGGCCCGCTGGACAAATTCGCGCCGCTTTGCCTTTGCCATGCTTCTCGATGCCTTCCGCGAGATAGCGCGTCAGATACCAGTCCAGCAGATATTGATACGCGCCAATCAGAAATGAGCCCGAACCGCAGGCCGGATCGAGAACGGTGATGCCCGCTGCCTGTTTGCTGCTCTTACCTTCGAGCAACTTGCCCACCGTGTTTTGCACGATGTAATGCACGATGTAGGCCGGCGTGTAGTAAACGCCGCCCGCCTTCTTGACTTCCGGCTTGTCTTCCACCACCGCACGGTTGCCGGCGGTCAGTCGGATGACCTTGCCAAGAAATTGCTCGTAAACGCTGCCAAGAATGTCAGCGCCGAGCACCGAAAATTCGTAAGGACTGTCCGGGTAATACAGGTTCTTGAATATCTCTTTCAGCGGCTTGTCGTCGATAGACAAACGCAGCGTCAACTCGTCGGGCAACCCGGCACGCTGCTTCTCCGGCCCGAAATGGAACAGACCTGAGTTGTAGCGCTCATCGGCCGCACGAAACAGTTCACGCAGCCGTGCGTAGATGTTGTTGCCGTTTTGCAGCGCCATCAAGCGGCCGTATGGTTCAATCCCACGGTCTTCGCAGATGCGAAGAAAGATGATGCGATCAATGGTTTGCTGGACCGAAAAGTTGAGTTCGCGCTGGGTCAGACCGATGTTGCGCAGCGCAATATTGCGCGCCAGCAGGTCACGCCAGCCTTCAATCTCTTCCAGAAACGCGCCATCCACTTCGGTGCTGCCGCGCTTGCCTTTGCTGCTGGATGCATATTTGTCAAACGAGCCCTTAAGTACCGCGTCCTTGGAGAATATGGCGGCAATCTCGTCCCACTTTTCGGAAAAATCGCGGAAGGTGCAATAGAGCAGCCGAGCCTTGCTAGCCTTGTCGCGCTGATCGGGTTTCTGGCGGCAATCGTATACAGCGAACTCCTCAAAGTCCGTGACGATGGAAAGAGGTAGTTTGGCCGACCACGCGTAGCGACGAACCTGAAATGCGGGTTCCGCGTCTTCCTTGACGTTTACGGATGGTTTCTTTGCTTCCAGAAAGAACTTGCGCTGTCCGCCAACCCGAAAGCTGTAATCCGGCGCCTTGGTGGAGT
>CAIQVS010000107.1 GCA_903875345.1 uncultured Pseudomonadota bacterium | reverse complement strand
GAATCTCGGTTTCTGGATTCTGAACGATGTGATCTGGTGCAAGACCAACCCGATGCCGAATTTTCGCGGTAAGCGGTTCACCAACGCGCATGAGACTCTCATTTGGGCGTCGCCGTCAAAGGACGCGCGCCCGTGCTTCAATTACGAAGCGATGAAGAACATGAACGAGGACAAGCAGATGCGCAGCGACTGGATGTTGCCGATCTGTAGCGGCAAGGAGCGGTTGCGCGGCGACGACGGCGACAAGGTGCATCCGACGCAGAAGCCGGAGAGCCTGCTCTATCGCGTCATCACCTCATCGACGAAACCCGGCGACGTGATCCTCGATCCGTTCTTTGGTTCGGGCACGACGGGGGCGGTCGCCAAGAAACTGGGGCGGCATTTCATCGGCCTCGACCGCGACAAGACTTACGCCAAATTCGCCGAGAAACGCATCGCCGCGATTGGCGACGCGACCGATGTCGCGCTGCTCGATACGCCATCGCGTCGCGAGGAGCCGCGCATTCCCTTCGGCTTTGTTCTGGAGCGCGGGTTGCTGCGTCCGGGCGATTTTCTTTTCGATGAACGGAAGCGGCATAGCGCGCGCGTGGCGTCCGATGCGACGCTCACGGCGTCCGCGCCGCAGGGCGAAATTCGCGGCTCGATCCACAAAGTCGGCGCGATGGTGCAGGGGCTTCCCGCCTGCAATGGCTGGACGTTTTGGTATTACAAGGCCGAAGGCGGCAAGGATTTACTTCCTATCGACATCCTGCGCCAACGCATCCGCGCCGAAACGATCGGTCAACAGAGCTAAATTAGGGTTTGTAGGAATAAATCTTGACCTCCATATAGGGGTCAACGAAGAAATCGACGGAATCCACCACGACGTCAAGCTGGGTTGGGTTGGGGGGCGAGTGGCCTTGCAGATAATAGGGCGTCTCGTTGCCATATTTATCATGTTTTGTGTAGCGAAGCAGCGGTTGAACATCGATAACATGCATGCTGAACCGCGTGTAAATAGTGCGGTTGGTATTTTTCATCATATCCATGGTTCTTAAAATCGTCTCGCCGTCCTCCGGACTCATCGGAATTCCAGGAATAGTGATGGGGTTCTTGGTTACGGCGCGGAAATCATGGGGAAGATATTGAACCTGACCACGACCGCACTTGAATTCATTGTTGGTCGTCATCAGGAAGGAATTGACGTTATCGATGCTGGTTCTTGCGGTGAAGGGAAACAGTTTGTTGCTGAAATCGTACTTGGTGAGTTGCAAGGGCGTATCATACCGTATCTTGGTCAGTTGATTGTCGCCCAATTTCTGGATGGTTTCCAGAAGCCCGGCGCGAGCCGTGCGCCACCGAAACTCGTCACCGGCTGTTGATGCATATAAATCGCAGTTTGTCATCATCGCATATTCATCGACCAGAGCATCATCCGCCTTGAAGTCGAGAGCCTTGAATTCGATCAGAATCTTGATGAAGTCATTCCATGTTGGTTTGATATAGTCCGTCGCGGTATCGGCATAGGCCGGCGTGGCGATCAAGACAAAAAGCGCAAGTGCGCGAAAGAATTTGAGCATGATGCGAATCCCTAGACCAAGATCTTACTATAGACCTTCGACCGCACGATGCGCAATTTTCAACATAACGCTCGGCAAGGCTTCGTTATCGAGCTTGTCGGGGTTGACCCACCACCCTTTGGCGGCGTGCGTCGTGGTTCCGACGGCGATCTGAATGTTCAGCTTGAAATGCGAAAACACATGCGTGACGGGTTCAGGCAGGAGCCTCCAGTTTGTCGGAACCGGGGCGTATTTTATAACGTCCGCGAGCTTTGGGGGCTTGCGTTCTTCCCATGCGCTGCTGGGGATTTCCATCATGCCGCCGAGCAGACCCTCCGGCGGGCGTTGACGTAAAAACAATTCGCCTTTCCTATTGAACAGGGCAAAAGCGATGGCGCACCGAACCGGCTTGTTCGCGGGTTTTGTTTTGCGCGGAAGCCTCGCCGCTATGCCAAGTTTGTTCGCTCGGCAACGATCGTTCCACGGGCACAGAGCGCATTTGGGATTGCGCGGCGTGCAAATTGTCGCGCCAAGATCCATTAAGGCTTGCGCGTAATCGCCGAAACGATCTGCGGGCAATAACTTTGCCGCCGCATCGCGCAAGGCTTTCTTGGCTTTTGGCAGAGGCGCGCGTAGGGCGAATATCCGCGCCACGACGCGCTCGACATTGCCATCCACGACATTGGCGCGTTGATCGAAAGCAATGGCCGCGACGGCGGCGGCGGTGTAGGCGCCGAAGCCCGGCAGTTTGATCAATGTTTTTTCATCCGGCGGAAATTGCCCGTCATATTCGGCGCAAATAATTCTGGCGCATTGATGCAGGCTACGGGCGCGGCGGTAATAGCCAAGTCCCGCCCACATGCGCAGAACGTCATCCAGAGAAGCGCGCGCCAGATGATGTACCGTCGGCCAGCGCTTGACGAATTTCTGGAAATAGGGCCCGACGGCGGCGACCATTGTTTGCTGCAACATAATTTCGGACAGCCAGACGCAATAGGGATTTGGCTTTGCTTCGGGCAAGGCTCGCCACGGCAGGACGCGGCGATGCCGGTCATACCACGCGAGCAGGGCGGCGGCGTCAGGCGCTGGTTCTGTCTTTTTCAGTTTTTTGACTTTCGCACCGTTCAAAGCCACACTCGCCTTATGCTGCTGCCCCGCGCCATTTCCCGGATCGTCGATAAAGTCGCCCGCCAATCCGTCGGCAAGGATTGGGGATTGTACGCCACGATGCTTGATCGCTGGACGGAAATCGTCGGGACTGAATACGCTGCCGTCACGACCCCTGTCAAAATAGCGTTTCCACATCAACCGCTAGAGGCGCGGCGACGCGACGGCGTTCTGACCATCCGCTTGCCCAAGGGTCTGGTGATGGAGTTCACCTTCAAGGTCGAAACCATCCGCCAGAGGATTAACGGCTATTTCGGTTATGACGTGATCGCCAAAATCGCTTTCGATCCTGCCTATGGTGTTCCCGCGAAGATGGCCGATGTTGCGCCTCCTGTTGACGAAGGGACATTGGCGAGCATCAGGGCAGGGGCGGACACCGTGGAGAACGATGATCTGCGCTCCGCGCTGCAAAGCTTCGGCGAGGCGGTTGCCGCTTCGAAAGCGCCGCAGGGTTAATTTTGGCTTTTTGTCGGTGCCGGAAAACCAGTTTCGTCAGCGCTGGATTGTGGCGGTTGGCGCGCGCGTGGTCATCAGCCCGCCCGGACGGCTGATCATAATCAGCACCATTCCCGCGCCGAAGGCAAGCATCCGGTATTGCTCAAGCTCGCGGAAAGCCTCCGGCAAACCGATGATAAAGATCGCCGCCAGCGCGATGCCGAGCGGATGTCCGACGCCGCCGAGAATGACGATCGCCAGCATCGTCGCGGATTCGGTGAAGGTGAAGCTTTCGGGGCTGATGAACCCTTGCCTCGTGGCAAAGAAAGCTCCCGCCATGCCTGCCACAGACGCGCCGAGGGTATAGGCGGCAAGCTTGATTTTCCATCGGTTGATGCCGAGCGCGGCGCAGGCGATTTCATTCTCGCGGAATGCTTCCCATGCGCGTCCCAGCGGTAGATTGCGCAAACGCATGCTGCCCCAACCCACGGCCAGCGCCAGCCCAAGAATGACGTAGTAGAGAAAAACGATACGCTGCATCGGATCGAATTCAAGGCCGAAGAATTGATGAAAGGCTCGATGCCCTTCGCTGGCTTGACGCGCAAATTCAAGACCGAAAAAGGTCGGGCGCGGAATGCCGGAAATACCGTTTGAACCTTTGGTTAAGGTCGTCCAGTTGGTGACGACGAGCCGGACAATCTCGCCAAAGCCGAGCGTGACGACGGCAAAATAATCGCCGCGCAATCTCAGGACGGGCAGACCGAGAAGAAATCCCGCAGCCGCCGCGATCAATCCGGCCAGAGGCAACGCCGTCCAGAATCCGATCCCGATGGCGGGCGCGAGCAGGGCGAAGCTGTAGGCTCCGATTGCGTAAAACCCAGCATAGCCGAGATCGAGCAATCCGGCATAACCGACGGAGATATTCAGACCCCATGCCAACATGATGTAGGTCAGCACCATAATCGCCACATCGAGCGCGTAACGGTTCGTAAAAGGCATGAGCGGAAAAACAATCGCCGCAAGAACAAGGATGATCGAAACGATATTCAGGTTTTTTGAAACCTGCGCTATCGACTGCGTTACAAAAGCGAGGGATTGATTCCGATCATGATGTTGGCGCAACAAGGCCACTCCAGCCCGAACGGCAACGACAAACGCGCCTGTAACGGCCAGTCCTTTCAGGAACTCGGACGGAAAGGGGATGGCAAACGCAACAAGTCCCGCCAGCGTTGCGACCGGCGCGACGATCTTCGCATATCCGTCCTGAATGAACCCGAACGTAAGCCGCCCGAAGAAAATCAATACCACGGCGCAAGCAACCTCTACGACATGCCATTCGATTGTCAGGCCATTTAACCCGTCAATCGTTCGCGCTCCGGCCAGAGGCAGCACCAAAATTCCGGCTATCAAGGCTGTTATCAGGGCATCTTTCAGACGGTGGGGCATATGCAAGTGGAGCGCCAAGGAAAAATTAAAGACAGGATTTCAGATCGGTATGGATGAAATCATCGCCCTTGAATAGCAACGGCGCATTCATGGTTTGCGCAAGCGCATAAGCCGCGCAGTCGCATAGATTAAGTTTTGCTTTGGGATGAAATCCCTTGCCGTATCGGCTATAGGCATCGGCGGCAATACGCATTTGGGCTTGGTCGAAGGCGACCAGTTCAATCGAGCATTTTTCTAGCAGAAACCAAAACCTCTCAGCCGCTGCCGGGCCGACACGTGTGCGCAATACAAGGATTG
>CAIQVS010000106.1 GCA_903875345.1 uncultured Pseudomonadota bacterium | reverse complement strand
GGGTATATCAGCCGCACGGATGCTGTATTGATGCAGGCGAATTATCTCGCCCAAGAGAAGCCGTGACATTCGATCCGTTCGACGATTTCGAGACGCGCGGTTATCTGCGCAACGTCGCCGGTCAAAAAGACCCCGATATTATCAAGCGGCTTGAGCACAATTCTTTTCTAACTGGCGTCGATGAGGCCTTTGAAAATCTGGCGCGGATCGAACGCCTCACCTATCGTGACGTGCTTGCGACCCACAAAACGTTGTTCGAGGCGGTATATCCGTGGGCGGGGCAAGACCGAGCGCAGGCTGCCCCCGATAAGGCCGTCAGTAGAGGCTCAGTCTTCTTTGCACACCCAAACGACATCAAAGCTGCCGTCGATCATGCCTTGAATATGGGGCAAGTCAGGGCACTCATGGCGGAGAAGGCGGGCGAGGTTATGGGCTATCTCGCCTATGGTCATCCGTTTCTCGACGGCAACGGGCGCACAATCATGGTCGTGCATACCGAACTCGCGCAGCGCGCAGGCTTCAGCATCGATTGGGCGGTGACCGACAAGGCCGCCTATCTCGCGGCGTTGACGAAGGAGCTGGAGCAGCCGGAGAAAGGAATCCTCAACGCTTTCCTAAAACCCTTCATCGGCAGCGCAATCGGACGCGAAAAGCTTTCAGGCCACGTCATGCGAGTTTTGGGGATCGACGGAAGCACCCGTGAAACAACCAGCGCTCATGAGGTATTGGGATCGTACAGCGATCCAGCCTTGCGCGAGCGCTACAGGCATCAAAAGCAGCAGCGTGACGAGGCCAGATCAACCACGCCGGAGCTGCCGTCAGGTCGCCCCCCGCGAGGCCGAGGCAGCAGGTAGACAATCGACCGCTACGACGGATTACGCACATAGACCTCATCAAGGCCGACGACCTTGAATGGGGAGAAGGTACTGGCAGGGTTTTTCAGCTTGTGCGGGGACGGCGTCGCATAGCCGTCATCCATTCTACGGCAGGATTACCAACATGGATTGATCGCTGGTGTTGAGGCTTCGCCACGTTACTGTTTATCAAACTCTTTCTGATTTTCCCGCGCATGACTGTTCTTTTTTTCAATAGCCTCATCGATTGCAGAAGAAACCTGTCGCAGTAACCCATCTTTTCCGAGCACACTTTTCTCCGATAGATCATTGAAATCGGTGAATTGCTTCATCTTTTCAAGAGCTGCCGCCTGCTGATCGGAAATCGTTTTATTTCGGTATTGCTCGGGCGTTACCCGATCCAGTTCAGACGGATAAGTTTGCTCACCATGCTCAAAAACTGGGAAAACCGATATTCCGCCGACAGCTTTTGCGGCTTCTTCGGCTTTTTTGCGTCCCGGATTATATCCGAGAGTCATTTCAAGATGTCTGTCATCGTCGCCGGCAATCACGACAGCCTTGTCAGGAAACTTTTCGTGAAGATCTCTAGCAACGCAGGAAACATTACCAGAATCGAATGCTGCAACCGTTGAATACCCCAAAACCTGCGACAAGCTGCTCGCTGTGGCGTAGCCTTCCCCTATGACAAGCACAGGCGCTTTTGCCAAGGCATCCAGTCCGCCTATTGCATGAAAGCATCCTTCTTTCCGGCTATCTTTCGCAAACCGTTTTGTTCCATCCGGATGAACATATTGAACCGTCCATTGTTTGCCTTTAGCGTCAATCGCAGGAATAATTGTCTCCAGTCCTTCTCCATCCGTATAAACCCCTTTCTGAGGGGTAATGCCTTTTGCTTTCATGTAGGACGTCGGCTCGACCACGGGCAATCGCGCAAAGAGATCCTTGTTGAGCCGCACCGCCGTCTGCTCGTAAATTCGCTCCTGTTCCAATTCCCTTGCCTGTTTTTTTTCTGCGGCAATATTTTGCATTAGGGCTTTTTGTTCGTCGTCGAGCGCGAATCCCTTGGCCTTCCATTTGCTTTCAATACTGGTCTTGTTGTTTTTGGCATAACCTGCCGGATGACTGGGGTGGCCCCCGTGAGTTGGACAGAAACTGGGCAAACTTAAGAGAGAGTCCCGCCGGTTAAGTTTCGCTGGTTAAGCGGCCAGCCGCTCGATGTCTGTTTCTACCACTTTCTTTTCATAAATTGAATCCCTTTCTT
>CAIQVS010000105.1 GCA_903875345.1 uncultured Pseudomonadota bacterium | reverse complement strand
GTGAGGTCTAGCCCTACGGAGGATGTCATAATCTCTTCAAGTATGGCTTGAACGGGCGCTACATAAAATTTGCCGCCGATACCCTCAACCTTGGTTCCGTCAGGCAATTCGCCGCCTTCAATCAGAAAACGCGCCGCATTGAGGGTATGGGAAGAGCTGTTTTCGGTGGGCAGGTAAATACAAGTCAGAAGATTCTTTTTGATTTCACGAACAGCGGCAGCTTCGCCTTGTTCCGCATTTATGCGCAGAACATCGTCTTTGCATTTCAAATTTTTGAACCACTCAAAAAACCCTGCGACACCATTTTCTTGAACATCCAAATCAATCATCGTTGCTACGGCCACCGCCCCATAAGCCGAGTCTTTACCGCCCGACAGAGAAACAACGTAGCCCTGCGATTGACGGTTTGGTTTGGCGAGATAATCGCGTAGCCAAAGGGCAATCGACCGCATATATTCTTCATAAACAAGCTGTTCGCCGTTGAGGACTTGGCTTGCGAAGGCTTTATCAAAATTCGCTTCACCACCGGTGCGCTCCAGGGCAGCATGATCTTTGAAATCATGTGTGGCGATTGCATCTGGCTGTCCGCGCAACGCGACCGGAACATCGACCGCTACGCTGCTGTACGATACATCTTTGAAAGAGTATCGCTGGCCATGCTGGATAATCGCGCCATTCTGCGCAAAAATCTGACTGCCTTCGGCGGCATAAGTGCCAGAAGCTGAACCAAGATAATTTGTGTAAACATAAACGCCGCAATGCTGCGACCCAGTTTTGCATAACCCTTCGCTTCGAATGCGTTCCTTGTTGATGGCAGGCTGTGGTTTGCTGGCGCTGGGATTTAGGACAACTGAAAGGTCATGCTCTTTTGCCAAAGCGACAATGTGCCGCGCCTCGGCTTGTTCGCGCATATCAATTGTCAGATCATCATGCACGCCTGGCCAGCCTTCAGCGCATATCTCATTCGTCAGGCTAATGCGGCCTGCACCGTTGCCGAAAAATACGGTAGGTTTACCAAAGGGGACTTCCGTACCATCCGGCAAGGTGATCCGGATTGTCCCTTTTGAAAGGGGCCAATCGTTGAACTGACGCGGTTCATATTCGGCAGGACCGTCTGCCAGAATTGATTTAGCTGAAAGCGCAACAACACGACCGCCTGTTATAATGGCATGCGTGTTAAAGGGGCGATTGTTAATGTTGTATTCGGGGTCGTTGGCGGGTTTGCTTTTATCGGCATAATGCCAGGGCACGCCAACCGTCACGACGAGGTTGGGGTCTTTTTCTTCGGCATAACGGGCAACAGCCTTCAGAAAAGTCCACACAGCCTCGTTGTTCTTATTCCACTGATGATAGTCATCAGCTTCGTAGGCTGTGCCAGATAGTTCTGGCGTCGCTAAAATGTCCGCATGATCATTGACGGCCAGATCGATTGCTTGCCGGAAATTACTGAAGTTGGTGGCATAATCATAAACGATCTGGCTGAGACTGACCGATGCAATCTTGATACGCTTGAGTGGTGCATCGGTCATTTAACATCCTCATCATAAGTGCGTTTAAGCGTCAGGCCGAAGCGCTCTGGACCCCAAGGCGCGACCGGTCAATGTAGAGCGAATAACGTCATCTGTGGTCGTCTGTTTTGTACCAAGCGCCGCCATTTTATTTAACGCGGTACTCACTTCAAACCCTGGCGGAACAAAAGCATCAGGAATCCCTGCGCTGATATCGGTCAACAAGTGCACCTGAGCTTTGATGCCTCGTGCTTCAAGTTCTGGCAGCAAATATTTGTAAACATCGTTGTGCGAGAAAGCGACACAGAAGTTGGTTGCAAGGCCGCCGATATGAATGTTCACATCCTTAACCCCAGCGCTTTGAAGGTTGTCTGCAATCAAAGCAAATGTGGGGGGCGCCGCTGTCGTCGTGATGCTATCATTCTCAGTGGCAATGCCATAGCTGTCTAAATCAGAATGAGTGCCTTTACGAATAACGTAGAAATTATTTCCGCGATCATCGGTAGAAGCAAGAACGGCGCTGGGAATATGCTGCTGCACCTCTTGCCTCAAACCGGCAGGGAGCTCTCCCATAATTGGATCCACAAACAGGGTGCTTTCCGTGCCTTGCTTGCAATGGTCAAGCCATAGTGTTTGCAGAACGGTTCCTTCCGTTGTGCCTTCAGTAACCTTATACTGTCCATCATCGCCACGCTTGAGGTTGATGTTGGAGAATGGCGCTGCGCCAGCGTGGTTCGATGCGAAGCTGATATGATCCGCCGGATGAAAGTCTTGGCTGAGGACAACTGTGGCATTTGACAGATTGCGGAGCAGATTGGCTGCTGGCTCACCAACTTTCTCGCCGCCCGGCACGTAGAGGCTGCCACCTTGAGCTGGCGTTAGGCCATCATTTGCAAAGCCATTCTGAATATCGATAAGAAAGACGATAGTGTGTGTGGTCAAGGAAGTCTCCTGTCCAAGGGTTGATTAAGATACCAAATCAAATCTATTGCGTTGCCGTTCAAGGTCTTGCCGTGCGCGGATATGTCCAACAGCAACTTTTCGCTTTTGCGCCAGTTCCTCAGAAATGCCGACACCGTAATCATGCGGCATGTCGGGGGGAAGATGTAAGTGATCTTTATCTAGTTTAGAGATTGCCTCGGCACATGTCGCCCTACTTGTGGCAAGCACTGCATGAGCGTCACGATCTGCATATGGCGTTTGCACCATCTCACCCTTCGCCATCCATGGCTGCAACAAGCGAACAAAGGGCGCTCCTTGAGGGAAGGGTTTGATCTTGCCGGTCTGTGTATGCTCAGAGTAAAGATCACGGCTCAGACGTCCTTCACCAATATCAAGGTCAGCCGGAATAATTGTATCACCCGCCCAACGACCATTTCTGTCGACGTAGCGAACAACGTCGATCAAGCCAGGCAAGGTTGTTTTCTTCTCCGTTTCGGACAGCTTGATAAGTTCACGAACAAGAGCATCGTTACCAGTCGAGCGATCTGCATGATGCGCAGCCAGTTTCATCACAAAATCAAGCAATGGATTGTTTCTGTTAACCGCGACTTCTGAGCCGATACCAAAGCCAGTCACAAAACTCTCACGATCAGTAACCTCGGTCGAAACACGACCGAACAAACTGGCGGCATTTCTTACGGAAATGCTATCCGTTGCAAGGATTTTGGCGTTCGGATATCCGGCCTCGTCCAATACAGCGCGAGCTTCACGAGAGAAGTAGGCTAAATTGCCAGAGTCGAGGCGAATACCTTTTAGATCAAGGCCATGTTTCTTGCAGATACGGACAGCGGTTTTAACGCCTTCAACGGTGTTATAGGTATCCGCCAGAAAAACTGTGGCATTTGGATAAGCCTTGGCCCAATTTTCAAAGGCTCCTTCTTCTGTTTCATGCAGCATCACCCATGCGTGGGCAAAAGTTCCCATCACGGGAATGCCGTAACACATACCAGCATAATCGTTTGAAGTGTTATCCCACCCGGCAATCGCAGCAGCGCGCGCTGATTGAAGAGCTCCAACACTCGGAGAGCGGCGCAAAGACATTTCTGCCAGTGACGCGAATTCTTTTGCGGAGGCTTCAACCAACCCGGCTCCAGCCTTATGGGCTTCACGTTGTGCTGCCAACTTAACTTGTGTGGCAACGGTGGTTAGATTTGTACTCGACGAAATAAGGCCAAGCGTTGTGGCTTCCACTGCCATTTGCTGCCACCAAAGCCCGGTAAGCTGCATTGATGGCTCTTGCGGGAAAATAAGCTGACCTTCTGGTATAGCTTTAATGTCGAGGCTCAATCGCTGCTTCGACAACCAGTGCAAAAACTCATTAGGGAAAAGACGAATCTTTTTGCCGGTGCCATCATCGATGCGCTGCTGAGCGAGATAACGGAGTTCGCGATCTTTCCATTGCCAGCCATCGTACCACTCGGCTACCAATCCTAATCCTGCATTCACAAGATATGGAATTTTGACGCTCCTAACCTCATCAGTGCTGGAGTCCTTGTAAGTGTCGCCGTTATTGACAAGGCTGCGGCAGAAAACATTCGATGTCGTCATTTTTTCGTCGGCAAAGCCCAGTTTCCACGCGGCATAAGTCATCGTCAGCGCATAACGATCACATGCAAGCGGGCCAATTTCCCGTACAAACGATTGATAGCCCTGTGGTGCGGGAAGATTTTCGTAATCGGGAATTGAAACTGTGGTCATAAAAAAGTCTCCTGCTAGGTGGATTGCTATGGTTGTGCTGTGTCACGAGGCATCATCGCAAAGACGTGCCTCCCCAATGTCCGGCGGCGTTGATCATTCTCTTCCAAATGTCTTTGATGCACATGCATATTGGTTTCGGGTTTTGTCGTCAAATCGATGATGACCTGCGCAAGAATTGGAGCGATGTCGATGATGCTGGTCTGCTGCATTTCGCTTACTGCAGGCCGCAATGCCATGGAGTTTGTGATGCTAACTCGTGAGATTGGAGAAGAATTGATGCGATCCAAGGCGCTTCCAGAGAAGTAACCATGGGTTCCCCAAAACTCAACGCTACTGGCTCCGGCACTTACGAGGGCATCGGCAGCGTGAGTGGCTGTCCCGAACGTGTCACCCATGTCGTCAACAATCACGGCCTTTCGACCCGTCACATATTCTCTGCCGAGAACATTCATGACCTCTGACACATTCGCTCCCGAACGGCGCTTATCGATCTGCGCCATGGGAATATCAACAATTTCATCTTCGCCTACGTTGAGGACAGACGCGGCAAATTTCTTCGAGTATTTGGCAAAGTCCCTTGCATTCTTGGCGCCGCCAGCATCAGGCGACACAATGCAAAGCTGCGAAAACAATGCATTCAGGCCAGACTGGGGTGGCCCCCGTGAGTTGGACAGAAACTGGGCAAACTTAAGAGAGAGTCCCGCCGGTTAAGTTTCGCTGGTTAAGCGGCCAGCCGCTCGATGT
>CAIQVS010000104.1 GCA_903875345.1 uncultured Pseudomonadota bacterium | reverse complement strand
TGAGGATCGCTGTCGTGCGAATCTCCCGCTGTAGATACCGGAGATATCCGAACGCCCAGGCGCTCGGCACCGATAGCTTGGGCGCAAACATTCGTGACTTCGACAAGCAGTCTGGCGCGGTTCTCAATGGAGCCACCATAGGCATCGGTACGATGATTTGTTCCATCGCGTAGAAACGCATCGAGCAGGTAACCGTGAGCACCGTGCAACTCCACGCCATCGAATCCGGCCTCAATCGCGCGGGTAGATGCATAGCGGAAATCCTCGATGATACCGGCCATTTCGTCAAGTTTAAGGGCACGCGGCATTGATACGTCAACGAAGCCTTGTCCACCCACGAACGTTTTAGTGTTCGCCCTTATGGCTGAAGGCCCAACAGGTGCCTTACCATCGTGAAAGCTGGTGTGAGAAATACGACCCGTATGCCATAATTGAACAACAATAGTCCCACCTTTGGCATGCACAGCGTCAGTGACTTTTTTCCAACCTCGGACTTGATCATCGGTATAGCAGCCCGGTGTATCGGCATAGCCTTGCGCCTGAGCAGATATTTGTGTGGCTTCAGCTATGATAAGGCCAGCCGTGGCGCGTTGAGCGTAATAATCAACAGATAATGGCCCCGGAACCAAGCCTGGCCCAGCCCGATTTCGGGTAAGCGGCGCCATGACAATGCGGTTAGCCAGTTTGAGAGCTCCGGCATGCATGGGGTCGAAGAGCGTCGGCTTTGAGCGAGAATGGTGAGACTGCTTCATACTTTCGCTCCTTAATGACCGCTATCACCGCAGACATATCTTTTGCTGCTGTGGAGAAGAACATCATTATTTATTTTAAGGCAATTTATGAAATATATAGGTTGAACGGTGAGCAAGTGGGGCATTCCCAGCATGCCCACCGCCAACTGACGGAACATGATATTCAATTCATGTACCGAAAAGTTGTTCCTATAAATCTTGTTATTGCTGATATTTTAAGGTTATTGACGCGATACCGGCCGCCACATTCAGGCCTTCGTAGCCTTCGATGCTCAAAGGTTGCAGCGATATAGTTTTGTTTGAGCCACCAATGAGAACATTAGCGGATGCACCGACGCCAACGCTAGCTCCACCGGTAACGCCGCCGTAATTCCCGGCCAAGTCTCCAGCAGCTAAATCTCGGGTTGGAGCAAGAACGCCCCAAACGAGAATACCTTCTTTGGTATATCCAACGTCTACGCCGTACTTGACGATATGCCCTATATAGTGAAGCGGTGTCCCTGAATTTGGTGAGTAAGAACAATTAAGATCATGCGTGCTTTCAAAAATAAAGCCCCAGCCTTTTGCCACATGACAGGTTAGAACTCCCGCCTTAACGCCTGCGTCATCTGCTTGCGCCCTTGATCCGAAGGCAAGCAGACCAATAAGCATTAAGCTTGTAGCCATTAGTGTGTGTGATTTAAGCGTTTTCATGTTGACCTCTTTAAAGTTTGTTTAATCTGACTTTTTGACGAAGTACTCCAGTCTCTTGAAATCGATTTGATATTCATCAAATCAGAAATGTGAGATCGGTGTAGCAATGCGAGCAGGCAAGCCCAGAAGTCGCCGAAACCCTAAACAAACAAGAGGCCATCATGACTGCTCATTCACCTGTCACGCGACTTATGTTTGGCCAAAAGAAGCAGAAATTGAAGCTTGAGGATATGCCTGTCAATGAACAAGCAGACCTCAAGGATATCAATCGGAGCAAAGGTCACAGTCAGGATGCGGATCGACACGCAAAAACTTTTCATCAAAAATCCGGCAAAGAATAAAAAGGAACACGTAATGGAAAAAATTGACTCAGTTGTGGCCGCCTTTACGGATCATCAGGCAGCAGAAACAGCCATTAAGAAGTTGGCTCAAGATGGTT
>CAIQVS010000103.1 GCA_903875345.1 uncultured Pseudomonadota bacterium | reverse complement strand
GACGCTCAGGATCATCATTTTTTCCTCGCTTGTTAGACATTCTTTGTCCTGCTCGAGAAGACGTAGGATTTCTTCGCCGATAAGGGCATCGGTCATAAATAGGCGCTGACGCATCTGAAGACGGTGGTAGAGTCTAACTTTTAATTCCAGCACCTGAGGCAACTTAGGGTCTTGGCCGCTGGATATCCGGTGTTTTGTATAGGCGATCATCTGATCGATCATGCCCAGATCATCGTCTGAATAATTTTCCTGCATCGCAGGAAAAGCTTCCGGCACCTTTTCGCGGCAAAAGCTTTCGATGTAACCGGCCATTATCTGTGCACGAATGGCGGCGTCTTTCTTCTCGCTTTTGCCGCTCATGATAATGGCGAGAAAACCAAGCGCCGTGAACAGAACCTGTCGATCTTTGTATGCCATCACCAGTCCCGTTGCGTTATTGCAATAAGACCATTCACTCGAAAAGCAGGATGGAATTCCACAACAACTTTTAGCGAAAATGCCCGTAAAACTTACGAAATTTCGCTAGAATTCTGCTTCATTAGTGAAAATGGTCGCTTTTGTTAGCGTTTTTTGCGCCCATGCTGTGATTTCATTTTATTATGATGGTACAGTGCAAAAAATATCCGGCCAAGTTCTGCTTGGCCGGATTTGTTGATACATAAAAGTTGATGAACGATTTACTGAACGATATGGTTTGGCTCTGAACGATCATTTCCGCCATGCGGGGCGGCAAGATTCCAAAGCGAAGCAAAGTGATCCAGATACGTTTGCGTGAAATCCAAGGACTTGAAAAGAATGAATTTGAACGATGCGCATTGGGATGGCGTAACCAGCACGCAACGATCTCCATAGGCGATATACTGACCGGGGCCGGATCCAAGCTTGGGGCAAATCCTAAATTCCGCTTTGGGAATTTTAAGCGACATATCGTAATCTTCCGTCAGCAAGCACTTTAACTTGCCCAAGCTGCTCAATCTGTCTAACTGCAGCGCATCGCTGTCGGATGAGATATCCAATGAATCCAAGAGGGAACGCTGGGACTTCTGAATAGCCATAACGCAGCCACCTTTCGTCCTAATCGTATGGGCAATATCTTCAAGAAGAAATTCAACACCTTCGGACCCGCGCAGCGGCACGGCATCGATGACGCGACGGCGAACGCCGTCATCTTCAGTAAATTTGATGCCAGCTTCTTCCAATGCCTTACGGATGATCTCAAGGCTGCGAAAGGAAATATTCCCGTTCTCTAGGTTCCTGATTGTGGCCATTGATAATCCAGTGACATCGGCAAGCTTCCCTTGCGTCCAGTCGAGTATGGCTCGGGCCGCTTTGATCTGCGCTGGCGAAATCTGGCTCATGGGCTGCGTATTTCCGGTTAAGTTGTGCGATGTTCGGTCGTCAATTCACAATTTTACTAATCTTAAAATCGACGAGAAAATCTAAGGCATCCTGAAAACAAGTATCTGGAATGGCCGTGACCTCCTTCACATCGAACCTTGCCGCGAGCATGTCGCAGATCGTCAGCGAGTCTATGCTCTGTTCTGTCGCAACTGACGCGATCATCGCGCTCAACGACCGCAATGCGCAGGCGCTTATGGGAAGACAGTTCGTATTATTGTCTTTGCTTGCCGTCAGCATGACCGAGCCTCTACGACTGGGGCTTCTTGCGGGGGAATAGCGATCAAGATCACGCCATAGGCGTTTGTCGAATTCGTGCTGATAAAATCAACCCCATGCTTTGCAAAAGTTTCAAAAATCTTTTGAACTGTCGCCTCGGTCGGCGTGAAGGTGCCATGTTCTATGTTTTTGATTGTCTCAGGCGACAGGCCAGCGATCTGCGCAAGGTCGTGCCTTGTCCAATCAAGAAGGCTTCGCGCCGCTCTCAACTGAGCAGGAGCGAGCACCCGCCGGTATAAAGAAAGTGCCGGTTTCATCTCGACGTGATCCCCCTGTGCTATGGCCATGGTTCTTTCTCCTCGTTGGGCTTCGGTCCGGCTTAATTCATGACATCTTGAACGCGCAAATCGACCAGATAGCGGATGGCCTCGTCGTAATAGCCACGCGGCAAAGCTTTCACGTCTTTGACTTCGAAAGCGGTGGCGAGCATCTCGCAAACAATCTGTTCGCTGGCATTCTGCGAATAGGCCACATACGAAATCACGGAGGTGACGGCTTTTAACTCAGACTGGTTGAGCGGCTCATCATGGGCAATGATCGCCGCATTAAGGTCGTCAGTGATATCGGACGCTGCCATGGCGTTGCTAGCGGGCCACATCAGATCATCGTTATTATTGCTGGCATTGAGGCTTTCTGCCTCGATACTCGGTTGATCAAAATTAATCTTAATTTGCGACTTGGCCATGGGACAGCTCCGATTTAAAGGGTTAGGCGGCAATCGCCGATACAGCATTCATGGCGTCCTGCGCACGCATTGCTCTTTGGAGCCGTTCTTCGTAATCAATCCCAGCCATCAGCCAAGAGGTGATCCCGGCTGCCTTTTCAATGTCCAGCAGCAACTGGTAAGCTCCGGGAGCGCCATATCTCATTTCAAGTCCGTGAAAAGTAAGCATAATCATCTCCGTAAAAATCGTTTTCGAACTACCAATAATGTGGACTGTACAATGATAGTAGGGTGAAAGCAACACAAACCTGCAAAAAGAAGGTCTAAAGCAGACAAAAGCAATAAAGAAACTATTGCAACCATGCCAAACACCTGTTATATGTAGGTAGTTACCTAAAAGTGGTTTTAAGAATGTATAAAATAAGCTTTGATATTATCATCAATGGTTGTAGTAACCATACTAAATGCCGATTATGGAGTTAAAGCATGAGCGTAGGGCGTCAAATTCGAGCTGGTCGCGGATTACTCAAGTGGTCAAGCGCCCTATTGGCTGAAAAGGCCGGATTGACCAGAGATACCATAAACAAAATTGAAGATGATGCTGTGCAGCCCCGCGAAGGGACTGTGGCTGATATCGTCAGGGTGTTTGATGAGAATGGTGTGGAGTTTACGGATAATTTCGGGGTGCGCCTCAAACCGCAAGGCGTTGAAGTGCTGGTGGGACACGACGGTCTATGCCGCTTCTTTGATGGTGTATATGAACACATCAAAAAACACGGAGGCTTAATACAGGTGACGGGTGTTGACGAGGATGTATTCACAGAACACTTGGGTGATTACTCTCCAGTTCACATTCAAAGAATGACGGAGCTGGTAGAAGCACGAAAAGACATCAAGGTACAGTCACTCATCCGTGAAGGTGATACAAACGTCACTTGTTCTGACTATGCAGAATATAGATGGCTGCCCAAGGACATGTTCGAACCTGTTCCGTTCTACGTTTACGGAGATTGTTTAGCAATTATGTCTTTCCAAACCATACCCGCGCCCACCATTGTTCTGCACAAAATACCAGCGATCACCAATTCCTATAAAAAGCAGTTCGATGCTCTCTGGAAAATATCGAAATCTGTTCGCTCATAGGAGGTACGATGCTAAGCAATAATGAAGCTCTGCACCTCATCCCGTCCATGGAGTTTTTTGAACAGAGTGTCGATCTGTGGATGGGGTTCGCCTCAGGTCATATGGGGCCACAAATGTATCAGCACCACACTGGAGTGCGTGGTAAACAATCTTTATCAGGCGTATATACTTGGGATGAGCATGCAAAATGGGGCAGCCTCCCCAACCTTTGTAGAACATCTTTGAACACTTACCTCCCTGAAGTTGCCAAAGCTGCGGAGAAGGGACTGCCGATCGTTGAATTCGGCCCCGGTGGATTGCATGAAGCGAAAAAATTGATCGAAGCCTTCCATTGCAAGGAATACAAGCCTGTTGATTGCAGTTTAGAAATTTATGATATGGCATCACAGTTCGCAAAAACTAACAATGATTGCCGCGTAAACCCAATTATTGCTGACTTCTTTTCGGGGGATAATGGGGCTTTTGTTGATTCTCCTGCGCTTGGGGTTCAGCTTGGATCTACGATTAGCAATATACCAGGACCTGTCCCCGCACTGCTGCCGCACCACCATTTAGTTCAAGCTTTAAAGAACTTGATTAAGACAATTCCCTTTGGAGGACAGCTATTTATTCAAGTTGATACCTGCCAAGACGAAAAACGTAATGTCGCGTTTTATAGTGAACCTTGGCACAAGCTTTTTGGCGTTAATCATATCTACAGAATGGCAGAAGAGCTGCCGATGAATAATTTTGATCCCAACGGTTTTGAGTATTTTCCTATATGGCACCAATCATGCAGCCTCTTGGCTCATACGGTTCGCGCGGTTCAGGATCAAGAATTCCAGATGGGCATTTTAGGGGAAATAAATGTCCGTGTGAAAAAAGGCGAAATCTTTCACTACAACAATTCCTATAAATATCCATCTGACTTTTTTGAGGCATGTGCTGCAGAAGCAGGGTTAACTCTGATTAGCAAATGGGGTGATGAGGTCTTGCTATATTTATTCGACGTTCCAGCCGTTTCTTGCAATTCGCAAACTATATCAAAACGATTTCTAGCCTCTGCTATTTCCCACAAAAAGAATGACGCAGCAGGTTCCCGAATTATACGCTGAGACTATCACAAAACACTACAGCCAAAAATAGTCGTTATACATAAGCAAATCAATCGACCGCTGAACACATCATGTGTATGATGGCCTTGTTCCGTTTCATAACAGGGTCAAATGAAAAATGTTACTGCACGATAAGGTAGCCCAACTCAGGAAAACACGTGAACAAGCTGGAATTCCTCCCGTTCCAACAACGCTGCAAGGCGTTTCAAAAGAACGCGTCCGCAAAGTTCTTACCCAACTAACATTTGGCAGCAACCAAGACTTAGTAGATGTTGTCTTTGCGCTTTTGGACAACCAAACTGACAGCTGGTTTGACAAGCCTCCAAAAGATGCGCACTTTTGCGACGGAGCATCGACAGCACATCTTGCATGTCATGTCGGCATTTTACAACGCAATGCCGGGAAGTTGGACAGGGAAGGAAGAGATTATTGGATAAAACCGCTGCGCGAGCTGGGTGGGATAGAGCCGATCTATCTCTTCGAGGATAGCTTTATAGACGGTCACCAAAGAGCAAAATCACCAAATTGTGCTTACAGACTTTCTCAGGATTTTAAAGCAATCTTACAGGCCTCTGCGGATCAATGGGGGCGCATGCTAAACGCATGGAACAATAAAGACGCTGCTCGCGCTCGGCTTGAGTTCCAAGCCAAGGCAGCCGCCGCTGCTCAACAGCTTATTGGAACATCCGGGCATAGCTCCCTGATACAGGCATCAGTAAGTTTCTATGCGAAGCAGTTTCTCCCCGGCTACAAAATCATATATGTCGATGACGGAGATGGGGATCGCATAACCGATGAGGATCGCTCCCGCTTAAAGGAAGCGGGCATTGAACTGCGCCTTGCGGACGCTATGCCCGACGCATTACTTTGGAATCCTGCAACGGACTGGTTATGGGTTATCGAGGCCGTTACGAGCGATGGAGAAGTTGACCTTCATAAGAAAAAGCAATTGGAGAGTTTGTGCGCGCGTTGTGGAAAAGCAGGGATTGGCTTCACCACTAGTTATCGCACTTGGAAGGAAGCTGCAACGCGCCAAGGCAAATCACCAAACATTGCAGTCGACACTTACATCTGGATTCAAGAAGACTCGTCTAAACACTTTTTTGTGGCTTCATTTCCGCAAGAAGCGTCTCGATAATGGAATCCACTGCTTCTTGCGTTGTAGGGACTCTACCGCAACCGCGCCCAATACGTTCAAGTTGTGCGCGGTCGGGATAACGTAAATTTCGCAAGTCTGTCGCATTGACCTGTGTGTGCCCACTAAATTGGCGGAAATAGCCGTCCACAGCAGAAGAGTTGAGAAACAAACAAAGCCCTAGAGCAAGATCAGGCGTAAGTCCGTGACCATTCTCATGAAAATAATTCAAATGGTTCTCAAAACCAATGAGTTCTCCCGGCACACTTTCAGGATCAAATATGACGGCGACAAGACGTCTTTTTTCTTCCTTAGAGGTAAATCGTTTTGTTAGAACGTAAATACCGCGTGGAACCATCAAATCAGAAGTCGATGCATTCGACGCCAATGCGTTTGGCTTCCGGCCACCTTTCTTAGGCCAAGAAACATATCCTTGCTCAAAATGGCACGGATAAATAAGCGGAACAGCATCAGAATCAGGATTTAACCGCAGATGTTCTTTTGCCCTGAAATCCACGACACGTCCTGTGGATACATTAATACCCAGATCACGAAGTGAGCATGGCAAGGTTATAATTTTATGGGCTAGGTCACGACCTGCTTCAGTGACTGTGAGATGGATGTAGCTATGTGAATCATCGTGATGAACCACTTCTCCATATGGCACATCGCGTACAATCATATTTATGTCTTGCGGACAGCTATTAGAGGTAATTCGAACCGTTACGGGTTGTGGCTCAGACTTTACCAGTTTGAAAATTATATTCTCCTGAAGAACATCATCATCAGAAAAAGCTCTGCGCCGCGATTCGTAAAGGTGCACACTTTCTAGTGCCGAACACTCCAGCATGAAATGTCGGAACGGTTCGAAATAAGACCCATTACAGAAACTACGAGGGGTAATTGCTACCATTTGTCCTTTCTGTTCAAGCTGTAGCAATGCGAAAGCAACAAAAGCTGTGTAAAGATTGCTCGTCTCTATGCCAATGCGCCTTAACGCACTTCTCGTATTTGATTTGCTATTTATCTTGGCATAAGGAGGATTGAGTATGGCACAATTATATTTCAATCCTTCTGATGGTTGAGAAATAAGAGGCTCTGCTGAATGAAGAATGTAATCGTCGCGGATTATTTCGTACTTAAAATCTATGCCTGACACTTGGCATTGCGCTTCGCACGCCATCAGTGTCATTTCGAGCAAATCACTTAGGGTTTTGTCGACCTCGAAAGCAGTGACATTGATTTCCTCCGGAGGGGTACGCAGGAGGCAGGCTTCATTCACAAACGCAGCGGTTAGTGTGCCGACTCCCGCCCCGGCATCAAGCAACCGCACTACTTTTGGAAGGGTTGTAAACCTTTTTGCCATAAAAGTGGCAACAGGGGCAGGAGTCATGAACTGTCCCAATTTACTCCGAATATCAGCATCAAGTTTGGCAGAAATCATGATGCGTGCCATATCAGCTTGTGCAAGTGCTGACGTTTCCTCGTCTTCTTTTAAGGCTGCATACATTCAGCGATTATCCTTTGTGCAACGCACACTTCTTATCAATGCGAAAATGAAAGTGGGCCTTCATTCAGATAAAGGATTTTAGCCTAATATGCCACTGAATTTCCACGAGTTTTTCCGCGAGTACTAACAACGCCATATGAGGGTATTGTCCTGTAAATTGGCAAAATCTCAGCAGATTATCTGTATGGCTAGGATTGTTGCTCAAAACACCTTACCTGTTGGCGATTCTCGACGTAATATTAATAGACACTTCCCATCTTCTCCAGATATGGCCCTCCAATGCTCTCCATTTTTACAAAACCTTTGGAGCAAATCACCGCCGATGATCTGACAGAACTGACCAGTAAGAAATGGTCAGAAAATTTTCAGGTCGAATATAAGAAAACACTCCCCGACAAGAATGCAGAGCGCTCTTCATGGCTAAGCGGAGGAGATAAGATCACCGATGCAGCCAGAGACAAGCTTTTTTCGGAGATTATAGCTTTCGCAAACTCAATGGGAGGAACGCTCATCCTTGGAATAGAGGAAACGCTTGATAAACCTCCTAGAGCAGAGGGCATCAACCCCATTCCACGTGTCGGCGATTTGGCTAGTCGCCTTGAAGATATGGCAAAGTCAGTTATTGATCCTATTCTGCCGAACCTACAAATTTGGCCTATTGAGGTGAATCACGACGACAAGTCAGGCGTAATCATTTTTAGAGTACTCCCGTCACGACGCGCCCCTCACCGCTTAAAAACAACAGGACGCTGTTATATACGCAATGGCACCAGCTCACAGGAAATGGATATGCGCCAAATCCAAGATATGACGCTAAATGTTGCGCGTGACCTTGCCGGTATCGATAAGGTATTTCAATCACGCCAAGAGGCATTTCATAAATGGGGAACTATACGGAAACGCATGGCCGCTGTTCGTGTAACGGCTATTCCGTTGCTCGAAGTGCCCGATCTCGGCAGATTATACGGCAACAGGAAGCTCTTTCACTTTGACCCTAGCTGTACAGTTACGTTGAGAGGACAGCAGCACGCCATTTGTCTGCAACAAACCGATTTTTCCGAACGCCCCGTACTGCGCGGGATTTGTCGCAATGGAGACAGTCTTATCTCGCCATACCGTTATGAAATGTATCAAAATGGAGCAATAGATCTCTGGGCTGGGAACTCTCCATATGACAATCCTGCATACACGCCGCCGCAGTCCCAAAATGATCTCTATATCTACCACTCTACTGTTTTGTCGTGTGTGGCTGGAGTGATCAAGGCTGTGCACCACTTGCGCACCGAGATTGGTATGCCAGATGCCGAATATGGCCTCGAAGTTGAGATTATGGCGTTTTCTGATACAGCAGTTAAACAACCGATCACATATGAGTACCTAGAGGGCCAAACAATTCCCCCCTATATAAAAAAGCCTGTTTTTTCAGATTTGCCCTTTGTCCTCCCTCGAATGCAGGTCGCGGGTGTAAAAGACTCTCCTCAAATCATAGACTTAGTCGATAAAGACATCTACGATGCACTTGGTGTGAAAGATGAATGGAAGTCGCTGTGCGCTCAAAATCTATAGGCTGTGAGATTCGAACTCCAAATACTGCTTCCTCAATAACACATTGATTGTGCTATATAATATTTGGAGCATGTTCAAACCCAGTCACGTTCCCTCCGCCATTATTCAAATAAAAACATTCTCATAACTTTTTCGACCACCGTCATTTAGCCCTTATTCCGCAGGGTTTTTCGCACATAGCTGTAAACATGAGCGATCCTTTTCCTCCCCCAAAACACCCTGTTTTTCTCCTGAAAAGCCCTATCTCCTGAGAAGGCTCTAAACCTTTGGGCGTCATGTTTAGAGCCTTAACCGCATGATTTTCCACGACTTTGTATTTTTGTGTTTGTGAAGCCAACTGCCTAGCGGATGAGTCGAGAAAAATCAGACAAATTCAAAAAGATTCAAATCAATCAAATTGAGGCGATCGGAGTGCCCTGATTATCATTGGGGCATGAAAAACATCCGCATCGCCCCACAGATCCAAGACGAAATCGCCTCACTTCTCGCGCTGGGATTCCTGCGCCTGAAAATGCGAGAAATCACTGCAAATAAAGCACTTATGAAGCGAAAAGCTCTCGACTTCAGGGCGAACAAGAGCGTTCCTGTCGTGCAGGAGCATGACGATGAATAATGAGCTTTTAGCCAAAATCGCCGCATTACAAACAACGCCTTTCAGTCACCTCAAAAAGCTCTGGCGCGAGGTTTACGCGACTGATCTTCCCGGCCTTAATCGCAAATGGATCGTCAGTCGTTTGGCGTACCGCCTTCAGGAACTGGCCTTGGAAAAGGAAGTCGGCTCCTTGGAGCAGCGGCTCGATGCCCTCGCCAAAGTCCGCCTCGGCAACGATCTGAAAAGAGAACGCAGACGTGCGATCCACCGCCCGCTGACTGGGACGCGCCTCATCCGCGATTATGGGGGCGTCGAATATCAGGTCACAGTTCTGGCCGATGGCTTTGCCTTCGATGGCCGTAAATACAAGAGCCTCTCGCGCATCGCCCAAGTCATTACCGGCAAAGCATGGTCAGGCCCCGCGTTTTTCGGATTGGTCGGAAAGAAAGGCGCAGCATGAACTCATCCACAAAACCACGCATCCGATGCGCTGTTTACACCCGTAAATCATCTGAAGACGGGCTGGAACAGGATTATAACAGCCTCGACGCCCAACGTGATGCCAGCGAATCCTATATCGCCTCGCAGAAACACGAAGGCTGGGTTCTTGTCCCTGATCCTTATGACGATGGCGGGTTCTCTGGCGGCAACACCAACCGCCCAGGCCTTAAACGGCTTCTTGCTGACATCGAAGCTCGCAGGATCGACATCGTGGTCGTCTATAAAATTGACCGCCTCACGCGTTCCTTGATGGATTTTGCAAAACTGATCGAAGTCTTCGACAAGCACAATGTCAGCTTCGTCTCCGTCACGCAGCAGTTCAACACGACGACCCCGATGGGGCGCTTGATCCTGAACGTCCTGTTGTCCTTCGCCCAGTTCGAGCGCGAACAGACGGGCGAACGCATCCGCGACAAGGTCGCGGCCAGCAAAAAGAAAGGGATGTGGATGGGCGGCTGCCCGCCGCTTGGTTATGATGTTGTCGATCGCAAACTGATCATCAACACCAGCGAGGCCGAGATCGTCAAAAAGATATTCCTGCGTTTTATCACGCTGCGCTCGACCACGTTGCTGGGACGCGAATTAAAGCTGCAAGGCATCAGGGGTAAAACCTACATCACCCAGACTGGCAACCAGCGCTATGGATCGCCGCTCTGCCTCAACCAGCTTTATCGCATCCTGAACAACAAGGTCTATCTGGGGCTGATTACTCACAAGGGAAACACAT
>CAIQVS010000102.1 GCA_903875345.1 uncultured Pseudomonadota bacterium | reverse complement strand
TAGGCAGTAGGCAGTCGGGGACATCCGGTCGGCGCTTTTCTCCGATTGTCGACTGCCGAATGCCGACTGCCGTTCTTGCGCCGACGGCCTGACCCATGCTCGCCTACCTCGTCCGCCGCCTACTGCTGATGATCCCGACGATCTTCGGAATCATGGCGGTCTCCTTCGCGATCGTGCAGTTCGTGCCCGGCGGGCCGGTCGAGCGCGCGATCGCCCAGCTTCAGGGCGCGGACCAGAGCTCGACGGCGGGATTCGGCGGCGGGGGCGGCCAGATCGGCGCCGGCGGCTCGCAGGCTGTCGGCGACATCGCCTCGCGCTACCGCGGCTCGCAGGGGCTCGATCCGAAATTCATCCACGAGCTCGAGAAGCAGTACGGCTTCGACAAGCCCGTCCTCGAGCGCTTCCTCATCCTCGTGCGCGACTACGCCACCTTCAACTTCGGCAAGAGCTACTACCGCGACACGCCCGTGCTCACGCTGATCGGGGAAAAGCTGCCGGTGTCGATCTCGCTCGGCATGTGGATGACGTTCCTGTCGTACGCGATCTCGATCCCGCTCGGCATCCGCAAGGCGGTCAAGGACGGCACCGCGTTCGATGTCTGGAGCAGCGCCATCGTCATCGTCTGCAGCGCCATTCCGGGCTATCTCTTCGCCAATCTGCTGATCGTCCTGTTGTGCGGCGGGCGGTATCTGGAGTGGTTTCCTCTGCGCGGACTGGTGTCGGACAACTGGCATGATATGGATGGACTGCACCGCGTCCTCGATTATCTGTGGCACATCACGCTGCCGGTCACGGCGATGGTCATCGGCGGGTTCGCCAGCCTGACCATGCTGACCAAAAATTCCTTCCTCGACGAAATCAACAAGCAATATGTCCTGACCGCACGCGCCAAGGGATTGTCGGAACACCGCGTGCTTTACGGCCACATCTTCCGCAACGCCATGCTGATCGTCATCGCCGGATTCCCAAGCGCGTTTGTCGGCATTCTGTTCACAAGCTCGCTGCTGATCGAAATTATATTCTCGCTCGACGGCATGGGGTTGCTGGGGTTTGAATCCGTGATCCAACGCGATTATCCGATCGTGCTTGGTACGGTTTATCTCTATTCCCTGCTCGGCCTTGTGTTGAACCTGATCGGCGATCTGACCTACATGTTCACCGACCCGCGCATCGATTTCGAAACGCGGGAGACGTGAGCTAGTCAAACACCTCATTCGGATATGCGCCCCAGACGAACGTCTTGCGCAAATAGCCCTTAATGTCGGAATCGAACTTCAGTTTGCACCAATCTTTCGCGCAAGACACAATCTGCCCAATCGATCCGGCATCCAGATGCGCCACAATCGAAGCCTTGTCATCGGCGGCGGCTAGCAGGTCATGCGCCGCGCCCGTCACAGTCGCGGTGCGCTTATGCGACAGCTCGGTTTTGTGAATCCAGCCCTCGGCACCGTCGGGATCGCGCACACGCCGCCAGACATCGTATTCGGCGGTAATTTCGACCGGCAATCCCTGCCGCGTATAGACCCATTCGATAGGATAGCGCGTCCCCGGCCCGGTGCGCATATTGGCGGTGTCGCGCGCCAACGAAGCGTAACGCGGCAAGGGCAAACCAGAGGTGTTTTTGTTGGCGTCATCGGCGGCGCGCGCTGCGGCTGTCAAGCTAAAAACGAACACGGCAACAATAAAATAAACCCTCATCAGCTTCATACGACCTCCGCAATATCGCCGGAGGCCTGAAGCTCCCGAAACGCGGTCGCAAATGCCTCAATACGATGTTCTTCGATCGCCAAACGCAGATCGCGCATCAAATCCTGATAATGCTGAAGGTTATGCCACGACAGCAGCATCAGCCCCAGAATTTCATCAGCGCGGAACAGATGATGCAGATAGGCGCGGGAGTAGTTATTGCACGCTGGACAAGCGCAGGTTTCGTCGAGCGGTCGGGGATCACTGAGATGCCGCGCGTTACGGATATTGATTGTACCGCGCCGCGTAAAGGCCTGCCCGGTGCGGCCAGACCGAGTCGGCATGACGCAATCGAACATATCGATGCCGCGCAGAACCGCGCCGACAATATCATCGGGCTTACCGACGCCCATCAGATAACGCGGCTTCTCGCTTGGTAAATGCGGCGTGGTCTCATCGAGAACACGGAACATCGCCTCCTGCCCCTCGCCCACTGCCAAACCGCCGACGGCATAGCCGTCAAAGTCGATGCTTTTCAGGACGGCTGCGGATTCCGCGCGTAAGTCCGGATAGACGCTGCCCTGATTAATGCCGAACAAAGCATAGCCTGCACGCGGCTGGAAAGCTTTCTTGCAGCGCTCCGCCCAACGCATGGACATGCGCATCGACTGCGCCGCCTGATCGTGCGTCGCCGGATGTGGCGTGCATTCGTCAAAGCACATCGTAATATTGGAATCGAGGTGATGCTGGATTCCCATCGAGCGTTCCGGCGTCAGCTCATAAGCGCTTCCGTCGAGATGCGAGCGAAACGTCACGCCCTGCTCGGAAATATCGCGCAGCTTCGACAGCGACATCACCTGATAACCACCGGAGTCGGTTAAAATAGGCCCCGGCCAGTTCATAAATTTATGCAATCCTCCCAGATCAGCAATTCGTTCAGCGGTCGGACGCAGCATAAGGTGATAGGTGTTGCAGATCGCCATCTCCGCGCCGGTCGAGCGCACGGATTCCGGATGCATCGCCTTGACTGTCGCCGCCGTCGCCGTCGCCATAAAGCAAGGCGTCTCGAACGTGCCATGTGCGGTTGTCACGCGTCCACGCCGGGCGGCTTTATCACGCGCCTGAATGTCAAAACCAAAAACTGTCATTGTTTTTCCAAAAACGTCGCATCGCCATAGGAATAGAAGCGGTAATTATGCGCCAACGCGTGATCATATGCCGTCTGCATCCGTTCATATCCGGCAAAGGCGCAGACCAGCATGAACAAGGTTGATTTTGGCAAATGGAAATTGGTCATCAGCGCATCGACGGCCTTAAAGCGATACCCCGGGGTGATGAAAATATCCGTCGCCTTAGAATAAGGCAGGACAAGGCCGTTGTCGGCGGCGGCACTTTCCAGCAGCCGCAGAGAGGTTGTGCCGACGGCGACAATGCGTCGGCCTTCGTCTTTGGCCTTGTTGATCCGAAATGCGGCATCGGCGGAAATCTCGCCCCATTCGGAATGCATGACATGATCGGCGATACGATCAACCTTAACCGGCTGGAACGTTCCCGCGCCGACATGCAACGTCACCGCAACCGTTTCATGCCCGTTCTCGCGCAATCGTTCCAAAAGCTCCGACGTAAAATGCAGTCCAGCCGTCGGCGCAGCCACCGCGCCGTCGCGTGCGGCATAAACCGTCTGATAACGCTGCCGATCCTGTTTCGCCTGCCCGACTTCACGCTTGATATAAGGCGGCAAAGGCGGCTCGCCGTAATGTTCGAGCAAAGACATTAATTCAGCATCCTTCGCAGCGAAACGAAGCTCGACCTGACCGTCATCTTGCTTGGCGATAACTTCGGCTTCGAAGCCGGTCGCGAAACGCACCGTGTCGCCCGCTCGCAAACGTTTTCCGGGACGGGCAAAAGCCGACCAGATTCCGGACGATTTACGTTGATGCAAAAGAATTTCAATCGTAACGCCATCGCGCTTACCGTAAAGACGCGCCGGAATGACCTTTGTGTCATTCACAACAAGAAGATCGCCGGATTGCAGAATGTCCGGCAAATCCAGCACCTGCAAATCCGCGAACCGATCCTGTGGGACATGCAACAGCCGCGCATGATCGCGTGGCTCAATCGCGGTCTGAGCGATCCGGTCTTCCGGCAGATCGAAATCGAAATCACCCGTCCGCCAACCCCGTTCCGAGGGCGAGGCGCGTTCGATTTCGTTGGGCAGGGTCTGAGTTCTCATAGGCCAGACCTTACCTGTTTTCGGAAGCTACTGCACTATTTTCCAGCTGCCGTCCGGCTGCAGACAAGCCGTGCCATAGCTTTCCTGAACCTGCCCGCCAATGCGTACCTGCTGCGAATATTCGCGGCAATAACTGCCATAAGTTTGGTTAACAGCAACCGGGGGCGGATCAGGCGGAGCGACATAATTAGGAGCATAGCGCGACGAAACATAATAAACCGTTGGCGGCGGAGCATAGTAAACGGTCGATGGATAGTAGTACGCCGGATAATACGACCGCGCGTAATATCCATAGGAATGATCGGACTGATAGCCGATCTCGTTACCGATCGCGCCTCCGATAAACACGCCCGCTCCCGTCGCCGCCAACCGTCCCGCGCCGTGACCAAACATGCTGCCGATATATCCACCCGTGCCAGCTCCGACCAACGTGCCGATAAACTCGCCCGAACCCGCATAGGCCGGTCTCGTCAACAACGCACCAAATATTACCAGCAATGCTGCAAGATGAAGTTTCCGCATAGGACCCTCCGTTCGCTTGTTTATCCCATTATGATCTAGTCGGCGGATATGGCAAGATCAGGGCATGATTGCAGCAAAAGGATGAAATATATTAACGCTCAACAATCGGGAGGTAGAATTATCCCGATTGTGAACTGTTTTTTATTTTCATCCTTTTCGGACAAGGCGTTATGCTGTCTTTTGCCACCTTAAGATGCAGGAAAAATATATGAGCGCGTCCAGAGACTACGATTACGGCTTTCGCCTGACAGCCCTACGCGCCGAGCTTGCCAAAGCCGGATACGACGGTTTTCTCGTGCCCATGGCCGATGAGTATCAAAGCGAATATGTTCCGGCTTCAGCACGGCGTTTGCGGTTTTTAACCGGCTTCACCGGCTCGGCGGGCTTCGCAATCGTGCTGAGAGATAAGGCCGCCTTCTTTACCGACGGGCGTTATATCCTGCAAGCCCAGCAGCAAGTTCCCTCCGACCTGTTCAACCTTCAGGACAGCACGCTCGTCAAACCAGCCGACTGGCTGGCCAAGCAACTTAAGACACCGGGCGCGAAGATTGCCTATGATCCGTGGCTGCACACCGATGACGCGATTACGCGTTTCAAAAAAGCGCTACAAAAAATCGGGGCGGAGCTTACGCCCGTTGTTACCAATCCCATCGACGCGCTATGGCCGAATCGCCCGGCTCCGCCCACCGCGCCGGTCGAAGCCTATGATCTCGCCTTTGCAGGGCAAAGCTCCATCGAGAAACGGGCAGCGATGGCCGAAAAGTTGCGCAAAAACGATCTCGCCGCTGCCGTTATCACCGATCCGGCTTCCATCGCATGGCTGCTGAATATTCGTGGCGGCGACGTGCCGAACACGCCGCTGCCGCTCAGCTTTGCCATTCTCCACGACACCGGCAAGGTTTCATGGTTCGTCCATCCGGCCAAGCTCACGCCCGGCCTCGCCGCGCATCTCGGCGAAGATATTACCGCCGAGCCGCCGGAAAATTTTGCTTACGCGCTGGACGGGCTCGCCGCAAAAGACAAGCCGATCCGCATTGATCCGAATGAATCCGCCAACTGGGTCGTCGAGCGATTGCGCACCGCCAAAGCCAAGCTTGATCTCGGCGAGGATCCCTGCGCCCTACCCAAAGCCTGCAAAAATCCGGTCGAGATTCAGGGTATGCGGAATTCCCACCTCCGCGACGGAGTGGCGCTTTGCAATTTTCTGGCTTGGCTTGAGGATCATTACGCCTCCGGCAATGTCACGGAACTGGACGCCGAACAGAAACTCGCCGCTTTCCGCGAAGCCAACAATCTTTATCGCGGCCCCAGCTTTCACACGATCGCCGGAGCTGGAGAGCATGGCGCAATCGTCCATTACCGAGCCACGGCGGAAACCAACCGCGCCCTGAAATCGGGCGATATTTTTCTGCTCGACAGCGGCGGACAATATCTCGACGGCACGACTGACGTGACGCGCACGATTGCGCTCGGCGCGCCTTCCGCCGAAGTCCGCGACCGTTTCACCCGCGTCCTGAAAGGCCATATAGCGCTGGCACGCATCCGTTTTCCTGAAGGCACGACCGGAGCCGATTTGGACACGCTCGCGCGGCAATATCTGTGGATGGAAGGACTGGATTACAGCCACGGCACGGGACACGGCGTCGGCAGTTACCTCGGCGTGCATGAGGGACCGCAAGCGATTTCGCGCCGCAGTCCGGTTCCGCTCAAGCCCGGCATGGTGGTGTCGAATGAACCCGGATTTTATAAGGCCGGACATTACGGCATTCGCATCGAAAATCTGCAAGCGGTGATTGAGCTGGGACCAACCGTCGAACCAGCGGGACACAAGACGCTCGGCTTCGAAACCCTGACGCTCGCGCCAATCGACACGAAGCTGATTGATCTGTCATTGATGAATGCGGAAGAAACCGCATGGCTCAACGCCTATCACGCGCGCGTATATAAAGCTGTGTCACCGCTCGTTGAGGACACTACGTGCAAATGGTTACGAACGGCGACACGAGAAATCTGAACCGACTCAGCGTTCTTCCTCAACCTCAACCACTTCCTCGACATCGTCGCCGCCTAGTTCCTCGGCGTCCTCAATGACGGCTTCTTCTTCCTCTTCGCCTCCGGCGATGGGCAAATCCTCCAGCGCTGGTTCCTCAGGCGCAACCGGCGCAGCCTTCTGGGCAGCACGACCACGACGCGAACGCAACACGCCCTCGACATCAAAGGCGGTACCGCAGCTCGGACAGACCGGCGGATTCTTCTTCATATAGTAATAGCGCGCGCCGCAACTTGGGCACAGG